>NZ_JBMHHY010000011.1:0-315673 GCF_049739465.1 Embleya sp. AB8
GTGTTCTTCAAACCGGACCAGAA
Organism: Embleya sp. AB8; assembly: GCF_049739465.1. Lineage (NCBI taxonomy): Bacteria > Bacillati > Actinomycetota > Actinomycetes > Kitasatosporales > Streptomycetaceae > Embleya > Embleya sp. AB8. The sequence continues at coordinate 24 of NZ_JBMHHY010000011.1, forward strand.
CGACTGGGGCGGCATCATGGCCGCCTCCACCCTGATGACCATCCCGGTCCTGATCTTCTTCGTGTTCGTTCAGCGGCACCTGGTATCGGGACTCGGCGGAGCGGTAAAGGACTGAATCGACTGTGGTTACCTCTGATGATGTGGTTGTGTCCGTGAGTTCGGGTATCGCGGTCGTTCCGCGGCCCGCACGGGTCGTTCCCGGCGTGGGCGAGTATCGGCTGACGCCCGCCACGGGGCTGACCCACCCGCCGGAACTCGCGGGCGAGGCCGCGTGGTTGCGAAGCGTACTCGGGCCCGCGACCGGCTGTTACCTGGGTGAGGGTCCCGGGATCTCGCTGGCGATCGACGCGGGCGGGCTTGCCGACGAGGGGTATCGCCTGGAGGTCACGGCCGAGCGGATCGAGCTGCGCGGCGGCTCGGCGGCGGGCGTGTTCGCCGGCCTCCAGACGCTGCGGCAATTGTTGCCCGCGGACACGCTGCGGCGCGGACGGGTGGCTTCGGGTCCGTGGGCGATCCCGGCGTGCGTGATCGAGGACGCGCCGGCGCACCGGTGGCGCGGGATCATGCTGGACGTGGCCCGGCACTTCCTGCCCAAGCAGGACGTGCTGCGGTTCGTGGACCTGATGGCGTTGCACCGACTGAACGTGCTGCACCTGCATCTGACGGACGATCAGGGCTGGCGGATGGAGGTGCCGACGTGGCCGAGGCTCACCACGGTGGGCTCGTGGCGCACGGCCAGCATGCGGGGCTCGCGTCAGCACGAGATCTTCGAGGACCGCCCGCACGGCGGCTTCTACACGGGTGACGACCTGCGCGAGATCGTCGCGTACGCGGCCGAGCGGCACATCGAGATCGTGCCCGAGATCGACCTGCCGGGACACGTCCAGGCGGCCGTCGCGGCGTATCCGACGTTGGGCGCGGTCCCGGTGTCGGAGGTCCGTACCCGGTGGGGCGGTCGATCGGACGGCCTGCTCGCGCCGACCGACGAGGCGCTGCGGTTCTGCGCGGACGTGCTCGACCAGGTGTGCGCGATCTTCCCGTCGCAGTACGTGTGCATCGGCGGGGACGAGGTGCCGACGGAGCCGTGGGCGGCGATGGGCCACCCGGACCCGGGTTCGCTCCAGGGCTGGTTCGTGTCCGAGCTCGCGAAGATGCTGGCGGCGCGCGGGCGGCGGGTGTTCGGGTGGGACGAGATCCTGGCCGGCGGCGCCCCCGAGGGCGCCCTGATCGGCGGCTGGCGCGGCGTGCACGGCACGCTCGCCGCGGCCCGGGCCGGGCACGACGTGGTGGCCTGCCCCGACACGACGGTGTACTTCGACTACCGGCAGAGCGACGCCGCGGACGAGCCGATCCCGGTCGGCACGCTGCTCACGATGGAGGAGGTGTACGGGTTCACCCCGGTACCTCCGGGCCTGACCGAGGCGGAGGCCGCGCGGGTGCTCGGCGGCCAGGCGCAGGTCTGGACCGAACACATGGACTCGGTGCGGCGCGTGGACTACATGGTGTTCCCGCGGCTGTGCGCGTTCGCCGAAGCGGTGTGGTCGGGCTCCGGAACCGAGGCCGGTCCGGGCGCCTACGCGGACTTCGAGGCGCGGCTCACCTCGGCGCACCTCGCCCGGTTGGACGCGCTCGGTGTCGAGTATCGCCCGCTCGCGGGCCCGCACCCGTGGCAGACCCGTCCGGATGCACCGGGCTGGCCGCGACACCGGGCGGACCGCGAGGCGGAGTTGCTGGAATTGACGAAGGACATCCGCGTCCACGAGGACGCCCGGGAGGTCTGACGGCGGGCGGCGGGCGGCGGAGCGGTCGGCTCGGCGGACGGTCGGCCGGGCCGGCCTCCGCTCGGTCGGCCGTCCCGTCCCCGCGTTCGCGGATGCCACCCCCGCCGGGGTGCGGGCCCTCGCACGGGCCGAGGCACGGCGATGGGAGTACCTGGAGGCGAACGGCGTCCCCGGCATCGACCGACTCACCAGGGCAGCCCGAGCCTGGGCCGGACACTGGCATTAGGCGTACTTTGTCGAGCGGAGTTGGATCATGCGCAGTCCGTGGTTGCCGCATCGCACGTCGTCGGCAACGGCGGTGCCGCGCATAGGCGTTCAGACCTCGTGCCAGGGTCGAGTACCGGGACCCCGTCTCGTAGCCCGTCGCCGCCGCTTCGCGCGGCCCGGCCCGGCCCCACCCCCTACGCCTGCGCCGACGGCGGGGGCTGTTCGTCCTCGTCGAGGCGGTACTCCTGGGGGTCGGCGTCGTAGGCGTATAGCTCGGCGTAGCGGCCCCAGTCGGTGGCGGTTTCCAGCTGTTCGGTGACCTGCTCGCTGGTGTAGTGGTGGGCGAGTACGTCGCGGAAGAACCCGGCGCGCAGGGTGCCCTCGGGGTTCTGGCGCAGGCTCGTGGTGATCAGTCGGACCAGAGGTGCGCCCAGTGCGGCCTCGGCGAAGAGCGTCTTGGACAGCTGTACGTCGGCCCCGGCGTATGCCGCACCGACCTCGGTGAGCAGCAGGTCGTCGCCGCTGATCTTGGCGAAGCCGAGCAGGTCCAGGGCGTCGACCAGGGGCAGCAGGTCGTCGACCTCGAGGCCGAGGTCGTCGGCGAGGTCGGGCAGGTCGCAGCGGCCGCCGCGGTGGGCGACCATCTCGGCGAGGCCGGAGAGTCCGTCGACGCTCGCGGTGGGCAGCGGAGTGTTCGCCGGGGTGCGCCGGTCCGGCTCGACCTCGTCGGGACGGCCGGGCACGCGGGTCTCCTTGACCCGACCGGTCATCACCCGGTAGACGCGGTCGATGAGGTCCTCGAATGCGGCCGAGTTGCGGTCGCGCGGCCGGTCCAGGGCGACCTCGAAGGACTCCTTGATCCGGCCGGGGCGGGAACCGAGGACGACGATCCGGTCCGCCATCAGGACCGCCTCCTCGATGTTGTGGGTCACCAACACGATGGCGCGGGTGGGGAATCGGCCGGATTCCCACAGTTCCAGCAGCTCGCCGCGCAGGTTCTCGGCGGTCAGCACGTCGAGCGCGGAGAAGGGCTCGTCCATCATCAGTACATCCGGTTCGACGACCAGGGCGCGGGCGAAGCCGACACGTTGGCGCATGCCGCCGGAGAGTTCCTTGGGGAACGCGGATTCGAAGCCGTCGAGGCCGATCAGGTCGATCGCCCGCAGCGCCGCGTCGGCCCGTTCGTCGGCGGGCACGCCGCGGGCCTCCAGGCCGAGTTCGACGTTTTGTTGCACGGTCAGCCAGGGCAGCAGCGCGAAGGTCTGGAAGACCATGGCGGTACCGGGATTGGCGCCCCTGAGCGGCTCGTCCCGGTAGGCGATGGTGCCGGAGCCGGCCGGGATCAGGCCGGCCAGGCAGCGCAGCAGGGTGGACTTGCCGGAGCCGGACCGGCCGAGCAGCGCGAGGATCTCGCCGGCCCGCACCTTCAGGTCGATCCCGGCCAGGACGGGCAGTTCGCCGTCGGCGCCGGCGTACGTCTTGGTCAGGCCGACCGTTTCGAGCAGGATCTCGCCGTCGGCGGCGCGTGGCGGCTTGCCGGAGGCGGAGCTGCGGTCGGCGCCGCCGGCACGGTTCTTGCGGTTGGCGCGCAGCTTGCGGAGGGCGCTCAGGGCCATGGCGGGCTCCAGGAGGTGCGTACGTGGGAGGACTCGGGGGAGATCGGGGGAGATCGGGGGAGATCGGGGGAGTCAGGGAAGTCGGGGGAGTCAGGGGGCTCACAGGGTGTAGCGGGTGTCGGCCAGTCGGTAGAGGCGGCGCCACAGCAGGCGGTTGAGGCCGACGACGTACAGGCTCATCACCGCCACCCCGGCGATCAGGTGCGGGAAGTCGCCGGAGGCGGTGGCCTTGGCGATGTAGGCGCCGAGTCCGGTGGCGGTCAGGGTGGTACCGCCGAAGGTGACGACCTCCGCGACGATCGAGGCGTTCCAGGCGCCGCCGGACGCGGTGATGCCGCCGGTGACGTACGACGGGAAGATGCCGGGCAGGATCAGCCGCTTCCAACGTTGCCGGCCGTGTACGCCCAGGTCGTCCATGGCCTCGCGCAGGTCCGTGGGGATGGACAGGGCGCCGGCGATGGTGTTGAAGAGGATGTACCACTGGGCGCCCAGGGCCATCAGCAGGATGCCGCCGACGTTGATCGACAGGCCCGTCTTCAGGAAGAACCAAACGGCCAGCGGGAAGAGGAAGTTGGCGGGGAAGCTCGCCAACACCTGGATGACCGGCTGGGCGATCCGGGTGAGCTTCGGCGAGAAGCCGATCCGGACGCCGACCGGCACCCACACGACCGTCGCCACCGCGACCAGGACGATGACGCGGCCGAGGGTGACCAGACCGAGCAGCAGCGGTTCGCCGAAGACGCCCAGGCCGGTGTTGTCGTGGAGGTAGCTGCCGAGGTCGAACAGGCCCCACAGGATCAGCCCGCCGGCGACGAGGGCGAAGGTGATGTCGCCGGTGCGTCGGCGCGCCGGGTCGACATTGAGTGGGCGGTCGTCGACGCCGAACACCCGGGCCGCCCGGCTCAGTCCGCGGCCCACCGGGCGCAGCGCCCGGCCGAGCAGTTGGGGCCAGTGCGAACGGCGTAGGAAGTTCAGCACGACCGAGCGTTGCAGCTCGCCGGCCTCGGACTGCTCGTTCTTGAACTTCTCCGCCCAGGCGGTCAGCGGGCGCCAGAAGAGGAAGTTCACGCCGACGACCATCACGGTCATGGTCAGGATGGCCCAGCCGACCCGGCCGAGGTCGCCGTCGTTGATCGCCGCGCCGGCGTAGGAACCGACGCCGGGCAGTGCGTAGTTCTTGTTGTTCACGCTGATCGCCTCGGAGGCGACCAGGAAGAACCAGCCGCCGCCGAAGCTCATCATGCCGTTCCAGATCAGACCGATCGCCCCGGAGGGCAACTCGACCTTCCAGAACCGCATCCACCTGGTGAACCGGAACGACCGCGACAACTCGTCGAGTTCGCGCGGCAGGGAGGTGAGCGAGTGGTAGAAGCCGAAGGTCATGTTCCAGGCCTGCGAGGTGAAGATCGCGAAGATCGACGCGCATTCCAGGCCCAGCATGGAGCCCGGGAACAGGGCGATGAATCCGGTCACCGCGACGGTCAGGAAGCCGAGTACGGGCACCGACTGCAGGATGTCCAGGGTCGGGATCAGGATCCGCTCGAGGCGGCGGCTCTTGGCGGCGGCGTAGGAGTAGCCGAAGGTGAATACGGTCGAGGCGGTGAGCGCGACGAACATCCGCAGCAGCGAGCGCGCGGCGTCGTAGGGCAGCCGGGTGGGGTCGGTGTCGACCTTCGCCGACCGGCTGGTGGAGAAGCGGACCGTGGTCCCCTGCCCGACCCGCAGAACCAGGTAGAGCAGCACCAGCACCGCCGCCGCGACCACCACGTCCACCCAGGTCAGCCGGGACAGCCGGCCGCCGAACCGGGAGGGAAGCGAGGCCCGCGATGCGGCGGCGCCGGTCCGAAACGATGTCACGAGAGCCTCCGACCACGGGGTGGGGCCGGCAGGCCCCGGGGCGCGAGCACGCGGCCGCGATCCGATCGGACCTCGGCCCTCCCGACCCTTCTGCCCACGAGTCCCGCCCGGAACGCCGCACCGGCTACCGCCATCTGTGGCCCCTCTACGCGGAGCGCCCCTCGCCGGGCCGCTGCCCGAGGACATCCTTGCGCGCGGTCGACCGGGGTCGGCGCCGACACGCGGCCACGCGGGTCACCGCCCTGCCCCGGCGCCACACAGCGCCGATCAAGGTGAAGCGGGCCCGCACCGAGCCGGCGGAGATCCGCTACATCGGCACCCTGCACCGCCGGCTCGAAGCCGACGGTGCCTTCCCGCCTGCTCCCGTTCTGCATGCCAAGGCCGCCCTGGCCCGCAGGGGCTCGGTGCTACACCTTCGATGCCCCTGCGCCCCCAGCGCCCGTGCCGTCGCCGCACCGATCCCGCGCGACGAACCGAGCACCAGCGCTGTCGAACGATCCGGCATCCCTGCTCCTTCCAGCCGTCCCCGCCCATGCCGCTGGGTACGGAGCGATGTTGCCTCACGACGCACCACGGGACGGGGGGACGCGCCCACGCGCGAACGAAGAAGGCCCGTTCGGCGTCCGAACGCACTTCGCCCTCCCCGGCCGCCCGTACGCTCCTCCGATGGAGCCGAACGGCACCGAGCGCGGCTGTGAAGTCCTGGTCGCGGGACCCTACTTCGCCGATCCGGCGCAACCGGCCGCGCAACCGCGGCCCGTGCTCGCCGGCGCCGCGTCCGGAGCGGTGACCCGGCTCGCCGGCGCCGGTGCGCAACAGCCCTCGCCGCGCCAGGTTTCGCGGCCTTCCCTGATCGCCACGGCGGCGATGACCAGGGCGGCGATCGGGTCGGCGAAGGACCAGTCGAGGGTTGCGTTGAGGAGCAGGCCCACCAGCAGGACGGCGGACAGGTACGTGCACAGCAGGGTCTGCTTGGAGTCGGCGACGGCGGAGGCGGACCCGAACTCGCGGCTGGCGCGGCGCTGCGCGTACGACAGGCCGGGCATGATCGCCAGGGACAGTGCGGCCAGGACGATGCCCACGGTCGAGTGTTCGGCCGCGCCGCTCCCGGCGAGGGCGCGTACGGCGGCCACGCTCACGTAGGCGGCGAGCGCGAAGAACGAGATCGCGATGATCCGCAGGGTGGTCCGCTCCCGGCGACTCGGGTCGCGTGCGCTGAACTGCCAGGCCACCGCCGTCGCGGAGGCGACCTCGATCACCGAGTCCAGGCCGAAGCCGACCAGCGCGGTCGACGAGGCGGCGGCGCCCGCGGAGACGGCGACCACGGCCTCGACCACGTTGTAGGTGATCGTCGCCGCGACCAGCAGGCGGATCCGGCGGCGGAGTGCGCGCTGCCGGGCCGGCGACGGCCCCGGCGGGATCGACACGGGCGCCGCGGCCATCTCAGCAGCACCCCTTCTCGTCGGCGTCCGCGCAGGCGACCGTGGGGTCGACGGCCAGTACGACGCCGAGCAGGTCCCCGAGCGCGTGGGCGAGCCGGGCGTCCGCGAGTTCGTAGCGCAGCCGGCGGCCCTCCGGCACGGCGACGACCAGGCCGCAACCGCGCAGGCACGTCAGATGGTTCGACAGGTTCGTCCGCGAGACCCCCAATGCGTCGGCGAGTTCGCTCGGATACGCCGGACCCTCGCGCAACGCGAGCAACAACCGCGCACGCGTGGGATCGGAGAGTGCGTGACCGAACCGGGCCAGCACTTCGCCGTGCACCGCAACATTCATCATGAGCTGAATAATACAGTCGATGATGAACAGTTTGGGAGGGGTGGCCGGGCGAGGGTGGCGGGTCGACCACCCCGAGTCCGGTCCAGTCCAGTCCCGGCCAGGACAGCGCCGATGCCGATGCCGGCGCCAAAAGCGTTGGCTGTCGGCGCGCCGACTCGGGATAATCCGCAACTCCGGGGCGGGGGAGGCCATGTGGATGTGTTCGTGTGTGTCGGGTGCGGCGCCGTGTTGACGGTTCCGGTGGCACAGGTCGTGCTTCCGCCACACACCCACCAGAGGTACGGGTACGGGGAACTGCTCCCGGTGCTGATGGAGTCGGGGACATACGCCGTCGATCCCGAACCGTCCGGACCGCCGTGGCGGTCGTGGGACCAGGTCGGGGTGGACGAGGCGGCGGCGCGCGGTGTGTTCGCACCGCTGTACGCGCTGTCCTACGGCGCGCCGGGGGCGGTCGTCCTGGCGCCCGGTGACATCCGCGGCACCGTCCTGATCCCGGAGCGCTGCGCCGGCTACTGCTGCGGACTCGACGGTGGCGAAGGCCCGAACCTGGCCTGCGAGCGGTGCGGACGCGCGGTGGCGGCGCGCGTCGACGACTGCTCGGTCTGGCAGGCCGTCCGGCTGGCCCCGGACGCCGTACTCCGCCGCCCCGTCGACGGCCCCACCCGCCCGGCGCTCGACTGGGAGACGTTCGCGCGGGAGTGGCCGGGTAGGCCACCGCTCGACCAGTCCGGGCGCTGGGACCTGCGATGGGAGGCAGCCGCCGGTGTCGCCCTGGCCCACCTGGTGGTGGCCTCGGCGGGCGCGCCGGTGACCGTCCCGGACGGCCTCGTCGCGGCCACGTTCCGCCGCGCACTCGACCGTCTGCTTCCGCCCGGACCGCCGGCGAAGCACGCGGCCCTGGCCGGACCGGGCCTGCCCGCGCCCGACCCCGTCCTCGACATCGCACTGGTTCCGATCCATCCGTACACCGGGGAGACTTGGCAGCCACCCGGCGGCACCGTGTCGGCCGTGCCCGTCTCCGCCGACGTGTGGGTACACCTCGCCTTCCCCCACGAGCGATTGCCCCTCCCGGCCACCGGCGGATTCCCCGCGGGCGTCCTGCGCGACGATCCACTCCCGCTGCACCCATGGGGGTGGTTCCGACCCGACCCGGACGAGTTCCGCCGCACACTGGCCCGACTGCCGGTCGTCCGCGAGCCGTGGCTGCGCCGGATCTACGATCAAGGGTGAACGCGCCGTCCCATCCGGGCGGTTCGCTTCCCTGTCCGCCCGGCTGCGGCGGGGGAGGCGCGGCGAGCGTGGTGGCCACCGGTGTACCCGCCGTCGCCCGGCCGCCGTCCGCCACCAGCGCCACCTTGCCGGTCGGATCGCTCATCGTCGTCTCCTCCGTACCCGGTGTGTTCGTCACGCCGAGGTGGTAGAAGTTGACCCGGGTGTCAGGTTCAAGTCCTCGTCGTGAGCTGTACGACGCAAGGAGGGAAACGATGTCGCTACATCGTCTGACCGCGATCACCGTCGGAGTGCCGAACGTCGACGAAGCGATCGCCTACTACACCGACTTCGGTCTTCACCCACATCCGGACGGCTGGCTGGCCGGCACGGACGGCGGCCGGCAACTGCACCTGGTCCCCGCCCCGACCCGGCGGCTCGTCGAACTCGGCATCGGCGCCGAGCACTTCGACGACATCGCGGCCGTGGCACACCGGCTCCGCGGCGCCGGGGCGCCCGTCGAGCAGGACGGCACAGGCGTGCGTACCGTCGAGCCCGTCACCGGCACGCGCGTCGAGGTCCGGGTCGCCGAACCCATCCGACAACCACCCGCCCCGGCCGTCGTGTACAACGGTCCCGGCCGGATCGAACGCGAAACCGCCCGCGCCCCCGGCGTCCTGCGCACGGCGCCGGTACGGCCGCGCAAGCTCGGCCACGTCGTGCTCGGCTCGACCGACTTCGAGGCCACCATCCGGTTCTTCACCGACCTGGTGGGCTTCAAGGTCAGCGACCGGATCAAGGGGCAGGGAGCGTTCCTGCGCTGCTCGACCGACCACCACAACCTGCTGGTCCTCGATGCGCCCGTGACCTTCCTGCACCACAGCTCCTGGCAGGTCGACGACGTCGACGAGATCGGCCGCGGTGCGGTGGCCATGTTGGAGGGCCACCCCGACCGCCACGTCTGGGGTCTGGGCCGGCACCGTGCCGGGTCGAACTTCTTCTGGTACCTCAAGGACCCGGCCGGCAACTTCACCGAGTACTACTCCGACATGGACTGCGTCCTGGACGAGCAGATCTGGACGCCGGAGACGTTCGAAGGGGCGCGCGGGTTGTTCAACTGGGGCCCGCCTCCGCCGCCGTCGTTCCTCGCCCCCGAGGACCTCGCCGAACTCATGATCGGCACTCACCGGGCCGGCTGACCGGACCGGGCCGATCGTGGGCCCGCCGGCGCACGACAAAGGCGAGGAGTGCACGCGCTCCTCGCCATATCCAACATATAGCGCACCGGGGGCCTTGCGGCAAGGCCCCCCTCGTGCCGCAGAATCGTCGACCTGGGCCGGAAGTCGGCCGAAATCTGCGGAAATCGGGGAGTACGCGTAGTGCGTGTGTTGTTGTCGACGGATGGCTCGCGCGGGGACGTCGAGCCGATGGCGGGGCTCGCGGTGCGGCTGCGGCTGCGGCTGTGGATGCCGGAGCTCGGCGCGGGGGTGCGGGGGTGCGCGCCGCCGGACTTCGCGGAGCGCCCGGCCCGGGTCGGCGTGCCGATCGTGTCGGTCGGTCGGCCGGTGCGGGCGCCGGCGACCGGGCCGACGTCGCCGCCGGCGGAGGAACTGCCGCGCCGGGCCGGCCGACGGACCTCGACCTCGTACCGACCGGTGCGTGACCCCGAGACCCGCGCCCGGGCCGGCGCCGTGGCCCGCTTGATCCGCACCGATGGCACGACGGTGGCCGCCCGGCGCCTGCGCGACGCGCTCGACACGTTCGACGCACCCGGCACGTTCGACGCACCCGGCCGCAACCGCGTGGCACCCGCGTCCGGGTGAACCACACACGTTCGTCGAGCCGGGACCCCAGCACCCCAGAACCTGCGGAGCCGATCACCATGAACCCCCTCACCACCAGTGCGTTCGACCTTCCCGACCGCCTCGCCGGCAAGGCCGACCCGGCCCTGATCGCCGGCGACGAGCAGCACTTCGCGGCCATCGCGGAGTGCCTCGACCAGACGATCGCCGACCTGTCCGACCGCCTCGACGCCGAGCGCAGGTCGCCCGGCGGCAGGGGCCGGCAGGCGATGGACCGGGACATCGAGATCCACCGGTTGAGCACCCGACTGCGCGCGCTGCGTCGCTTCGGCCTGGACCTGTGCCTGGGACACATGGTCGGCGCGGACGACGCCGAACCCGTGTACGTCGGACGACTGGGCCTCACCGACCACTTGGGTCGGCGGCTGCTGATCGACTGGCGCACCCCCGCGGCCGAACCGTTCTTCGGCGCCACCCACGCCAACCCGATGGGCCTGGCGAGCCGGCGCAGGTATCGCTGGACCAGAGGCCGGATCAGCGACTACTGGGACGAGGTGTTCACCCCGGACGGCTTCGCCGGGCACGCCGCGCTCGACGACCAGTCCGCGTTCATCGCCAGTCTGGGCGGCAACCGCTCGGGTCGGATGCGCGACGTGCTCGGCACCATCCAGGCCGACCAGGACGCCATCATCCGGGCCGGATCGCGCGGCGCCCTGGTCGTCGACGGCGGCCCGGGCACCGGGAAGACGGTCGTCGCGCTGCACCGCTCCGCCTACCTGCTCTACGCCGATCCCCACCTCGGGCACCGTCGGGGCGGCGTGTTGTTCGTCGGCCCGCATCAGCCCTATCTCGGCTACGTCGCCGACGTGTTGCCCAGCCTCGGCGAGGAGGGCGTACAGACCTGCACCCTGCGCGACCTGGTCCCCGAGGGAGCCGCGGCGGTGGTCGAGGCCGACCCGGAGGTGGCCCAGCTGAAGTCCGCCGCGAACCTGGTGACCTCGACGATCGAGACCGCCGTCCGGTGCTACGAGGAGCCGCCCACCAAGGGCATGACGATCACCACCCACTGGTCCGACCTCCGGCTGAGCGCCGCGGACTGGGCCGAGGCGTTCGAAGCGGCGGAACCCGGCATCGCGCACAACGAGGCGCGCGAGCGGATCTGGGCGGAACTGGTCACGATCCTGGTGGACAAGCACGACGACGAAGCCTCGGCCGACCTGCTCCGCCGGTCCCTGCTGCGGCACCGCGAACTGCTCACCGCCTTCAACCGCGCCTGGCCGCTGATCGAGGCGACCGACCTGGTCGGCGATTTGTGGACGGTACCCGCCTACCTGCGGATGTGCGCGCCCTGGCTCGACCCCGACGACATACACAAGCTGCAACGCGCCGACGCCCACGCCTGGACGGTGTCCGACCTGCCGCTCCTGGACGCGGCCCGACAGCGACTCGGCGACCCGGAGGCCGCACACCGCAGCCGCCGGCAGCGGGCCGCCGTGGCCGCCGCGCGCGAGGACATGGCCAAGGTCGTCGACGCCATCCTGGAAGCCGACGACGACGGTGAAGGGGCGGTGACGATGTTGCGCGGCCAGGACATGAAGGACACCCTGGACGACGACTCCGCCGCGCCCGGCGTCGAACCGGACCTGCTCGCCGGTCCGTTCGCGCACGTCGTCGTCGACGAGGCGCAGGAGCTGACCGACGCGGAGTGGCAGATGTTGCTGCTCCGCTGCCCGTCCCGGAGCTTCACCATCGTCGGCGATCGGGCCCAGGCCAGGCACGGGTTCACCGAGTCGTGGCAGGAACGGCTGGAGCGGATCGGCCTCGACCGGATCAACCTGGCCTCGCTGAGCATCAACTACCGCACGCCGCAGGAGATCATGGCCGAGGCCGAGCCGGTCATCCGGGCGGTCCTGCCGGATGCCAACGTGCCGACCTCGATCCGCAGCGGCGAGGTCCCGGTGGTGCACGGATCCGTGGCGGAGCTGGGCTCGATCCTCGACACCTGGCCGGCCCAACACGCCGAAGGTGTCGCATGCGTGATCGGCGACCCCACCTTCCGGAGCACGTCCCGGGTGCGGTCGCTGACCCCGGAGCTGGCCAAGGGACTCGAATTCGACCTGGTCGTGCTGATCGACCCCGAGACGTTCGGCACCGGCATCGAGGGAGCGGTCGACCGCTATGTCGCGATGACCAGGGCGACCCGGCAACTCGTCATCCTCACCGGCCCCTGACCTCCCCGGGCATGGGGTCGATGCGGCGGTAGACGGAGGTCAGGGTCTGCGACTTCGCCGGACCCGCGACCTGCCACCGCAGGTGCCACTCGTTCGGGGAGACCACGGTGAACTCGCCGTCGTAGCGGTCGGCGGCGCAGGGGTGTCGGGTGGTCCAGTGCCCGGTACGCAGGTCGAGGTCGTGGAAGCGTCTGCCGTCGGCGAAGCACACGTCCGCCGTGCCGTCGGGGTGCGGGATCAGGCGGTGGGTACGGCTTGCCCGGTTGCTCGTCCCGGCCCAGACGAACTCGCCGGACTCCTGTTCGAGTAGCTCGTCGCCGCTGCGGCGGAAGACGGCCGTGCCGGTGAAGCCGCCTTGGACGCCGGAGCGTTCGTCCACCACCGTGCGGTCGATGGACCAGTGGCCGGTGAGGTAGGCGGCGGCATTCGGGACCGGGTACATGCGTCCATGATCCCCTGTCCCCGCCGAGCTGCGTCGGTCGGCGGGGACAGGGTGACGTGCACCGGCCCGACGGTCTCGGGCTCGGTGGTCTCGGGCTGGGTGGTCTCGGGCTGGGTGGTCTCGGGTCGGGCGTGCCGAGCCCGGGCCGGCGGCCTCAGCCCTGGGCCGCCGCCACGCCCGCCTCGGCGATCGGCTGGTCCTCGCCCTTGGTGCCGCCGGCCACACCGATCGCGGCGGCGATGGTCCCGTCGATCACGATCGGGATGCCGCCGGGGAGCAGCGCGAAGCCGGGTTGCGCGGCCATCGTGGCCAGCAGGATCGGATCCTGCGCGGCGAACTGCCCGAACACGGCGGTCGGGACCCCGAGCCCGGCGGCGGTGACCGCCTTGTGGGTGGCGACGGTGGTGGACCAGAAGGTGGCGCCGTCCATCCGGGCCGCGGTCTGCAGGTTGCCGCCCGCGTCGACGACGGCGACGGCGACCGCGACGCCCAGTTCGGCCGCCTTGGCGAGCGCGGCGTCAAGCACGCGGCGGGCGGTCGCGGCGGGCAGGATCGGGGTGGTGGTGGTCACTGATGGGTCTCCTGTACGTGTTCGGGAAGGTAGGTGTTCGGGAGGGATGCGTACGGCGGCGCTACCGCGCGGCGAAGCGGAGCATGGCCTCGTGGACCGGGCCCGGTTCGCCGGGCAGGCAACTGTCCTTGTTCACGAATGTCTTGAGGTATCCGGCACCTTCGGTGCCGCCGGATCCCTTGAGTTGGCGGGGCAGATACAGGCGGCCGAACCCGTAGTGGCGGCCTCGCCAGTTCAGCAGCGACCGCTCCACCGCGTCGAACGCCGTCGTCAGCTCCGGACTCGCGGAATCGGCGACCGCCGCGCGCAGCGGTCGATGATCACGATACGGCGGATCGTTGAGCATCCGCAGGTGACCGAACCGAGAGAAGACCTCGAATTTTCGCGGGTCGTATCCGAACAGCGCCAGTTCCGCGAGATGGAAGTTGAGGGATTGGACGGCGCTGGCCGCTCCGGTCGCCTCGCGAAATGCCATGAACTGTTCGGGGGAGAGGGTCTTGAGGGTGTGGAAGACGGCGTTGAGGAGTTCCGAGCAGGCGCCTACCTGCTCGATCCGGAAAGCCGCCGTCGGGTGATCCCCGGCCATGATCGCGGTGATCGCCCGACAGGCCGCCCAACGCACGAGATAGAACCCGAGTTCACAGGAATGCACGGATCTTAGGAAGATATGTTCATTGGCGTCGGCGGATTGCGGGAATGCGGTGCAGCGGGTGAGCACAAACAACCGCCAACGCAACGTCGCGTCGTTTTTCGCCCTTTCCCGAAGGTCCGCGCCGCGCAGCGGACCCACCGGGTCGACCACGACCTCGTCCAGTCGGGCGACCAACTGCCGCAGCCGGTCCAGGCGTTCCGGAAGATAGGGCGCGGCCTCGCCGGGCTGCTCCGCGCGCGCCGCCTCCCGGGCGGTCAGATCGGCCACGGTCGCCTGGATGGCGACGATCCCGGCCGCGATCGGATCGTCCGGGTAGTGGGCCAGGAACCAGTCGTAGACGTGCAGGCTGGTGTAGCGGTAGTACTCCGGGATCTGCTCCTTGCGGCTGAACGGGCGGGTCAACAACCGGACGATCTCCTGCTCCGGACCACTGCCGGCGCCGAGCGTGGTGTCGTCGTGTCGGGTCGCGAGTCGGTTGCGGACCGCCTCCGTCAGGCCGGCCCGGCCGCGCGCGCCCTGCATCCGGACCATGTCCTCGGCGTCGTCGGGCAGGCGCGCGGCGGGGGGCATTCCGCACATGGGTCAACCTCCCTGGGATGCCGAGCGGCCGAGGACGAGGTGCTTCTCCCGGGTGGAGCGGCGTACCTCGCAGTCGACGAAGCCCGCCGCGCGCAGCAGCCCGACATATTCCTCGGCGGTGCGGTGCCGGCCGCGGGTCTCCACATGCATGGACAGGTTCATCACCGCGGTGGCGAGCGGATGATGGTGGCCGTCGAAGAGTCGATCCATGACCAGCACCCGGCCGCCGGGCCGGCATGCGGTGTGCGCCTTGCGCAGCAGGTCCAGGCACGTGTCGTCGTCCCAGTCGGAGAGCACGTAGCCGAACGCCACGCAGTCCCCCTCGGGGAGTTCGTCGTAGAAGAAGTCGCCGGACACGAACGCGAGCCGATCGCCGAACTCGTAGGCGTCCCGGGTCCGGTGCAGGTGCGGGCCGACCTGGGGCAGATCGAAGACGGTGGCCCGCAGGGTGGGTGTGCGCAACAACGCGGCCACGGAGAACGGTCCGTTGGCGCCGCCGACGTCCACCAGGTGCTCGACGGCGCCCAGTTCGGCCAGGTCGGCGAGTTCCCCGGAGACGTCGAAGCTCAGCTGCCACATGGCGGCCAGGAACGCGGTGACCGATTCCTCGTCGGTGTAGATGGTTTCGAAGGGGTCGGGCAGATCGACGTCGACCCGGGCCTTCCCGTGTACGAGATAGGCGTCCAGGTACGACATGCGGTCGGCGGTACTGCCGATCAGGTGGCTGACGAACGCGCCGGTGTAGCGCGAGTCGGTGCGGTCCAGGTAGGGGACGGACCGCGCCGGCACCCGGTATTCGCCGCTCCCGCCCTCCGCCACGACGCCGAACGCGCACAGCGCGACGAGTAGTCGGCCGAGGGTCTCCTCGTCCGTCCCGGTGGCGGCGGCGATCTTCCCGATGCGGCTCGGGCCGTGGGCGATCAGGAACGCGAATACCCCGTGGCGGTCGGCCAGATGCACGGCGTGGGTGGCGTACATGCCGAATATCGCCCGCTCCAGGGGTTCGGGCATGGCCTCGGGTCCGCCGAGTGATGGGTTTCCCACAGCTGTTCCCTTTCCCGGATTCCGTCGGAGCGTCCGGATTCGGCCGGAGCGTCGAAATCCCACGAGTCACGATCCGAACGCGTCACGAACACGCGTCCGGTGGCCGACTTTCGTCGACCGGGTCCCCAGCATGTCCCCGTCTTCCGCGCGTGATCGCGGCACCGATCGAAAACCGTCCGAACATGCGGGGTGACCGGGCCGTCGTCGTGGATTCCCGGGTCCGGCCGGGCTTTTCGCCACCCGCCGCCCCGTTCGTTTCGGGGATGTGGTCGCGGATTTCGGCTGTACACAATTGGCGCCGAATCCACCGAGGAAGTACCGGCCCGAAGTACCAGTCCCGAGGAAGGGCGAGGCGACATGTTGAAGCCACCTCCGCACAGCGCCGACTCCGCACTGCCATTTCCCCCTCAGGTCCGCCGACAGCGGAAGCGGATCACCGTGATCGGCGCCGGCATATCCGGGCTCGTGGCCGCGTACGAACTCGAACGACGCGGGCACAGCGTCGAAGTACTGGAGGGGCGACTGGAGTTGGGGGGACGAGTCCGAACGCATAGATTTCTGCCCGGGCAGCCGGGCCCCTCGGTCGAACTCGGTGCGATGCGGGTGCCGATCACCCATCGGCGCACCATGCGCTGCATCGGGGAACTCGGTCTCGCGGACCGGGTGCGGGAGTTCACCACGCTGTTCCAGGACGAGAACGCCTACCTGGAGACCGGATCCGGGCATCAGCGGATCCGGGACGCCTCCCGCACGCTGGTGGCGGAGCTGCGCCGCCGACTGCCGGAGGGCGAGTGCGAGGAGTACGACGACGCCACGGTGTTGTTCGGTGCCTGGCTCGCGGTGCGGGTCAATGCGATCGCACCGGGGCGGTTCCGGGAGAGCATCAGCGACGGCCTCGATCACGAGATGCTCAGGCTGGTGGACGGGATCGACCTGTCGCCGTTCGTGTACGGCGCGGCGCGCGATCGTATCGATCTGCATGCGCTGTTCGCCCACCATCCGCAGATCCAGGCAGGTTGCACGGGTCGCCTGTACCGGTTCGTCGAGGACATCGTCAGCGAGACCAGCACCCGGCTGATCCGGCTGCGCGGTGGGATGGATCAGCTCGTGCATCGGCTGCGTGATCGGGTGCGGGGGCCGATCCGGCGCGGCCAGGAGGTGGTGGGGATCGAGACCGGGGAGCGCGAGGTGTCGCTGCGGGTGCGGCGCGGCTTCGGGACGGTCACCAAGAGCTGCGACTACGTCTTGTGCACGGTGCCGTTCTCGGTACTGCGCGGGATGGATCTGGTGGGATTCGACGCGGAGAAGTCGGCGATCGTGCACGACATGAAGTACTGGTCCGCCACGAAGGTCTCCTTCCACTGCCGCGAGGCGTTCTGGGAGCGGGAGGGCATCACCGGCGGCGCGTCCTTCACCGGCGGACTGGTCCGGCAGACGTACTACCCGCCGGTGGAGGGCGATCCCCGGCTTGGTGCGGCGCTGATGGCGAGCTATGCGATCGGGGAGGACGCGGACGTGCTCGGCGGGCTGACCCGATCCGCGCGGCTGGCCGTGGTGCTGGACGAAGTCTCGGCCGTACACCCGCAGTTGCGGCAGCCGGGGATGATTCTGGGGGTGGCCGACCAGGTCTGGGGCGACGCGCCGTCGAGCATGGGGGCGGCGGCGGTCCGCTGGGGCAAGGACATCGCGACGTGCGAGAGCGAACGCCGCTCGGCGGCCCGCCGGCAGGGGCGGTTGTTCTTCGCCGGGGAACACTGCTCGACCCATCCGGCCTGGATCGAGGGCGCGATCGAGTCGGCGGACAACGCGGTCCGCGAGATCGAATACCACGAGCCCGGTGCGGACGCGCCGGTCACCGCCGACGAATACGCCGTGTCGGAGGAACCCGCATGAGCGTATTCGACCTCCCCCGGCTGCACTTCGCCGGCACCGCCACCACCCAACTGCCCACCGGACCGCGCAGCGGCCTGGTCGACCTGGCCACGAACACCGCGCTGACCCCCGACGGACGGCCGTTCCCCACCGACCGGCCCGCCGTCGAGTATCACGAGATCCTGCGCGCACTGGGTCCGGACGCCGGCGCGGGGGCGAACTTCGGCGGCAACGGGCACTTCACGGTGGATGCGGTGGTCGTCGGCGCCGAGCGGCGTCCGGGGGTGCTGCTCGTCGGCGATCCGGTGATCGGGCGCAGCGTGGACATGTGGGGCCACTACAACGCGTACTTCGCCACCACCGCCAACCGGGCCCGAGTCTTCGATGTCGATCCGTCGTCCAACTGGACCACCACGCTGATGATCGGGCAGTTGGCGGTCGGCCGACTGGGCCGCTCGCACGACGTCGGATACCTGTTCACGGGTGACGTGGAGGGGTTCCAGCCGCCGCGCTGGCAGGAGTTCGCGGCGCCGCCGCCCGACGGCACCGGTGCGGCGGCGTCGCGGCTGCCGCTGTCGACGGTGCATCAGTTCGTGGTCGCCGGCGACGCGTCGCTGCACTGGCCGGCGCAGCGGCCCGGGTCACCGGTCGTGGAGCACCTGCGCGAGGTACTGGCGGCCGACGAAGTGCATGGCCTGGTCGTGCAGTTCGCGCTCTGGCGCAGCTCGGCGCCGCCGGTCCCCGAACACCCCACGCCATGGCGACTCCACGGAACGATCGCGCCGTGGCGTGGGGACGAACTTCGCTCCTATCCGGCGGGGCGCCTGCTCACCGCGGCCGGGCCGGCGGCGGCCCGCCCGCTGACCGTCGCCGTGGACCCGACGCACGTCACCTTCAACCTGGTCGGCGCGGCCGGGCAACGGCGCGACGAGGACTGGGAGTTGCGCACGGCGCACGGGGATCGCCCGGTCGCCGAACTGCCCCGGGACGCCGCCGGCGCCGAGACGGCCGGCGTAGTGGTGGTACCGCGTCGGCCCGGGTCGGCCGCCGCCGAACACGAGGCGCTGCTGATCCGGTACGCCGGCACCGGGGCCCCGGTGTGGCGCGAGCGGGAGGTCAACGTCCAGACGGACGACGCGTGCCTGATCCTGGATCATCCCGACGACGACCCGCAGACGCGCGTCGTGGTGCGATCGCTGATCCGGGGTCGCCCCGGACCCGTCGACGCCGTTCAGATCCGGCAGTTCTTCAACCCGCGCGCGCTGCCCCGGGACCAGGCGGCCCGCTCGCCCGAGGCACTCTGTACAGACCTCGACATCGTGCGGGTGCGCCCCGACCGGGACTGCGGATGGCGATCCGAGTGCGTCATCCGCACCGACGACCGGGGCCGAGGCACCTTCGAGGTGCGCGGCGCCCGGCCCGGCTGTGCGCGCATCCTGCTGACCCCGCCCGGGGTCGCGCCACCCGTCGATCCGTCCGCGCCCGGATCCGCTGCCGTCGGATACGACAACGACGACCGATTGGGCTACTGGGCCGGCGCCGGGGAGGTGTCGGTGCGGATCCTGCCCGACGACCGGCGACTGGACGCGCTGCCGCCCGAGGGGGTGTCCTTCGAACTCGTCTACACGGAGATCTTCGCCTTCTACGAACTTGCGTTCTCCTTCATGAAGGACGAAGTCTTCAGCATGGCGGACCGGTTCCGGGTGGACACCTACGTCCGGCTGATCTGGCAGATGTCCGACCCGAGGAACAAGGCGAAGACGTACTACATGCCGCCGACGCGCGAGTTGTCGGCGCCCCAGGCCCGGCTGCTGCTGGCCTACCTGCGGGCCCGGGGCACCCCGGACCGGGTATTGACCGCCGCGCCGGTTTGGACCCGCCCGAGGCCGGTGATCGCGACACGTGCGCAACTGGTGTCGACGCTGCGGCACGCGGCGCTGATCGAGCTGGCCGTCACGCTGCAATACCTGTACGCCGCCTACTCGTTACCGCTGTACGGCGCCGGCCTCGAGTACGTCCGCCGGCAGGTGTGGACGCCGGAGCGATTGCGGGTGGTGTGCGGGGACGGTGGGGAGACGCTCGACGACGGGATCCGCAGCACGTTGTTGCGGGTGGCCCGCGAGGAGATGATCCACTTCCTGGTCGTCAACAACATCCTGGCCGCGCTCGGCGAGCCGTTCCACTTCCCCGCGATCGACTTCGCCCGCCTGGAGTGCGAACTGCTGGTACCGCTGGACTTCGCGTTGGAAGCGCTCGACGTCGCCGGCGTCCAGCGGTTCATCACGATCGAGCGGCCGGAACGACTCCGGGAGGAGGTGGCGTACGGCGACGAGGGCCGCACGAGTACGACCCGAGGCGGCCACACGTACCCGTACACCTCGTTGAGCGGACTGTACGCCGACGTGCGCGCCGCCCTCGTCCGCATCCCCGACCTGTTCGTGCTCGACCGGGGGCAGGGCGGCGGCGAACACCACGTGTTCCTGCGGGAGTCGGTCAACACCGCGCACCCCGACTACCAACTCCGGGTCGACGACCTGTCCAGCGCGCTGTTCGCGATCGACTTCGTCACCGAACAGGGCGAGGGCCGCGTCCTCGACCCGGCGCGGGAACCCGCCGCCGAGGAATCGCACTTCGACGCCTTCGAGCGGATCTCGGACCTGCTGATGACGATGCGGCTGAACCGACCCCCCGGCCGCCGGCCCGCCCCCGACGTCGCCTATCCGGTGTTGCGCAACCCGACCCTGGCCGAGGGCACCGGGAACCGACAGGTGATCACCGAGCCGACGGCCCGCCGGGTCGCCCGACTGTGCAACGACGCCTACCGGATGATGGCCCAGCTGATGGTCCAGCACTTCGGCGAAGCCCCGACCGCGAGCCTGCGCCGCTCGGAGCTGATGAACGTCTCGATCGACGTGATGAACGGCGCACTCCAGCCGCTCGCCGAACTCCTTGCGGTATTGCCGTCCGGGATGCCCGGCCGCACCGCCGGTGCCCCGTTCGCCCTGGGCACGGCCCCACAACCGATCGCCCACCCGGAGGTGGCGCGCCGGGTGTTCGCCGCGCGCTGCACGGAACTGGCCGGGGATGCCCGGCGGTTGCCGCTGGTCCCGGACCGGGTGGGGGAGACGTTCGCCTTCCTCGCGGACCGATTCCGCGCGCACTGACGGCAGTTCGCAGCACCCCCGCAGCACCCCCGCAGCACCCCACATCTCGACGAAAGGCGGCACGGATGAACCCCGTGGAGCAGACCGACGTACTCGTGGTCGGCGCCGGCCCGGTCGGCCTGGCCCTGGCCCTGGACCTGGGATCGCGCGCCGTGGACCACATCGTGGTCGAGGCGAGCGACGGATCGGTGACCCACCCCAAGGTGAGCAACATCGGCCCCAGATCCATGGAGTTCTTCCGCCGCTGGGGCGTCGCCGACCGGATCCGCGCGGCCGGCTGGCCACGCGACCACACCCTCGACAGCGTCTGGGTCACCCGGGTCGGCGGACACGAGGTCTACCGACTGCCGGTCGGCACCAGCGAGACCCGACGGCCCTTCCGGCACACCCCGGAGCCGGACGAGATCTGCCCGCAACACTGGCTCGCACCGCTCCTGGCCGACGCGGTGGGCCGTCACCCGCACGGCCCGCTGCGCCTGAGCCGGCGGCTGGACGGCTTCACCCAGGACGCGGACGGGGTCACCGCCCTGGTCACCGACCTGGACAGCGGGGCGGTCCGGGCGATCCGGGCCCGCTACCTGGTGGCCTGCGACGGCGCCTCCTCGCCGATCCGCAAGTGGTGCGGCATCGCCGCCCCGGCCCGGCACCCCACCCAGGTGTTCCGCAACATCCTCTTCCGCGCCCCCGAGCTGGGTCGGCAACTGGGCCCCGACAAAGCGCTGTTCTACTTCCTGCTGCTGTCCAACTCGCTGCGCTTCCCGATGCGGGCGATGGACGGGCGCGGGCTGTTCCGGCTGTCCGTGCGGATGGACGGCGGCTCGGAGGCCGGGCAACTCGCGCTCAACCTGATCCGTCGGGCAGTGGCCGTCGAGACGCCCATCGAGGTGTTGTCCGATCACGAATGGCACCTGACCCACCGGGTCGCGGAGGAGTTCCGCAGCGGCCGGGTCTTCCTGCTCGGCGACGCCGCCCACACACTGTCCCCGTCCGGCGGGTTCGGGATGAACACCGGCATCGCCGCCGCCGCCGACCTGGGCTGGAAACTCGCGGCCGAACTCGCGGGCTGGGCCGGGCCCGCCCTCCTGGACACCTACCGCACCGAACGCCGCCCGGTCGCGGAGGAGGCCGTCGAGGAGGCCAACCGCAATCTGGTCCGCACCATGAACCGCACCATCCCCGAGGACCTGCACGACGACTCCCCGGCCGGCGAGCGGGCCCGGATCGAGATGGCCGAACAACTCGAACGCAGCGGGATCCGCAAGGAGTTCGATGCCCCGCTGATCCACATGGGATACCGCTACACGTCCCCGATCGTGGTCCCCGACGCCGACCCGCCGCCGGTCGACGAGAGCACCGAACAGCCCAACAGCAGGCCGGGATCACGCGCCCCGCACGCCTGGGTCAAGCCCGGGGTCTCCACCCTCGACCTGTTCGGGGACGGCTTCCGCCTGCTGTGCCTGCCCGAACCCGGCGGCGCCACCGGCGCCGAGCCCGACCGTGCACCCGGCGACCACCCGGGCGACCCGCGCCACGACGGATACGAACGGGCCTTCGCCGACCGCCGCGTGCCGTTGACCGTGACGGTGAGCGAGAACCCCGCGGTCGCCGACGCCTACAAACGGCCCTTCGTACTGGTCCGCCCGGACGGACACGTGGCCTGGCGCGGCCGGGAACTGCCGACCGACCCCGGCGCCCTCGCGGACACCGTGCGCGGAGCCGGCTGAGCCCCCGGGCACGCATCGGCGCACCCATCGGCGCAGCCATCCGGACGACCGACAGGACAGGACAGGACAGGACACGATGCCCGACGAAGACCTGCCACCGTTCGGCCTGCGCGGCTGGCCCGCCGCCGACCTCGCCGACCCCTACCCCGTCTACCGGCGCTACCGGGAGAGGGCCCCGGTGCACCGCGTGCCGGGGCCGCCGGGGGAGCCCGACACGCACTACGTCTTCGGCTACGACGAGGTCGTCAAGGTGCTCGCCGACCCCAGGTTCGGGCGCAACGCGGACGTCGCCGCGGCGTCGCCCGGAGCAGACCCCGCCCGGCTTCCGAGGGCGGCGCCGATGAGCCGATACCACGCCCTCGACACGATGATCCGCAACTGGCTCGTGTTCCTGGACCCACCCCGACACACCACCGTACGGTCCCTGCTCAGCCGGGAGTTCACCCCCAGGGCGGTGGTCGGGCTGCGCGAACGGATGCGGGAGATCGCCGACGAGCTGATCGTGGGCCTGCGCCGGGCGGATGTGGTGGACCTGGTCGAGGAGTTCGCCGCACCCTATCCGGTCATGGTGGTGTGCGAACTGCTCGGCGTGCCCCGGCGCCACCGCGCCTGGTTGCGGGAACGCTCACTGCGACTCCAGGAGGCGAGCAGCGCGCGCGGCGGCGGGCACGGCGGCTACGCCCGCGCCGACACCGCCGCCGCCGATCTGGCCGCCTTCTTCCGCGAGTTGGCCGACCTGCGGCGCGGCGGCACCGGGGACGACCTGATCTCGCTCCTGGTGCGCGGACCGCGGGAGAGCGGGCCGCTGAGCGACGACGAGATCGCCTCGAACTGCGTGCACCTGCTCACCGCCGGGCACGAGACCACCACCCACGCCCTCACCAAGTCCGTCCTGGCCCTGCTCGAACGACCCGACACGCTCGCCGGATTGCGCGCGTCGCGACCCCTGCCCACGGCCGCCGTCGACGAACTCGTACGCTTCGACTCGCCGGTCCAGACGCTGAGCCGCTGGGCCTACCGCGACGTCTCGCTCGGCGGATCCGACATCCGCGGCGGGGCCAGGGTGGTGGTGGTCCTGGGATCGGCCAATCGTGACCCCCGCCGCTTCACCGACCCCGACCTGCTGGACGTGAGTCGCGCCCCCGATCGGCATCTGGGGTTCGGCCTGGGCATCCACTACTGCCTGGGCGCCGCACTCGCGCGGGCCGAGGTGGAGATCGGACTCGGCGCACTCCTGGAATTCCTCCCCGACGTCGTGCGCACCGACGATCCGGTGCCCTACCCGGACGATCTCATCTTCCACGGCCCGGCGCGGGTGTTGCTGCGCACCGCACAGTGATCACCCATCCCCGGCACCCGGGCCCGGCCCGACGTCCCGGGCGAACCGGGCCAGTTCCAGGCGGGAATGCACCCCGAGCTTGCGGAAGATCTGCCGCAGATGGAAGGCGACCGTATGCGGCGACAGGAACATCCGCCCGGCCACCTGACGATTGGTCAAGCCCTGGAGCACATGCTCGGCCACGGTGCGCTCGGTGTGGGTCAGGCTCGCCCAGCCGGTCCCGGGCTGGTCGGCGTGCGTCCAGTGCCGGCGGCGCACCCCGATGGCCCGCAGCCGGCGGCGCACCCGCGCCGCGTCGCCCTCGGCGCCCACCTGCCGGTAGAGCGCGAGCGCGCCCTCCAGGGTGCGAACGGCCCGGGCCCGGTTGGCGTTCACCAGCAGCGCCCCCAGATCCTCGGCGGCCGACGCCCGGGCCCACGCGTCCCGATGGCTCCCGGCGGCGGCCTCCAACGCCTCCGCGTCGCCGGTCAGCAGACCGCGGGCATGCTCGGCGGCGGCCCGCACCACCGGCAATCCCGGGCTGAGGTGCGCCAGCCGCTCCGCCGCCTCGCCCACCACCACGGCCCGGGCCCGATCGCCCCGGGCCAGCAACAGCCGGACCAGCCAGGGCGCGAAGTCCGGCTCCTCGATGGCCAATCCCCGGCGGCCCGCCTCGTTCGCCCACAACTCCTCGACCGCGCGCTCGACCCCGGGCGGGTCCCCGCCGGCCACCGCCGACTGTGCCTCGAACCACGCCGCGGCGGCGGTGTACACCCGCCCCCGGTCGTCCGGCAACGCGTCGCGCAACCGGCCCGCGTAGTCCCCGACGTCGGCCGTCTCGCCGCGATGGCGGGCCACCGTGGCCAGCACCATCCAGGCCGCGGGCATCAACACCCGCGCCCCGGACCGCTCCGCGACCGCGAGCCCCGCGGCGGCCTCGCGCCGCGCGTCGTCCAACCTGCCGTCGGCGAGGGCGACCCGCGCCCGGACCAACCCGGGCACCGCGTCCGCGACGAACCCGACCGATCGCGGCACCGGCCCCAGGGTGGTCTCGGCCTCGCCGAACCGGCCCACGTGGGCGAGTATCGCCGCCTGGATCGGCCGCGGATCGGTGTGCCACTCGACGACGGACCCCCCGTCCGCCAGCTCGACCGCCTTCCGGCACAGGGCCAGCGCCTCGTCCAGATGCCCGGCCCGCCAGCGCATCACCGCAAGCGAGGTGGTGATCCCCGCGCGGATGTCCGGCTCGCCGTCCCGGTCGCGCTCGCCGACCTCGCGCAACGCCCGCCGGGCATGCCGCGTACCCTGCGGGCCGTCCCGGACCGACCACGCGGACAGCCGGTTGAGTTCGGCCCGCCGGCGCAACTGGGCGGGGGAGTCGGGATCGGCGACCAGCGCCTCGGCGATCGCCAGCGACCCGGACGTGCGGCCGAGCAGCAGCAGAGCCGTCGACAACCAGTAGCGCAGCCGGGCGGTGGTCTCCGGACCGGCCGTCCGGGTCAACGCCTCCTCGGCCAACACCACGGCCGGCGGCAACCGGCCCGACCGTACACACGCCTCCACCGCGACCACGGTCAGCGGCTCGTGCGCCTCGTCGACCACCGGCCGCACCAACTCAAGCCCGCGCAACGCCAGTTCGGCAGCGGTACCCGGGGTGTGCAGGACCGACTCCTCGGCGGCCCGGCACAGCAGACTCGCGATCGTCGGGTCGCCCCGATGTGCGCCGTGGATCAGATGGGTGGCCACCGACGCCGGCGAACGGCCGCGCTCGATCAACATCCCCAACGCCTGCCGGTGCATCGCCCCGCGCACCACCCCCGGCATGTCGTCCACCAGGGCCTGCCGCATCAGGTCGTGGCGAAACGTGACGGTCTCGGTGTCGCGTCGCACCAGGCCGGCGGTGATCGCCTCGCGGAACCGCGGCAGCAGCGCGCCGACGGGTTCGCCGAGCATCTCGGCGATGTCCTCGGGCAGGCACGAGGGCCCAAGCACGGTGGCGACCTCCATCAGCAGCCGGGTCTGCGGGGACAACGTCGCCAACCGCTCGGCCAGCAACCCACGCAACCACGCGGGCACCGGACCGGACGACGCGCCCGCCGCCGCCCTGGTGACCACGCGGGCGATGTTGTCCTGCACCCGGACGTCGCCCTGGTCGCGCAGTTGGTGGATCACCGCGACCAGCCGGCGCGGATTGCCCTGGGCGAGGCCGAGCAGGGTGCGCAGTTCGAGGTCGGGCGTCCCGCCGAGGCAGTCGGCGAACATCTGCGCGACGGCCTCCTCGGCCAACGGCCCGAGCGGCAACTCAAGCACGTCCGGCGGGTCGTACGCCGGGTGCGCGGCGCCCCCCGGCTCGTACTCGGTGCGCCGCGTCGCCAACCAGACCAGCGGGTGGTCCCGCAACCGGGCCGGCAGCGCCGGCAGCGCGGCGGCGAGCCGACCCTCGTCGCAGCTGATCAGCAGCGGCGCTTGCCGGGGATGGTTGCGCAACAGGCCCGACCAGCCGATCCGCACCTGCTGCTCGTCCCCGCGCCCCTCGCGCGGTGCGTCCGGGGCCGACGGCTCCGACAGGGCCTCGAGCAGCGACCCGGGCGAGCCGACCGGGGAGAACTCGTCGCTGCGCAGCCGGACGACGGTGAAACCGCGCGCCGCGGCCATCCGTTCGGCCTCGAGCAGCAGGCGGGACTTGCCGATCCCGCCCGGCCCGCCGATCCACCCCTGCGTGGCCCGCCGCGCGTTCCGCGCCCGATCCAGTGCCCGGCCGATCAGCCGCGTCTGCGCCTCCCGGCCCCGCAGGGGCGGCGGCGACGTGTGCGTACACTCGCCGGGCTCGGCGAGATCCCGGGACCCGGGCCGCTCGTCGTCGCCCGCCGCAGCCGCTCCACCCGCGCCGGGCAGTCCGGGCCGGCGTGGTGGGGCGACACCGGAGCCACGCGCGATCGATGGCGGGTCCTGCCGCATTGCCTGTTCCCCGTTCGTCCGAATCCGCCGGCCGGCGCGCCGGCGGTGCTCACGGATCCGCCGGCCGCCCGGGCCCGGATGCCGTCTCCCCTGCCGAACTCGCGGTCGGTATGGACTCCTTGCCCGACCCGGGCCGGCGGCCCGGCAGGAACATCGCGAGCGCGGCGCAGAGCAGGGCGGTGTACAGGGCGACCGCATACGCGGTGGCGACGCCGTCCGCGTAGTGGGTACGGAACGTGGGGTCCTCCGCCGACACGGGCACCGAGCGGGCGACGATCGTGGCCAGGACGGCGACGCCGAGCGCCTGGCTGACCCGCTGGGTGGCCTGGAGCAGCGCGGTGCCGTTGCCCACGGCGGCGCGCGGGACGTCCCCGAGCGCGGTGACCTGCGTGGTCGGCGGGATCGCCCCCGCGCCGGCCCCGGCCAGCAGCAACGGCCCGACCAGGTGCGCCGGTTCGGGGTTGTCGGCCGATGCCTGGAGCAGCGCGATGCCGCCGGCCAGGAGCAGGAACCCGGCGGTGAGCGGCAACTTCGGCCCCCATCGATCCCGGGCCCGACCGGCCAACACCCCGCTGATCCCGGAGGCGAGGGCCAGCGGCAACAGCGCCAGGCCCGCGTCCAGCGCGTCGATCCCGAGAATCACCTGCATGGACAGCGGCAACAGGAACTGCGTGCCGAAGAACGGCACTTGCCCGAGCGCGTTGATCGCGCTGCCGATGGCGTAGGTCCGCACCCGATACAGCCGCAGGTCGAGCAGCGGTGCCGTGGCCCGGAGTTGCCCGGTGACCAGCACGATCAGCGCCACCACGCCGACGGCGAACGCCGCCCAGGTGACGATGCCGCCGGAGGAGCCGGTATGCGAGCCCAACCGGGCGGCGCCGTACAGCAGTCCGCCGAAGCCCACGCAGACCAGGCCCACACTCGGCAGATCGATCCGGCGGGCCGGCGTCGGACGTGGGCCGTCGGCGGTGAGGAAGCGGCTGCCCAGGAGTACGCCGAGCAGGCCGATGGGCACGTTGACGAAGAAGATCCAGCTGCGCTGCCCCGCGTCGACGAACGCGCCGCCCACCAGCGGACCGATCGTGGGGGCGAACACCAGGACGACGCCGAACACGCCGAACGCCAGGCCGCGTCGCTCCTCCGGGAACGCGGTGAACAACCGCGCGGAGCCCAGGGGCAGGGCGAAGCCACCGGCGAGGCCCTGTACGGCGCGGGCCGCGATCAGCAGCGGCAGGGTGGGGGCCAGGCCGCACAGCAGGGAGGCCACGGTGAAGCAGCCCAGCGAGATCAGATAGACCTTCTTTGTTCCGAACCGGTCGCCGAGCGCGCCGGCCAGCGGCGTGGCGACGCCCAGGGCCAGGGCGTAGCCGCTGACCACCCACTGCACGTCGGCCGTCGACGCGTTGAACTCCTGTTGCAGGGCCCGGATGGCGACGTTGACGACGGTGACGTCCAGGATCGTCATGAACGAGCCCACGGACACCGCGAGCAGCGTCGCCCACGGGGACGGTACGCGCGGCGGCGGGCCGGGTGCGGCTGCCTCGCCGGCGGGCCGCGGGGCGCCGCTCATCGCGGAGGTTCGACGGGGACCGGCGGCCGGGGCGGCGTCGGGATCGCGTCGTCGGCGCGGACGAGCCGGCCGTCCTTGATCACGACCTGGACGTGGTCCAGGGCCGCGAGGTCGGTCAACGGGTCGCCGTCGACGACGATCACATCCGCGGCTCGCCCGGGGGCCAGCACCCCGACCGTGTCGCCCCGGCCGCAGACGATGGCCGCGTGCCGGGTGCTCGCCTCGATGATCTGGGACGGTGTCATCCCGGCGGCGCGCAGGTAGCGCAGCTCGCGGCGCGGCATCCCCATCGGGAAGCCGGGCCGGCCGACCCAGTCGCTGCCCAGCGCGACCCGCCCGCCCGCGTCGACGTAGCGGGCCAGGATGTGCACCATCAGTTCCGCGACGGCGCGCAGGCCGTTGGCGGGGAAGTTCGGCAAGCCGGCGTGGATGTTGGCGAGTTCGTTGCCGATGGTGGGGACCAGGTAGACGCCCTGGTCGACCATCCGGGCCAGCCGCCGGCGCAGTCCGGGGAGCGCGTCGGGGCCGAGGGTGCCGTCGCGGTAGAGCTCGACGTAGCCCACGTCGGGGGGCAGCGGGAAGATCAGGTGTTCGACGGAGGTGACGCCGGCGTCGAGGGCGAGGTCGAGCTGGGTGACGTTGTGCACGTGGGAGCGCACCAGCAGGCCGTGACCGGCCGCGCGGCGCACGGCGGCGGTGAACACGGCGGGGGCCAGCACCGGCAGGTGCCCCGGGGTGTGGAAGTCGAAGTCGAAGGGCTCCTGCGCCATCTTCACGAAGTCGACGCCGAGCGCCACCAGTTCGTCGACGGCGGCCTCGGCCTCCGCAACCGACGCGACCCCGCGGGCGGCCGACCCGTCGCCGCGGATGACCGGATAGCCGCCGGGCGCGGTGACGGCGGGGCCGGCGGCGAACACGCGGGCGGCGTCCGGGGCTTGGCCGGCGTCGTGCAGGCGGGCGACCAGGTCGGGACCGCAGCCGGTGTTGCCGACGCTGGTGACGCCGTCGTGCAGGAACGCCCGCAGGACGTGCGGGATGTCCCGCTCGATGTGGGTGTGCGAATCGATGATGCCCGGGAGTGCGGTGCGCCCGTCGCAGCGCAACACGCGTGCCCGTTCGGGGATATGCACGCTCCCGAGGGGGCCGACGGCCGCGATGCGACCGGCTTCGAGCACGACGACGCCGTGGCGCAGCGGCGGCGCGCCGGTGCCGTCGACGACGACGCAGTCGACCAGGGCGATCGGGTCGGCGTGCTCGGCGGAGCGTTCGGTGTCCTGCCTCATGGGGGAGGCTCCCGTCGATCGGGTGCGGGCGTGTGTCGCCTGGATGAACGCGCGCACGTTCGAGGAATGGGAGTTTCGCGCATTGGTATTCGAAGTGGGCGAGGATTACGCCACGTTAAAGCAATTCGATTCGACGTTAGGGTCTCGGGTTCGAATGCGTCAAGGTCGACCGGGTGGCCGGAGGGTGCCACGGACCTGCGGTGATTCCCGCGCGAAGTCATTCAAATGAGAGCAACATCGTATGACAACTACGTCGAGCGAATGACGATGCGATCCCCGGTGGGCACGGCATGGACGAAAAGCGCCGCGCCACCGATCCCGAGGTGATCGCCGCTTTCACATCCGACCTGCGGACGGAATATCGCACCGGCGGCGACGGGCCGATTCCCGACTTTGCCGGCGGGCCGGGTCGGGGTCGGATGCAGGGGCGCCGGAAGCATGACCTTGGCAGGAAACTTGGCAGGAAACGCACCTACCGGCCGAGCGTCGGCCGCGAAAGACTCGCGCCTGCCGGTCACCGAGGCCGGCGCGTGTTCGGGAGAGGACCTTTCGAATGGCTCTCAAGAACAAGATTTTCATGAGCATCGCCGCTACCGGATTGGTGGCGGGGGGCCTGGTCGGGGCGACGACCGCCGCATCGGCGCAGCCGCAATCAGCCGCGGGGCAGCCGCAGTTGGCCGCGGCGCCCGCGGACTGTCCCAAGGGCTACTTCTGTGGGTACAAGAGCGCCAACTTCAAGAACCTGTCGTTCCGCTACAAGGACTGTTACCGGCAGGAGATCCCCGACGGGCTGAACAGCGGCGGCTCCTGGTACAACAACCAGACCAACGGCACCACGACAGGTATGTACGGGAAGAACGGAAATTGGCTCTACACCACTCCGGGCGCGCCCTCCAGCGACGCGCACGGCAACTGGGCTCCGGTCTGGTCCGTCTGGAACTACTGCTGACCGCTCCGGGGTCCGGTACCGGCCGGCTCGCGACCGAAGGGCGCTGACCACAACGCCCGTTCATGAACGCGGAAGCCGGCGGCCGACCGGCGGCCGGCAAAGACCGCGACCCGCTCGGGTGAATGTCCCTCGAACGGGCGTGGCACCTGCGAGAGTTGTCGGGCGTCCACCCCGGGTCCGTCGCACCTTCCGGGTGTTGTGCGGGTTGTGCCCGGGGCGGGCGCCCGATTTCGGAGCCCCCGCCTCTGGGCTGCCGTGGTTCCTACCGGCGCCCCACGATGGCCTGTTCGAGGAGGTCCTGGAGGGCGCGCTGTTGGTGCGGGGTCAGGGCGGCCAGCGGTGAGTTTTGGGCGAGCAGGTCGAGGAGTTGCCCGCGGAGGGCGGCGCCCTCGGTGGTGAGGACCAGGTGCCTGGCGCGGCGGTCGGTGGGGTGGGCGCGGCGTTCGACCAGGCCCTGCTTCTCCAGTTTGTCGACGACGAAGGTGGCGTTGGAGGGCTCGCAGCTCATGCGTTCGGCCAGCTCGCGCATGGTCATCGGCCCGGACAGCTCGCGCAGTGCGGTGGCCTGGGGCGCGGTGAGGCCCAGGGTGAGGGCACGTTCGCGGACGTGGTCGGCGATCTGCTGGGCCAGCCCGCTCACCAGGCCGCACACCTGCCGCTCGGCGATGACCTGCGGGTCCGGGGATGTCGTCATGCGCCCACCCTACCAAGTGCATCAAGCCAGCATAGTTGAAGCTTGCATGGTTCTAGCTTGATGCATATCGTGGCGTGGTCGCCCCGCGAGGGACGACACGGCGACCCGACCTCGACAGGGGAGAACCGACATGACCAACTTCGCGGACGGGCAGGGCGGCCGGGCCGAGCCGGACGGGCGGGGCGAGCAGGCCGAACCGGGCGAGCGGCTGCGGCGGCAGGCGGGGATCCGCTCGATCCGGCTGGGGGACACGAAGGTGACCTACCTACCGGACGGCGCCGTGCAGCTCAGGGCGCGCGACCTGCTCCCGGACGGCACCGACGAAGTATGGGCCGCCCACCCCGAGTTCCTGACCGAGGGCGGCAACCTCGTGGCGAGCATCGGCGGCCTGCTGGTCGAGTACGAAGACCGGGCGCTGCTGATCGACGCCGGCTTCGGGCCGCAGTCGATGCCGCCCGCGCCGGACGGCCCGCGCGGTGCGATCCACGGCGGTGCGCTCCTGGACAGCCTGGCCGAACTGGGCCGTCGGCCGCGGGACATCGAGGCGGTGGCCTTCACCCACCTGCACGTCGATCACATCGGGTGGGCCCGGCATCCGGCACCGGGCGACGACCGGCCCGCGTTCGGCCATGCCGAGTACCTGGTGAGCGAGCCGGAGTGGGCCGAGTACGGCACGGCCGAGGAGGCCGCCGCCCTCGCGCCGCGCGTGCGCACGGTGGCGGACGGCGAGGAGGTCTTCCCGGGCGTGCGGGCCCGGGTCGCCGCCGGCCACACGGTCGGACACACCGAATACGTCATCACCGGAGGCGGACGACGCCTGATCGCCTTCGGCGACGCCCTGCACACGTCGATCCAGATCGACCACCCCGACTGGTCCGCGGCCTTCGACCACGACCGCGCCCGCTCCGCCGAGCACCGTCGCCGACTGGTGGCCGAACTGGCCGAGCCCGACACGATCGGCTTCGGCGTGCACTTCGCGGACGTGGTCTTCGGCCGGGTCCGGTCGGGGGAGGGGCCCGCCTGGCAGCCGCTGGACGCCTGATCCGGGCCGCCGCGCGGGAGGCGGCGACGAGCAATCGGTATTGAAAATCATTTTCAGTATTGATAGACATGGGTGCGCCATGCCGGTTCCGCCGGTCTCGGCCCATGCCTCGAGGGCGCGCCGACGCCCTCTGCCTCGTCTGCCCTGGAGACCTCCATGCCTCGATCCGGCACGCCCGTTCGCCCCGATTCGATATCCGCCGTCGCGAGTTGTGTGGCCGAGGTGTTGGGCATCGACGACGCCGTGGATCCCGACGTCCGGCTGACCGAACTGGGCCTGGAGTCGTTCACCGCCGTGCGGTTGCGGCGGCGGTTGCGCGAACGGACCGGGGCCGACCTGCCGATCGCCGACTTCCTGGGGGAGGCCTCGGCCCGATCGCTGGCGGCCCGGCTGCCGCCCGCGGTCGAGCCCGAGCCGGATACGTTCGCGCTCACCCCGGTCCAGTCGGCCTACTGGGTCGGTCGGGATCCGTCCTTCCCGCTGGGCGGCGTGGCGACCTTCTACTTCCACGAGTTCGAGCGCCCGGCGACGGACGCGGACCACGACGGCGACCTGCGGCGGTTGGAGGACGCCTGGAACGTGCTGGTCCGCCGGCACCCGATGTTGCGCGTGGTGATCGACGACGACGGGATGCAGCGCATCCTCGCCGACCCCGGTCCCTACCGCATCGGGCGTACCGATCTACGGGACGTGGACGTGGCGGAACGGGCAAGGGCACTCGGGCGGTTGCGCGCCGAGCGCTCGCATCAGGCGCGCCCCACCGAGGTCTGGCCGCTGTACGACATCCACGCCGCACTGCTCCCGGAGGGCCGGACCCGGCTGTACGTGGGCATGGACGTGCTCGCGATGGACCTGGCGAGCTGGCTGCTGATCATGCGTCAATGGGGCGCACTCGTCGCCGACCCGACTGCCGTCCCCGCACCCTGCGTGACCGACTTCGGCACCCTCCTGCGCGAACGGGCCGCCGATCCGGGGGAGATGCGACGCCGGGCGCGGGCCGGGGCGTACTGGGCGGGTCGGGCCGCCGAGCTGCCCCCGGGACCGGTACTGCCCTGGGCCGAGGCGGGGCGTACGGCCGGCGTCCCACCGCGGTTCTCCCGGTACGAGGACGGGCTGACCACACCGGAATGGGCCCGGCTGCGGGCCCGCGCCGCCGAGCACGGGCTCAGTGCCACCGGTGTGTTGCTCGCCGCATTCGCACTGACCCTGAATCGGCGCGGCGCCGGGACGCCGTTCTGCCTCAACACGACCCTGTTCGACCGCCCCGAAGGCCCCGGACTCCGCGACATCGTCGGGGACTTCACCACCACCGTGCTGGTCGAGCCGCCGCTGCCCGACCTGTCCCGGCCGTGGACGTTCGCCGACTGGGCGGGCGAGGTCAACCGGCGGTTCTGGGCCGACCTCGAACACCGTGCCGTCTCCGGCGTCGAGGTGCTCCGCGACGCGGGCCGGGTCGGCGGTACGCCCACCCACCCGGTCGTGTTCACCAGCGGCATCGGCCTCGCCGACGGCACCTCGCGGGTGACCGAATGGCTCGGGGAAGAGGTGTACGCCATCTCCCAGACCCCGCAGATCCTGCTCGACCACATCGTGCGCGACGACGGCGGCACGCTGCGCGTCGCGTGGGACGTCGTGGACGGCGCGCTGCCCGCCGACTGGATCCGGGAGAGTGTCGCCGCCGAGACCAGGCTGCTGCGCCGGCTCACCGAACCGGACGCCTGGACGTCGCCGACCCTCGCGGCCGACCCGGCGTTCCGCGCCGACGAACCACCCGCCCCCAGCCCGTTCCCGGGCGCGGGCCCGCTCCTGGACGACCCGTGGATCGAGGCGGCCCGGCGCACCCCCGACACCCCGGCCGTACTCGGATCCGGCAGCCTCGACCACGGCGAACTCGCGGACCGGGTCCGGGACTTCGCTGCCGCCCTGGCCGCCGCCGGGGTCGTCGCCGGCACCCCGGTGGCGGTCGCGCTGGACAAGGGTGGCGAGCAGATCGCCGCCGTCCTCGCCGTCGGCGCGCTCGGCGCGTGGTACGTACCCGTCGAACCCACCTGGCCCGCCGCGCGCGTCGCGTCGGTGTGCGAACGCACCGGACTCACCCACGCCGTCGCCACGCCGGACGCGGCCGCCGGCTGGCCGGCGGGGATCGTGCTGGTCCCGCCGGACCGGACGCCCCGCCCGGACGCCCCGCAGACCCCACGTCGCCGCCCCGATCCCGACGAACTCGCCTACGCCATCTTCACATCCGGCTCCACCGGCACCCCCAAGGGCGTCGCCGTCGAGCACCGGGCCGCCCGCACCACCGTGGACGACATCGTCGAGCGCTTCCATATCGGGCCCGAGGACCGGGTACTGGGCCTGTCCGCACTGAGCTTCGACCTGTCCGTCTTCGACGTGTTCGGCGTGCTGGGTGCGGGCGGCGCCCTCGTCCTGCCCGAACCCACCCGGCAACGCGACCCCGAACACTGGCTCGACCTCGCCGACACACACGCCGTCACCGTATGGAACACGGCACCCGCCCTGCTGGAAATGCTGGTCGAGTACGCCGAACTCGAACCCGCCCGAAGCCGCCGGCAGTTGCGATCGTTGCGTCTGGTGCTGCTCTCCGGCGACTGGATCCCGATCACCCTGCCCGACCGGCTGCGCGCACTCGCCCCACAGGCCCGGATCGTCGGCCTCGGCGGCGCCACCGAGGCCTCGATCTGGTCGGTGAGCCACCCGATCGAACAGGTCGACCCGACCTGGACGAGCATCCCCTACGGCCGCGCGCTGCGCGGACAGAGCTTCCGCATCCTGGCCGCGGACGGAACCCCCGTACCGCTCGGGGAGACCGGCGAACTGCACATCGGCGGCGCCGGATTGGCGCGTTGTTACGTCGCCGACCCGACGCAGACCGACGAACGTTTCGGGTTCCACCCGCACCTCGGCGAACGCCTGTACCGCACCGGCGACCTGGGCCGCTGGCGCCCGGACGGCACGATCGAGTTCCTCGGCCGGGTCGACCGCCAGGTCAAGATCCGCGGTCACCGGATCGAACTCGGCGAGATCGAGGCCGTCCTGGGCCGCGAACCGGGTGTGCGGCAATGCGTGGCAGCCGCGGTACACACGGCGGACCGGCGGCCCCGGCTGATCGCCTACGTGGTACCCGAACACGGCCGGCACCCCGACGCCGACACCGAACAACGCTGGACCCGGGCGCTGCGCGACCGACTGCCCGCGTACATGATCCCGGCCCGCTATGTCGTCCTGGCCGAACTCCCGGTCACCGCCAACGGGAAGGTGGACCACGCGGCACTGGCCGAACCCGCCCGAAACGACCCGAACACCGGCCCGGCGGCGCCCGAACCGGCCGTCGAAACGCACCCCGCCGAATGGCTGCGCGACGCCGTGGCACACGCCCACCGGCTGGGTCTGGAACCGGTCCTGACGGTGCGCCCGGGTCGGCGCGACGGCGACCCGCTCGACGCGCTTGAAGCGCTCGCCGCGGCGGCCGAATGGGCCCGCAGCACGGCCGCCACCGCCGCCGCCGCACACGGCACGACCGTGCTGCCGGAGACGGCCTTGGCCGGGGCCCTGGTGGCCCTCCGCATCCCGATCCACCAGGGCGAGCCGAGGGTGGACGACGACCCGACGACCGTCGCCCCCGACCCGGCCCCGGCCCGGCCGATCCCGCCGACCGCGCCGACCCCGCCGACCGCGCCGACCGCGCCGAACCGGATCGACCCCGCCGTACTGCGCGCCGTCGTCGACGTGTTCACCGAACTCCTGGATCGACCCGTCGAACCGCACACCTCCTTCTTCGTGTCGGGCGCCTCCTCACTCGACCTGGTCCGCGCCCATCGCCGGCTTCGGGCCCTCGGCACCGGCGATCTCGCCGTCGTCGACCTGTTCGAACACCCCACCGCCCACGCCCTCGCCGCCCACATCGGCCGCGCCGCACCCCCTTCCCCGCCCCCGGCCGCAGCCACGAAGACCCGCGCGCCCGCCCGGAGTTCACGCCTGAACGCCCGTGCCCGCGCCCAGGAGATCTCCCGATGACCCACCCCGAGCCCGATCCCGCGCCCAGCCCGGCCGTCGCCGTCGTCGGCCTCGCCTGCCGATTCCCGGGTGCCCCCGACGCCGACGCCTACTGGGACCTCCTGGTCCACGCCCGCGAGGGTCTGACCCGATTCACCCCCGACGAACTCGCCGACCGAGGTGTCCCGGCCGACCTGCTGCGCCGCCCCGACTACGTCCCCGTCGGCGCGATCATCGACGGCCAGGACCTCTTCGACCCCGACCTGTTCGGCATGACCGACGCCGAAGGTGCCCTCGCCGATCCCCAACAGCGCCTGTTCCTGGAATGTTGCCGCCAGGCCCTCGACCACGCCGGCCACGGCGAAGGCACCGACGCGGGCACCGTCGGCGTCTACGCCGGATCCGCGTACAGCGCCTACCTCGCGCACAACCTGCGCGACCGCCACGACCCCACCGGTACCGGTACCGATCCCATCGGCAGCCTGCAGGCCGCGATGGCCGGCATCGCCGACTACCTCCCACTGCACGTCGCCCACCGCCTCGGCCTCACCGGCCCGGCGCTCGCGGTCAACACCACGTGCTCGACATCGCTGGTCGCCGTCCATGTCGCCGCGCAGGCCCTGCTCTCCGGCGAATGCGACACCGCACTCGCCGGCGGCGTATCGCTGATCGTGCCGCAGGGACGCGGCTACCTGCATGTGCCCGACGCGATGTTCTCCGCCGACGGACACGTACGCCCGTTCAGCGCACAGGGCACCGGAATCGTGCACAGCCAGGGCGTCGGCGCGGTCGTCCTGCGCCGCCTGGACGACGCGGTCGCCGCCGGGGACCGGATCCTGGCGGTACTGCTCGGGTCCGCCGTCGACAACGACGGCGCCGACAAGGCCGGATTCACCGCACCCTCGCCACGCGGCCAGGCCCGCGCCATCGGCGAAGCCCTCGTCGTCGCCGGACTCGAACCCGCCGACATCGGCTGCCTCGAAGCACACGGCACCGCCACCCCACTCGGCGACGCGGTCGAAGTCGCGGCCCTGCACCAGGTGTTCGGCACCACCGGCCCGGCCTGGTGCGCACTCGGCTCGGTCAAGGGCAACATCGGACACACCAACTCGGCGGCCGGTATCGCCGGCTTCGTCAAGGCCGTCCTGGCCGTGCACCACGGCATCATCCCCGCATCCCTGCACGCCCACCCGATCAACCCGGCCCTGGACCCGGCCCACTCGCCGTTCACCGTCGCCGATACGACACGACCGTGGCCGGGACGCCGATACGCCGGGGTGAGTGCCTTCGGCATCGGCGGGACCAACTGCCACATCGTCCTGGGCCAGGCCCCCGCACCCGAACCGGTCGCGCCCGATCCACGAGCACAGCTCATCCTGCTGTCCACGCACCACGCCGCCGCGCTCCCGGACGCCGTCGAGGCGCTCACCGACGTGCTGACCGACCCCGACGGCCCGGACACCCTCGCCGACGTCGCCGCGACCCTGCACACCGGCCGACCCGCGCTGCGCCACCGGATCGCCGCCGTCGGCACGGACCGGACCACGGCCGCCACGGCGCTGCGCGCGGCCGATGGACGGCAGGCCGAACCGGCCGCCCCGCGCGTGCTCTTCGCCTTCCCCGGCGGCGGCGCCCAGTACGCCGGAATGGGCGCCGAACTCTACCGGGACGAACCCGAGTTCGCCGCCGCCGTCGACGCCTGCACGGCACACTTCGCGCACCCCGTCCGCGACCTGCTGCTCGCCGACCCCCGCCGACCCGGCGCCGACGTGGCCGCCCGGGACCCGCGCGTGGGACTGCCCGCGCTGTTCACCGTCTCGGTGGCCACCGCACGCCTGCTGCGCTCGTGGGGCATCGAACCCGACGTGGTGCTCGGACACAGCCTGGGCGAGTACGCCGCCGCCGTCACCGCCGGCATCCTGACCCTGGCCGACGCCGCCCACCTCGTCACCGTGCGCTGCGCCGGGATGGCCGACGCGGCGGGCGCCGGCGCGATGCTCGCCGTACCACTGTCCGAGGCCGAGGCCCGGCACCTGACCCGCCGCCATCCACACCTCGACCTGGCCGTGGTCAATGCGCCCGACGCATGCGTACTCGCCGGACCCACGGACGCGATCCTGGCCCTGCACCGGGAGTTGCACGCCCGCGGGGTCGACGCCAAGCGTCTGCGCCTGGACGCGGCGGCCCACTCCCGCCTGGTCGACCCGGTGTTGCCCGACCTGCGAGCCGCCGCACGGCGGGTGCGCACGGCACCGGGCACCATCCCGCTGATCACTACCGTCACCGGCGCGGAACTGGGCCCGGAGGAGCGCGCCGACCCCGAACACTGGGTCCGGCACCTGCGCTCCACCGTGCTGTTCTCCCGTGCCCTGCGCACCGCCGCCGGGCATGAGGCGGCCATCCTGCTCCAGGCCGGCCCGGGCAGCGAACTCGCCCTGGCCGCACGCCGACAACCACCTCCCTCGCTGCTGACCGCACTCCCCGGATTCGGCAGCACCGACGAACGTGCAGGGCTCCTCGCAGCGGCCGGCCGACTGTGGACGCACGGCATCGACCTGGACGCCCGAGCCCTGCATCGACCCGGACGCCGCCGGGTCACCCTGCCCGGCCATCCGACCCGACGTCGCCGACTGTGGATCGAGCCCGCACCGGTGCAACCGCCCTCGATCGAGCCGGACTTGCTCCTCCAGGTGCCGGTCTGGCAGGAGAGCGCGCCACTGGCGGCGCCCACGCTGCACGGCGAACGCTGGATCGTCGCCGAGCACGAGCCCGAGCCCGAGCCCGAGTCCGAGTCCGGGCCTGAGCCCGAGTCCGAGTCCGAGCCCGGGCCCGAGCCCGAGCGCGGCTCGAACGGCCGGACCGCGGACGCGGTCCGCCGCGCGCTTGCGGCGGCCGGTGCCGAGACGGCCTCACTCGATGACGAACACCCCTGTACGGGAGCGGTCTTCGTGCACGACGTCGAACCGGCCGTGACCGGGTCCGCGCCCGCCGTGGTGTCCGCGATCGCCGCGTTCGGTCGGTTCGCCGCCGGCCTGGCCGCTCGGGCGCACCCGCCGACCCGGCTGATCGTGCTCACCCGGCACGGCGAACGAGTCGAGCACACCGATGTGTTCGATCCCGCCGCAGCCGCGGTTCGGGCGCTGCCGCGCATCCTTGCCCAGGAGACTCCGGGGTTGCGCTGGCGCTCGGTGGACCTCGGCGGGCTCGACGACGACGTGCTCGCGGTCGTCCGCGAGGCCGCCGACCTGCGGACCGGGGACGGTGTGGGTGAGGTGGCGATCCGCCAACGTGTCCGCCGGGTCCGCTCGTTCGCCGCCTGGCGGCCCACCGACCGCACGTCGGTGGTCGAGCCCGGCGGCACGGTCGTCATTCTCGGCGGCCTCGGCGACGTCGGGTTCACCCTCGCCGAACACCTGGGCCGGCACGCGCGCGTGGTGCTGACCTCACGCACCGGGATCCCCGCCCCGACGAACACCCCGCCCGAGCAGGCCGTCGCGGACCGGCGAGCCTGGGTCGAGCACCTGCGGGCACACGGTCGGCAGGTCGAGATCGCCGGGTGCGACGCGGCGGACCCGGACGCCGTCCACCGGCTTCTGCGCGACCTGGGCGAACAACACGGCCGCCCCGGCCTGGTCGTGCACGCCGCCGGCGTCGTCGCCTCCACAGGCATCGCGCCCCTGCGGGCGAGCGACCCGGACACGATCACCGCCCATGTTCGTGCCAAGGTCGGCGCCGCCGACGCACTGCACACCGCCATCGCCCGACTACCCATAACACTCCGAGCCCCGATCGTCCTGGCGATGTCCTCCGCGACCGCCGCCGTGGGCGGCCTGGGCCTGGGCCCCTACGCCGCCGCCAACCGCGCCCTGGAGGCAGCCGCCGCCCGTCACACCGACGAACACACCACGTGGTTGTGCGCGGCCTGGGACGGCTGGCGGGTCGGCCCGGCGGGCCGGGAACGTATCGTCGCCGCCGCCCACTCCCTCGGCGCCGAGGACGGCACGCGGGCCCTGGACCTGCTGCTCGCCGCGGCGATGGGGGACACCGCCCCGGCCGTGGTCGCCGTCTCCCCGGCCGACCTGGCCGCCCGCCTGCGGCACGACGCAACGCCGACGCCGACCTTGGCGGCTTCGCCTCCCCCCGCACCCGATGCCGCCGACCGACCGGATCCGCGCGCGCAGGCCGTCGCGGCCATCTGGTCCGACCTGCTCGGCTTCGCCGTCACGGACCCGGACGCGGACTTCTTCTCGCTCGGCGGACACTCGCTGCTCGCCACCCGGATGCTGGCCCGGGTGGCCGACACCTTCGGCGTCCGGCTACGGCTGGCCGACCTCCTCGACCACCCGACCGCCGGTGGACTGGCCCGCCTGCTCGACCGCGCCGACCCGGTCGCCGTGGCGCCGCCGGCCGCACCCCGGGCGGATGCGTCGCCTGCGGTACGGGACTTCCCGCTCACCCGGGTCCAGCACGCCTACTGGGTCGGCGGCGGAGGCGGCTATCGGCACGGCGGTACCGCGTGCCACTTCTTCCTCGAACACCACTGCCCCGAACTGGACCTGGACCGCTACCAGGACGCGCTGAACCGGGTCGTCGCCCGGCACCCGATGCTCCGCGCCGTGATCACCCCCGAAGGCCGCAACCGGGTCCTCGACCGGGTGCCGACGTACCGCATCCGGGTCCACGACCTCACCCGCCTGAGCCCGGCCGAACGCGCCGCCAGACTTGCCGAGTTGCGCGCCAAGCTGTCGCATCGCGCGCCACGCCCGGACCGCTGGCCGCTGTTCGAGGTGACCGCCGCACGACTGCCCGGCGGCGAGATCCGCCTGTTCACCGGCTTCGACGTGCTGGTCTGCGACACCGCGAGCTACCTGCTGGTGGACCGCGAGATCAAACACTTCCACGACCACCCCGCCGCCGAGCTTCCCCTCCCCGAACTCGATTTCGCCACCTGCGCGGCGGCCCTGGAGGCCCGCCGAGCCGGTCCCACGTTCGACGCCGCCGCCGCGTACTGGCGGGCCCGGCTCGCCGACCTGCCCGGCCCACCCGAACTGCCGCGCACGCCCGATCCGAGCACGGAACAGGCACCCCGATTCGCCCGCCGCGCCGAACGGCTCGCGCCCGACACGTGGCGCCGACTGCGTACCGCGGCGGCACGACGCGGACTCACCCCCACCGCCGTACTCCTGGCCGTCTACACCGAAACCCTCGCCCGCTGGTCCGGCAACGAACGGTTCTGCGTCAACCTCACCCTCTTCGACCGACCCGCCATCCATCCCGACGTCAACCGTGTGGTCGGCGACTTCACCACACTGCTCCTGCACGAGAGCGAACACCCCACACCCCCCGAACCGTTCGCGAACCGAGCCCGCGCGGCGCAGCGCCGGTTGTTCGCCGACCTGGACCATCGAGACTTCGGCGCACTGGACGTCCTGGCCGAACAGGGCGTCCGCACCGCCCGGTTGCCCGGCGCCCCCGTCGTCTTCACCAGCGCGCTCGGCCTGGCCGACGTGCTCGACGGCGGCCACGACCTGGACTGGATCGGCACCCCGGTACACGGCGTCAGCCAGACGCCGCAGGTCTGGCTGGACCACCAGGCATTCGAACAGGGCGGCGCACTGCTGCTGCAGTGGGACGCCGCCGAGACGATTCTCGAACCGGCCGACGTGGACGCGGCGTTCGCCCGCTACGTGGCCGCCGTGCGGCGACTCGCGGACGACCCCGGGGCGTGGGGCGACGAGCCCGACGCGGACGACATCGCCCTGCTGCTGCGCGCCGGTACCCATCCGCGCCCGCTGTTCCTGGTCCACCCCTCCGGCGGCGATGTGCTTTGCTACGGCGAACTGGCCCGACGACTGACCACGGACCGTCCGGTGATCGGCCTGACCGACCCGCAACTGGTCGGCGCCGAAGCCCTCTTCGAACCGGACGCGCTGGTCGAGCGGCACGTCCGGGCGATCCGCTCGCACCAACCGCACGGACCCTACGCCCTCGGCGGCTGGTCGATGGGCGGCATCCTCGCCCACGAGATCGCCGGCCGACTGAGCGCGGCCGGCGAACGTGTCGAACTGCTCGTGCTGCTCGACGCCAACCTGCCCGACCACATCCACACGTTCCCCGAGGAACCCGAACAGACCCGGGACACCGAACCCAACCTGCGCTACCTCGCCTCCCTCGAAGCCTTCCTCGACCTCGACCTCGACCTCGCCACCGCCGACACCGACTTCGGCGCCCTGCCGCCCGCCGAACGTATCCCCGAGGTCACCCGCCGACTACGCGCGGCCGGCCTGCTCGGCGCCCGCGACACCGCCGCCGAGCGGATCGACGTCTTCACCCGCCACCTACGCCTGCTCGGCACACACACCGCCCACCTCCTCAAGGACGCCACGACCGACACACTCATCGTGCGCGCCACCCGACCGTCCCCGCGCAACAGCGGAACGGGCATGGGCGTGGACGACGTTCCCGGACGCGACGACCTGGGCTGGACGCCCTTCCTGGCCGCGTCGCCGCGCTGCGTCGACGTCGACGCCCACCACTACGCGCTGCTGCGCGACCCCGCGCTCGGCGACGTGACGGCGCTGGTGGACCTGGCCCTGAGCGGACTGCCGGACGAGCGTCCCTGACCCGGCGTCGCCGCCGACCCCGTACCAGGACCGACCGATACCGACCGATACCGCTCCACGATCCCGAGGACCCCATGCGCACCGCCCGACCCCGGGCGACCGGCCGACACCACGCCGTTCGTACCCTCCTGCACCTCTCCGTCGCGACCTGCCTCCTCGCCGCGTGCTCCACCGGCTCCGACGCACCCGCCCCCGAGGCCGCCGACACCGGCACCGCGCCCCACGACGGCGGCACCTTGCGCTACGCCCTCGCGGGCAGCCCGGCGACCGCGAGCAACGACCCGCACGGCGGACTCGCCAACGAAGCGGACGTCCAGCGCTTCGCACTGATCTACGACGTCCTGACCGTGCCCGGCCCCAACGGCCGCGCCGCACCCCGCCTCGCCGCGTCCTGGGACGCCGACCCGACCTCGACCCGATGGACGCTGCACCTGCGCACCGACGCGCGCTTCACCGACGGGCGCCCGGTGCGCGCGGCGGACGTGCTGTACTCGCTGCGCCGCATCCAGACCAAGGCCGCCGAAAACTACGGCAGGCTCGCCCAGTTCGACACCGACGCCGCCACGGCCGCGGACGAACACACCGTGGTCCTGGTCAGCCGCACCCCCGACGCACTGGTTCCCGAGGCCCTCGAATCCATCACCTTCGTGGTACCCGAAGGGACCACCGACTTCGCCCGCCCGGCGCCGGGCTCCGGCCCCTTCCGACTCGACTCGGCCGACGCGCAGACCGCGACGCTCAGTCGCAACACCCAATGGTGGGGCCCGCGTCCGCACCCGGATCGAGTCCGGATCCGCGCCGTGGCCGACCCCCAGGCCCGCGCGGCGGCCGTCACCTCCGGGCAGGTGGACGTCGCCGGCAGCGTCGGACCCGCCGCGGCGAAGACCGCAGGCGCCGGGGCGCGGGTGGTCCGGCGTACGGCGGTCACCGCGTACCCGTTCGTGATGCGGCTGGATCGTGCGCCGTTCGACGACCCGCGCGTGCGCGAGGCGTTCAAACTGGCCGCGGATCGCCAGGCCCTCGTGGACACCGTGTTCCTCGGATTCGGCAACGTCGGCAACGACCTGCCGACGCCGTACGACCCCTCGTACCCCAAGGACCTCGCCCAGCGACCCCGTGACCTGGCCCGCGCGAGGCAACTGCTCGCCGAGGCCGGGCATTCGGACGGACTGCGGGTCACCCTGCGGACCACCACGTCCTACCCGGGCATGGACACCGCCGCGACCCTGTACGCCCGCCAACTCGCCGAGATCGGCGTGCAGGTCACCGTCCGCAACGAGCCGCCCGACACCTACTTCACCGCCGTATGGGGCACCGCCGACTTCTACACCGGCTACTTCGGCGGCATCCCGTTCCCGGACGTCGCCCGGGTCA
Organism: Embleya sp. AB8; assembly: GCF_049739465.1. Taxonomy (NCBI): domain Bacteria; kingdom Bacillati; phylum Actinomycetota; class Actinomycetes; order Kitasatosporales; family Streptomycetaceae; genus Embleya; species Embleya sp. AB8. The sequence goes on from NZ_JBMHHY010000011.1 coordinate 44,379, forward strand.
CGCTGCTCTCCACGTCGCCGGGCAACGAGAGCGCGTGGCGTCGCCCCGCGTGGGACGCCGGATTCCGGGAGGCGATGGGCGACCGGGACGACCGGGCCCGGCAGACCCGACTCGGCACGCTCCAGAAGGAACTGTGGGCGGACGGCGGCTACCTGGTGTGGGGCCTGGGCGACGGGCTCGACCTGACCTCGGCGGCCGTGCACGGGATGCCCACCACGCCGGGATTCGGACGGTTCCTGCTGGACACCGCCTGGATCGCCGGGTGAATCGCCGGGTACGCCGATGAGCACGACCCGTCCGCGACTGCGACGACGACCGCGACCGCGACCGCGACTTCACGTTTGGGTGCGGGTGCTCGGCGCCTTGCTGCGCGCGGTGGTTCTGCTCGTGGCCGGCTCCGCGACCGTGTTCGCCGCCTGCGACGCACTTCCCGGTGATGCGGCGGAGACGCTCGGTGGCGGACGGGTCACCTCCACACAACTCGACGAACTGCGTGCCCGGCGCGGCCTGTCGGAGCCGATGTGGGTGCGTTGGTGGCATACCGCGCGGGACCTGGTGGGCGGTGACGCGGGACATTCCTTGCTCACCGGCCGTTCGGTGCGTGAGGTGATCGGCGAACGGCTGCCCGCCACGCTGGTGTTGGCCGGACTGTCGCTCGCGTGCGCCGCGCTGGTGTGCGTGGCCGGCTGCCTGCTCGCCGGGCGCCGGGCCATCCGCCGCCCGCATACCGGTCCCGCCGGATTCGCCACGGCGCTGGCGGCCGTACCGCAACCCGTGGTGGCCGCCGGACTGACCGCGCTGCTTTCCGGCGGCCTCGCCGTCGTTCCACCCGTATCGCTGCTGCCGGCCGGTGGCAATCCCCTGACGGAGCCTCGCATTCTGATCCTGCCGGTACTCACGATCGCCCTGCCCATCGCGGCGTTCGCCACCGCGCTGCTCGGCGGCGCCGTGGCCGATGTGCTGCTTGCCCCCCATGTCGCCGACGCGCGGTTGCGCGGTGTGCCGCCCGGGCGCATCCTGCGGCGGCAGGTCGCGCCCGCGCTGACCGTTCCCGCACTGCGGGTGCTCGCGGTCGCGGTCTCGGCCACGATCGCCGGCGCGGCCCTGGCCGAGACCACATTCGGATACACGGGCGTGGGCGAGCTGCTGGTCACCGCTGTCGCCACCCGGGACACCCCCGTCGTGCACCTGCTCGCCGTCGGTTCGGCGGCGGTCGTACTCGCCGTGTCGTCGGTCGCCGACCTGATCGCGGAGCGGGAGGCCCGGTGCGCCGGCCCGGGAGGATGACGCGGCTGCTGCCGGCCGCCACGGCCTGCCTGGCGGTGGTGGTCGTCGTGGTCGGGCCGGCGTTGACCCCCTACGATCCGGCCGCTCCGGTCGATGTGCCGTGGGCCCGGGCGGATGGCGGACACCTGCTTGGTACCGATGTGTTGGGGCGCGACGTGTTGTCCCGGGTGTTGGCGGGTGGGCGGCGGCTGCTTGCGGTGGCCGCGCCGGCCGCGGCGTTGGCGTGCGTGATCGGCACGCTGTGCGGGCTGGCCGCAGCCGGCGCGCGGAGGAGTGTCGGGCGGGCCGTCGACCTGGTCGCGGATGTGCTGATCGCGGTGCCGGCGGTGTTGCCCGCGCTGCTTCTGGCCGCCGCGCTGCCCGGCCCCGGTGCGGTGATCGCCGCGACCGTGGTGTCCGGCGTACCGCTCACCGCACGGATCGTGGCCGACGCCGCGACCCGGACACTGGCCTCCGGCTACGTCCGGGCGGCGCGACTGCGCGCCGAGCGGCTGCCGACGATCCTGCTGCGCGAGGTGGTCCCGTCGATGTCCGCGCTGCTCGCCGCCGACTTCGGCCTACGCTTCGTGACCGCACTGCAACTCTCCTGCGTACTGGGAGTGTTGGGCCTCGGCGGCACCGTCCCGCCGGCGGGGGACTGGGCCGTGATGCTCCGGGAGAACCTGCCCGGCGCGACGCTCAACCCGGCCGCCCTGGCCGCACCTGCGCTGCTGCTCACGGTCCTTGCGCTCGCCGTGGCCGGCGCGGCACACACCGCCGCGCGGGCGAGTACGGGAACGGGGGCCGGATGACTTCCCCCGGACCCGCGGCGCTCGCGGTCGGCCCGGCGGCGGATTCCACCGCCTGCGCCGAGGGCTTGCGTGCGGACGGCGTATGCGTCGTCGACGCCGCCGGCCGGCCGATTCTGGAGGGATTCGGCGCGCATGCGCCGGTCGGTGGAGTGCTGGCGCTGGTCGGGCCCTCCGGCTGTGGCAAGACGACGGCGTTGCGCGCGCTGCTCGGCGCGCTTCCGGCCGGTCTGCGGATTACCGGCGGCGCGGTGACATGGCGCGGTGCCGCCTTGCCGACCGGACGTGCGGGGCGGGTACGGCGACTGCGCCACATCGGCCTGCTTGGCCAGGATCCGCAGGGCGCGCTCGACCCGCGGCGGCCGGTCGTCGACCAGGTCACGGAGGCCGCCGCGGATCGCGGACCGGACCGCCGGGCCGCGCGCGAACAGGCCGTCGAGATGCTGGCCCGACTCGGACTGGACGACGCGCTCGCCGGGCGTCGGCCGCGTGCGTTGTCCGGCGGTCAGGCGCAGCGGGCGGGCCTGGCCGTTGCGTTGGTGGCCGATCCGGAGCTGGTGTTCCTGGACGAGCCGACCGCGAGCCTGGACCGGGATGCCGCCGAGCAGGTGACGAGCCTGCTTCGCGAACGACACCGCGACGGCTCCCGGGCGACGGTGATGGCCACCCACGACCGGCGTCTGATCGCCGAACTCGCCGACGTCGTCGTGCGGTTCGACCGACCGACGACCCGACGTGTGGCGCCGCGCCGCGCGCCGGTGCCCGTCGGGCCCGTGGTCCTGGCTGCGCGTGGTCTGGAACTGGGCCATGCGGACTCCGGTCCAGTGCTGCTCGACGAGGCCGGAATGACCCTGCGTGCGGGGGAGTTCGTGGCCCTGCTCGGGCCGTCCGGCAGCGGCAAGAGCACCCTGCTGCGGGCGCTGGCCGGACTGCATCCACCACGTGCCGGCAGCCTGCACCTCGGGGCCGAGGAGCGCTCGTTGGCCGTGTCGGCCGCCGCCCGCTCGCGTGCCGACCTACGCCGCATCCAGTACATCGGCCAGGATTCACGCGACGAACTCAACCCGGCCCACCGGGCGATCGGCGCCGTTGCCCGTGCGCTGCGCGGTTCGGCCGGGTTGGCGCGTACGCCCGCCCGGGACGAGGCGCTGCGGGTGCTCGCCGCCGTCGGCCTGGACCCGGCGGCGGGCCGCCGGCGACCCGGGCGGTTGTCCGGCGGACAGCGGCAACGGGTCGCCCTGGCCCGGGCGTTGGCGGCTCGGCCGGAGATCCTGCTGGCCGACGAGGTGACCTCGGCCCTGGACGCCGACACGGCAGCGGCCCTCCTGGATCTGCTCGATGGCCTTCGGGCCGACGGCCTGGCGGTGCTGATGGCCACCCACGATCCCGACGTCGCCGCTCGCGCCGACCGCGTCCTGCGGGTGGCCGCGGGCACGCTCGTCGAGTCGGCGCCGGATCCGCCGGACGAACCCGATCCGGCCCGACCCGACCACCCACACCACTTCGTTCGATCCCCAAGGAAGCCCATGACCCACCACCAAGACGACGCCCTCCTTCTGCGCGAACTGCGCGCGCATCCCTGGGTTGCCGAGGTCGGGTCCGCACCCGATGGCGGGCTGGTCGTCGTACCGCACCCCGATGCCCTGGCCGTGCGGCCCGCCCCGGGCGGTCTGCTGCGCGAGTTTCTCGATCACTGGAGCGACGTCTACGACTGGGTGTACGACCGACCGGACGGCCCCGAACGCCCCGCCGACGCCGACCTCTCCGGGTGGCTCGCCTCCGACACCGGACGTCCGCTGCCCGCCGCGCACATGGCGGACTGGCGCGACACCACCACCGCACTCGTGCTCTCCTGCCGACCCACGCGCGTGCTGGAACCGGGCTGCGGCAGCGGGATGTTCACCCACGCGCTCGGCGGCCGGGTATCGGCGTACGTCGGCACCGACGTCTCCGGCGCCGCCGTCGACCGGCTGCGGGCGCAACACCTCCCACACGCCACGATCGTCCGGGCCGGCGCGCATGAGACCCGATCGCCGGTGGTGGCCCGCGCGCTGGCCGAGGCATTCGGGCCGGACATGCCGCCGGACCTGATCCTGCTCAACTCGGTGACGCAGTGTTTCCCCGACCTGGCCTACCTGCGGGCCGTGCTGCACGACCTGATCGCCCTGGTCGCCCCCGGCGGCTACGTACTGGTCGGCGACATTCGCCAGGCCGGCCTGCTCGATCACTACTGCCGCTGGGTCGAGCGGGCCAGGGACGCCGACGCCTCGCCCGACCAGATCGCGCGTCGTGCCGTGGTCCGCGCCGCGCAGGACGAGGAGATGTCGCTCGACCCGCGCGCCCTCGCCCGGGCCGCGTCCGGGACCGGCCGCCGGGTCGAACTCTCGGTGCGCGCCCGCACGATGGCCGCCGACACCGAACTCACCCGATACCGCTACGACGCCCTCCTGCGCGTCGATGCCCCGGCCGACTCGGCGCCCACGCGCCCGTCGACATCCGTACCGAACGCGCTGTTGACCGATCACGCCCACGCACGCACGCCACACGAGCTGCACCTCGACGCCGCCACCCGGGACGCGGTCGTCCTGGTCGACCTCGACGACCCCACCCGGCTGGCCGTCGCCGGGCCCGACAACGCGCGCTTTCGACCCGTCGAGGACCTCGCCGACGGCCCGCCGCTCGCCCATGAACCGCTGCCCGCCTTCGTCGCCCGCCGCCTGCCCGAACTCCTCCGCGACCACCTGCGCACCCGCCTGCCCACGATTACCCCGCCGCGCCTGTCCGTGGCACCGCCCGACACCCGCGAGGCCGCCAGTGTCCGCTGACCTGCTCCGCGTACGCGAAGTCCTCGAATCCCTCCCCGACGTCGCCGAGGCCGAGGTCTTCCGGATCACCCACGGCCGCACCGCCGCCGTCGCCGCACTGGTCCGGGGCCACCACCCACCCGACGGCCCCACCACCCCCGGAACGCCCACCCCGAGCCCGCCCTACCCCGGCCCCGACGTGGCACCGGCCATCGCTGCCCTGAACCGGGCCGCCGTCCTGGCCATCGCGCAGACGTTGCGCGGGGCAGGCCTGTTCGCCCCGGGCACGACGCATACCGCGGCCGAGATCTGCGCCGCGCTGGGCGCGCCGGAACGCCATCGCTGGATCGTCCGTCGCTGGCCGGCCGCATTGACCGAACACGGCCTGCTCGGGGGAGCGTCGCCACAGTCGCACCACGGCCCACTGCGCGCCGTCACCCGCGCCGAACTGGGCGCGGCCATGGCCGAGTCGGACGCCGCCCGGCGCGACCTCGGCTACCCGGCGGCGATGGGCCGCTTCCTGCAGAGCACATTGCGCGGGCTGCCCACGCTGGTGAGCGGGCAACGTACCGTGCAGTCCGTCCTGTTCGAGGGTGGGGCCACCGACACCGCGACCGGCAACTACCGGGACAACGTGATCAGCCGGCACCTCAACACCGTCGCCGCCACGGCCGTGGCCCGCGCCGCCGCCGGCCGACCGCGCGTCCTGGAGATCGGCGCCGGAGTCGGCGCGACAACGGAGCACGTGCTGGCCGAACTCGGGTCGCCCGACTACCTGTTCACCGACGTTTCGGCCTTCTTCCTGGACGCCGCCCGGGACCGCTTCGCCGCCCACCCGGGCCGACTGCGCTACGCGCTGGTCGACATCAACGCCCCGACGCCGCCATGGCTGAGCGCGGAACCGCGCTTCGACGTGATCCTCGCGGCCAATGTGCTGCACAACGCCCGCCACACCACCCGCACCCTCGCATCCCTCCGCGAACTCCTGGCTCCCGACGGCACGTTGGTCTTCCTCGAATCGTGCCGCGAGCATGCCGTGCTCTCCACCGGGATGCACTTCCTGATGTCGGCACGCGCCGACGAGCCCACGCCCGGCTTCGCCGACTTCCGCGCCGGGCAGGACCGGATCTTCCCGACCGTCGCCGAATGGACCACGTCGCTGCACGCGGCAGGCTTCGACCACGTCGCGGTGAACCCGGGCCCGACCGGCCCCCTGGCCGCCGCCGGACAACACGTATTCACCGCCCGCCGCCGCGAGCCCACGCCACCACGTCCCGACCCGGCTGTGGTGCTGACCGCCGCGGCCGAGCTACTGCCCGCCGCGCTCGCCCCGATCGAGGCGCACGCCGTCGACACCCTCACCCGCACCATCGCGGTCACCCGATGACCCCGCCCGTGACCCCGCTCGTGACCCGCTCGTGACCCCGTCCGTGACCCCGTCCGTGACCCCGCCTCGGAGGTACCCGTGCCCACCACCCCCGCGCCCGCCGCGCCGACCGACCCGCTGACCCTGGTCCGCCGCATCTGGGCGGACATCCTGGACGTACCGGCGGCCGACATCGGCCCCGACGACACCTTCCTGTCCCTGGGCGGCGACTCGATCCTCGCCGTGCGGACCGCCGCCCTGGTCCGCCGCCGGGCGGGAGCCGTACTCGCGTTGTCCGACGTACGCGTGGAGAACACCCTCGCCGAATTCGCCACCGCCGTTGCCGCCCGCGCACACCCGTCGGGCGGATCGATCGCCCCGGGACTGGAGGTGACCCCGCGCCCCGACGCGCTTGCGCCCTTCCCGCTACTCCCGTTGCAGCAGGGGTACTTCGTCGGCCAACAGGGCGCGTGGGAGCTGTCCTACACATCCGCCCACCACTGCCTCGACTTCGCGCTGCACGACGTGGACGCCGACGAGGCGCCCGAGGCACTGCGGGACGCCCTGCAACGCCTGATGGCCCATCAACCGATGTTGCGCGCCCGGATCACCGCCGACGGACGCCAACACATCCTCGACCCCGACGACCCGGACGCGATCGTGACGCCGACGGTGTACGACTGGCGTGAGGCGAGTCCGGAGCAAGTCGGGGCGCGGGTGAATGAGTTGCGGGAGCGGATGCGGCATCACGGGCCGAATCCGCAGACGGGGCCCGGGATCGACATCCGGTTGAGCCTGCTGCCGGGCGGGCGAGCCCGGATCCACTCCGCGACCAGCCTGCTCCTGATCGACGGCTGGTCCTCGGGGCTGCTGTACCGCGACCTGCTGGCCTTCGCCGCCGACTGGAACGCGGTTCCGGCGCCGCTGGACGTGGACTTCGGCGACTACGCGACCACGCTGGCCGCGTTGCCGACGACGCCGAGGTGGATCGCCGACCGGGATTGGTGGTGGGAACGGCTCGCGGAACTGCCCCAATCGCCCGCACTACCGCTGGCGGTCGAGCCGGACGCGGTGGCCGAACCGATGATGTCCGGACGGGAGGTGCGCCTGTCGGCCACGCGTTGGCGCGCCCTTCAGGAGCAGTGCCGCGCGCACGCGGTGACGCCGTCGGCGGCGACGCTGGCCGCATACACGGTGGCGCTCGCGCGGGCGGCGGGGCATCGGCGCTTCCTGCTCGGCACCCTCCAACTGGGCCGCCTGCCGCTGCATCCCGACGTGCAGCGGATGATCGGGGCGTTCTCCACGACGGTCCCGCTCGCGATCGAGCTCGCCGAGCGGACCACGCTCGCCGACGCGGCCCGGTCGGCGAGCGAGGATCTGGGCGAGGCGCTCGCACACAACCTGGTGTCGGGGGTGGAGATCGGCCGCGAACTGGCCCGCCGGCGCGGTACCACCCGCCCGGTCGCACCGGTGGTGTTCCAGAGCACGCTCGGCGTCGACGCCGCGATGGGCGGCGCGATCCCCGAGGACGCCGGACCGCTGGGCACGGTGGACCTGAAGGACCATCACCAGGAACTGCGTACGCCGCAGGTCGCCCTCGAGGCCCGCCTGTACGAAGCCCGCGACGAACTGGTGATCGGGATGTCGGCGGTCGAGGAACTCTTCGCGCCCGCCGACCTGGACGCGCTGTTCACCGACTTCACGACACTGGTGGACGCCCTCGCCGAGGCCGACGGATGGCGGATCGTGCACGTGTTGCCGCAGCCGCTCGACCCCGGCCACGACCCGGACTCGGACACACCTCGCCTGCACGCCCGTGCCCGCGCCCGCGAGGTCGCGCGCGCCGCGGCCGGCCCTCCTCGGGACGGCCTCGAGGAGGCGATCGCCGACGCCTGGCGCGCGGTGCTCGGCTTGCCGGCGGGCGAACCGGTGGACCGGGCGGCGGACTTCTTCGCGACGGGCGGGGACTCGTTGCTGGCGGTACGGCTGCTGGCCGGCCTCACGCGCGGCGGCGTGGGCCGGGTGCCGCCACGCACGTTCCTGACCGCGCCGACCGTGGCGGCGCTCGCCGAGGCGATCCGGGAGGAGCACGGCACCGTGCGCTGAACGGCGACCGCGCCGGGCGGGGATCTCCCCGCCCGGCGCGTGCGTGTGTTTGCGTGTGTTTGTATTTGTATTTGCTTGTTTGTGTTTGTTTGCCTGTGGTGCGCGAACCGCCCGACTACAGCTCGGCGTCGGCCCGGAACAACTCCTGATCGGCCCACACCGCGGCCCGGGCGCCGTCCGCCGCACCGGTCACCACGAACGTCAGCGGATCCGGGAGCGCCTCCAGGCGGGCCATGTCGCCCGCCGCGAACACGCCCGGCACGGACGTGCGTTGGAACTCGTCCACGCGCACGCACCCGTCCGGCAGGTGTACACAACCAAGGCGCGCGGCGAGTGCGGAGTGCTGGTGGATCCGGGTGCGATGGAAGATCGCCCCTCGGCCCAGCGCCGGGCCGGCGGCGAACTCCAGGCGCAGGGCGCCCGGTTCACCGGAGACCGAGGTCAACCCCTCCGCCCGCAGGCCCACTCCGGCCTTGGCGAGCAGTGCACGCTGTTCGTCGGTCGGCCCCTGCCCGAGCGTGGCCAGGACCACGTCCTCGCTGAACCGGTCGGCGACATACAGCGCGAGCATCACACTGGCCGGGTCCGCACCGACCACGGCGACCGTCATACCGAGGGTCTCGTAGCCGTGGCAGAACGGGCAGTGGAAGACGCCGCGACCGAACCGCTCGGCCAGACCGGGGATATCGGCCAGTACATCGACCTGCCCGGTGGCCAGGATCACCTTGCGCGCACGCTCCGTGCTCCCGTCCGCGAGTACCAGCTCGAACCCGTCGTCCAGCGAACGGGCGTCGGCCACCTCGCCCGCGCGTATCTCCACCGTGTCGTACGCCGCCAGGTCGGCGCGCGCGGCGGCGCGCAGCGCGGTGGGGGAGAACCCGTCCCGGCTGAGCAACATGTGGGTCGCGGGGGACGGGGCGTTGCGCGGCCGGCCGCTGTCGATCAGCAGCACGCGCCGCCGCTGCCGCCCCGACACCAGGGCCGCGTTCAGCCCCGCCGGACCGGCGCCGACCACGACCACGTCGAATGTCCCGCTCGTCGCGCTCCTGCCGCTCATTGCGCTCGTCGCGGTTGTCGTGCTTGTCGCGCTTGTCTCGCTCACGTGGCACTTCCCTCTCGTTGGCGGGGATCCGGCCGCAAGGTCTCGGACGCCCGGTGGACATCACACCCTATCGATCATGATAATCGTTTCCACTAGTGACGCCCGAAGACACCGAAGACACCGGAGACGACCGTGAACGACCCCTACGGCGCGACCGCCGACTACTACCACCTGATGTCCGAGCCCTACTGGCGGCAACTGCGCCCGGTGCTGACCGACGCCCTGCGCCACGTCGACCCCACGGCGGGCCCGGTCCTGGACATCGGCGCCGGTACGGGTCTGTCCACCCGGGTCGTCGCGGACGCGCTGCCCGACGCGCGCATCGTGGCCCTGGAACCATCCGCCGCGATGTCCGCCACGCTGCGTGCGCGCGTGGCCGAAGACCCCGCGCTGCGCGGGCGGGTGACGGTCCGGGCCGACACGCTCGCCGAGGCCGCATTGCCGCCGGTGTTGTCCGCCGTCGTGGCGACCGCCGTACTGCATCATTTCGACGCCGCCGAACGGCGGTTCCTGGCCCGCCTGTTGGCCGAGCGGTTGGCTCCCGGGGCGTCGGCGTTCATCGAGGTACAGGAACCGCCCGAGCCGTGCCATGTCCCGCGAACCCGCTACCACACCACCGCAGTCGGCGAACTCACCTACGAGGGCTGGATGCAGGCCGAGCCCAGCGGGCCCGGCACGATGGACTGGACGATGACGTACCGCACCACCGGGGCCGGGCGGGTGCTAGACGAACGCTCGGCGGTCTTCACGATGTATCCGATCCCGACCGCGCGCCTGGAGGCCGAGGCCGCCGAAGCCGGCCTCACCACCCGCCGGCTGGGCAGTGGCCTGCTCGAACTGCGGCGCGGAACTTGACCTACTCGGACTACTCGGCCTACTTGGACTCGACGCGTCCGAGCGGGTGGTGGTCGGCGGCGAGCGCGTTGTGTGCCGTCTGCCAGGCGGGATCCCCGGGGTAGAGCTCGGTGCGGAGGTAGGCCCAGGTGAGTCGCTGTACGGCGGCCACCCGTTCGGGGCTCTCGTCGGTGGTCTCGGCGACGTCATACCCGGCGATCCCGCCGAGCCCGTGCTCCGCGTCGAACAGGGTGAGCATGGACTTCGGGCCCGGGGACAGGAAGTACGGATCGGTGTGCCAGTCCGGGCCGACGACCGTCAGATGGGGGGAGGTGTCCTTGTCGCCGGCGACGACGAGCGTGGGTGTCCGCATCGTGGAGAAGTCCGTGGTCGAGAGGAAGGAGAGATTCTCCGTCGCGAACGTGCTGAGCGCGTCGCCGCCTCGGCCGGGCGCGGCAAGCAGGACACCGGCCTTGATCCGGGGCTCGGTCAGGTCCACTTCCGTCCCGTCCTGCGGATCGGTGAGCCGGGCGCCCAGCAGGAGGCTTGCGGTGTGCCCGCCCATCGAGTATCCGGCCACCGCGACCCGGCCGCGGTCCAGCCGCCCGGGAAGCTGCGGTGCGGCGGCCTCGATCGTGTCGAGCCGGTCGAGGATGTACGTCATGTCCTCGGCCCGCGATCGCCAATACAGCGGCGCCCCGGGGGTGTCGGGGTCCAGACGCAGCGTCGTGGAGCTCAGATGGGTGGGCTGGATCACCACGAACCCGTGCGCCGCCCAGAAATCGGCAAGGGGGGCGCAACCGCGCAGCGAGGAAAGGTGGTTCGAGGGGCCCTGGCCGTGCGAGAGGAGAACGACCGGCAGGTCGTTCCCGGTCACCGGCGCGGACACGCGCACCTCCAGGTCGACGGCTCGGCCGGGAGCGCGCAGCACCACCGGACCGACCGAGAGCACGGGGGCGGAGGCGGGGATGGGGATGGGGACGGGCGGCGGGCCGAAGGTGTCGGCCGGGTACGTCGATTCGCTCATGACGCGTGGTTCCCTTCACTGGTCACAGCTCCACCAAAAAAGCGGAACGTTGTTCCAATTAAGATATGGAACCTCGTTCCGCTTTGTCAACGACTCTCGGCCCTCCGCCGATACGCTCTTGTGCTCGGGCACGGACCGGGCAGGGCAGTTGCGAACGGACAGGGGGCGTCTTCAGCCATGGGGAACACGACCGAGAACAGCGCCGGGAACACCACCGAGAACATCGCCGAGAACACGATCGGGAACGTGTACGAAGAAGAACCTCCCGCGATCGGCCGCCGTCGGCTGATCGCCGGACTCGGGGCGATGTCGCTGTTGTTGGTCGGCTGCGGCTCGAAGGACGAGAGCCACGCCGCGTCCCGGCCCACCGCGGCCGCGAGCGTGCCGACCGCCGCCGCCGGGGGTGGTGGCGGTGGTGGCGGCGATCTGGTCGTGATGATCATCCGACACGGTGAGAAGCCCACCGGCGGCGAAACCGGCCGGGACGACAACGGGAAGCCGGACAGCCATTCGCTGACCGAGCGGGGCTGGGCCCGAGCCGAAGCGCTGCCGCGGCTGTTCGTCCCACCGGTCGCCGGGCTGGTGGTGCCGACCAGGATCTACGCCGCCACCGACCAGGGCCCGCATGCCGGCGGCCACCGGATGCGGCAGACCGTCACCCCGTTGGCCAAACGGCTCGGCCTGACCGTCGACCTGACCTACGCCGAGTCGAAGGAGGCCGACCTGGCGGCTGCCGTCGCAACGGCCGGCGGCCCGGTACTGATCTGCTGGGAACACTCCCGAATCCCGGCCATCGTGAAGGCACTCGCCCCGGGCAGCGGCGCCCCCGCGACCTGGCCGAACCGCTTCGACCTGGTCTGGGTGCTCACCCGTACCGCCGGCACGTGGTCGTTCAAGGAGGTCGCCCAACACCTCCTTCCGGGAGACGCCTGACCCGCCCCGGACCGCCTTCCGCCCCGGCGCACGCCCCCGGCATTCGGGCGCCGGCGGCGCGTCCGGCCCGATCGCCGCCGTGGTTTCCGTTAGCGTCGGCGACCACGGGGGATGGATCAGGCGTGCTCTCCCGAAGGGACAGGAACCGTGACGTATACGCAACCGGCCGCGCAACGACCGGAGTTGGCCCCGGGAGCCTGGCCGGTACTCGGCCACCTGCCCGCCTTCGGCCGCGACCCGCTGAAGTTCCTCGGCACCCTGCCCGCACACGGGGATCTCGTGGAGATCCGGTTTCCACAACGTCGCATGTACGTCGCCTGCCATCCCGACGTGGCCCAGAAGGCGTTCGCCGACGGGCTTACCTTCGACCGGACCGGGCCGATCTACGACGCGATGCGCGCGGACATGGGCAACGGCCTGGCCACCTGTGTGCACGCCGAACATCGGCGACAGCGGCGGATGGTGCAGCCGGCCTTTCGCCGCGACCGGATGGAGCGGTACGCGGCGCTGATGTGTGCCGAGATCGACACACTGGCGCGGTCGTGGCGGCCCGGCCAAGTGGTCGACCTGGTCGACGAGATGTTCACGCTCACCACCTCGGTGGCCGTACGTACCCTCTTCGCCGCCGGCATGGACGCGCGGACCGCCGTCGAACTGCGCCGCTGCCTCGACGTGTTCCTGCGCGGCACGGTCACCCGCGTTTTGCTCCCGGCCGCCACCCGACTGCCGACGCCGGCCAACCGCCGCTACGAACGCGCCGTCGCACAATGGCGCGGCTACGTACGGCAGATCGTCGCGGAGGGCCGACAGCGGGACGGCGCCGGGGAGGACCTGCTGTCCTGGTTGATCGAGGCCCGCGACGACGACCGCACGGGGCTGACCGAACAGGAGTTGTCCGACCAGATCATGGTGCTCGTCCTGGCCGGCGCGGAGACCACGTCGGCGTCGCTGGCCTGGGCGTTGCACCTGCTGGGCACCCACCCCGAGGTCGAGGCGGAACTGTTCGCCGAGGCCGACACGGTCCTCGCCGGCGCCACCGCGACCCTGGCGGAGCTGCCGCGCCTGGAGCACACGGGCAGGGTGGTCAAGGAGACGTTGCGCCTGTACCCGCCGGCCTGGGCCCTGATTCGCACCGCCACCCGGGACACCGAACTCGCCGGCCGACAACTGGCCGCCGGTGGCACGGTGTTGGTCAGCCCGTACCTCCTGCACCGACGAGCCGACCTGTTCGACGCCCCCGACGAGTTCCGCCCCGAGCGCTGGGAGGTGGACGCCCAGACGGGACGCTGCCCGATCCCGCCCGCCACATTCGTCCCGTTCGGCGTCGGACCCAACAGGTGCGTCGGCGACACGTTCGCCCTGACCATGGCCTCCCTGACGCTGGCCTCGCTCGCCACCCGCTGGCGCCTGCGCCCGATCCCGGGCACCACGATCCGCGCCGCGGCACGCGCGGTGTTGTCCCCGCGGACACTGCCGATGGAGGTGATCGCCCGCCGCTGAGCCGGCGACCGCAGGGTGCGGGCAGGGCAGTTCCGCTCCCGGGCACAGGCTGCGGGCCGGCTCCGCGCCGGGCGCGTGCGCCGGCGTGATGCCGCGCTTGGATTCGAGACCTTCCCGTCGTGGGTCGACCCGCGTGATCATTCTTCTGCGCATGGTTACTACGTCGAAGGGTGCGGGTTGTGGCCGATCACGTCCGTGACCTGCGGCCACTGCACGAGAACGCCCACCTGCTGTGGGCGCTGCGCCTGGCCTTGCCCGACGTACTGTTCGACACCACGGTGGATGCGGACGGCGTGAACGCTCGACTCCACGACGGCGCCCACTCCTGGGCGGCGATCTCCGCCCTGCCCGACGGCCGCACCATCGCCTCCCAGGGCGGCCCGCGTCTCCTGGTCGACGAACTCGAAGCCGCCTGGGACGCGTGGACCGCAGACGGCGCGATCGGCCTGTACGACCACGGCCTGACCGTCACCCCCGACGACGAACAATTCGTCTGGACGGGAGACCCCGACACGGGCCGGCGGTGGCCGATCCGGCCCCGACACCGATGACTTCGGCTCGGCAGACGTCAGGGGGACCGGTTGGGAGTCGATCGCGATCAGCCGAGGACCGGTGGGCGCCCGGGGAGCCGGCCCGCCACGTGTTGCCCGGTGTGGGCCGGTCCCGCTCGTGGCCGTTGCTCAGGTGTGGGTGGTGGCCCTGCGCAGGGCGTAGCCGGCGGCGCCCGCCGCGATTACTGCGGCTCCCCACGACACCGAGGCCGCCGGCAGGGCGAAGGCCAGGGTCAGGCAGCCTGCGGTGCCGACGATCGGGACGATTCGTGCGGGGCGGCCCTCGGCAGGGGTGAGCGTCCAGGCGCAGGCGTTGGCGATGGCGTAGTAGGCCAGTACGCCGAAGGAGGAGAAGCCGATCGCGCCGCGTACGTCCGTGCCGGCGGCCAGGACGGCGACCACCGCGCCGACCGCGAGTTCGGCGCGGTGCGGCACCTTGAACCGAGGATGGACGGCGGCCAGCGCGTGGGGCAGGTGCCGGTCGCGGGCCATCGCCAGGGTGGTGCGCGAGACGCCGAGGATCAGGGCCAGCAGCGAGCCGATCGCCGCGACGGCTGCTCCGATGCGCACCACCGGCGCCAGGCTCGGGACGCCGGCGGCGCGTACGGCCTCGGCGAGCGGGTCGGCGGTGCGGGCGAGCCGGTCGGGTCCGAGTACCGCGAGTACGGCGACGGCGACCGCCGCGTAGACGACCAGGGTGATGCCGAGCGCGAGGGGGATGGCGCGCGGGATGGTTCGCCCGGGATCGCGGACCTCCTCGCCGAGGGTGGCGATGCGGGCGTAGCCGGCGAAGGCGAAGAACAGCAGCCCGGCCGCCCGGAGTACGCCGCCGAACGTGGCATCCGTCCCGAGGTCGAGACGCGCGGCCTGTGCCGTGCCGTCGGTCAGGCAGGCGGTGACCACCGCGGCGAGCACCGTCAGGACGACCGCGACGATCCCGCGCGTCAGCCACGCGGACTTCTGTACGCCGACGTAGTTCACCGCGGTCAGCGCCAGCACCGCGGCGACCGCCACGGCATGCGCCTGGTCCGGCCACACGTACGCGCCGACGGTGAGGGCCATCGCCGCGCAGGAGGCGGTCTTGCCGACCACGAAGCCCCAGCCGGCCAGATAGCCCCAGAAGTCCCCGAGCCGTTCGCGGCCGTAGACGTACGTGCCACCGGACTGCGGGTAACGCGCGGCCAGTCGGGCGGAGGAGGTGGCGTTGCAGTACGCCACCACGGCGGCCAGGGCGAGCCCCGCCAACAACCCCGACCCCGACCCCGCCGAGCCGGCCGCCGGCGCGAGCGCGGCGAAGATCCCCGCGCCGATCATCGACCCGAGCCCGATCACCACCGCGTCGAACACGCCCAAGTGCCGCTTCAGCTCGCGCGGTTCGGCAGCTGCGGCCGACGTACCCATCGCTTACTCCTCGATCGAGTGCGGTCGCACGGCTGTTACGGATACGGACTCCGATATCGGTGCACGGTATCGGAAACGTGCGGCCGAGCAATCTCCCCTGGATGCCATCGAGGACATCGAGGGCGTCGAGGACGTCGAGGGGAGATCAGGCGCGCGCGGGCGGGAGTTCGGCGAGAAGGTCGCGGACACGCTGTTCGATCTCGTCCCGGATCGACCGGACCGCCTCGATGCCCTGCCCGGCCGGGTCGTCGAGTTTCCAGTCGAGGTAGCTCTTGCCGGGGAAGACGGGGCAGGTGTCGCCGCAGCCCATGGTGATCACCACGTCGGATGCCTGCACGGCCTCGACGGTCAGCACCTTCGGCGTCTCGGCGGACATGTCGATGCCGACCTCCGCCATCGCCCGCACGGCGGCCGGGTTCACCGTCTCGGCCGGCGCGGACCCGGCGGAGCGGACCTCGACCCGGCCCTGGGAGAGATGGGCGAGGAAGGCGGCGGCCATCTGCGAGCGGCCGGCGTTGTGGACACACACGAACAGCACCGACGGCTTTGCGCCGGACTCGGACTCGGACTTGGATTCAGATTCGGACTGGGACTGGGACTCGGATTCAGACTTGGCTTCGGACACTGGCGGAACCTTCCGGGGAGACGGCCGGTGTGGCCGGCGAAGTGGGCTGCGGGAAGAAGCGGCGCGCCCGGAGGGCGACGTACACGAGTGCGATGAGGACCGGAACCTCGATGAGCGGGCCGACCACCCCGGCGAGCGCCTGGCCGCCGGCGGCGCCGAAGGTGGCGATGGTGACGGCGATGGCGAGTTCGAAGTTGTTGCCGGCAGCGGTGAACGCCAACGTCGTCGCCCGCGGGTAGTCCAGCCCGACCGCGCGGCCGACGGCCATGGACCCGGCCCACATCAACACGAAGTACGCGAGTAGGGGTAGCGCGATCCGTAGGACGTCCAGGGGCTTGGCGGTGACGGCGTCGCCCTGGAGGGCGAACAGCACGACGATGGTGAACAACAGCCCGTACAGGGCGAACGGGCCGATGCGGGGGATCAGCCTCGTCTCGTACCAGACGCGGCCCTTGGCCCTCTCGCCCAGGCGGCGGGTGAGGAACCCGGCGAGCAGGGGGATGCCGAGGAAGACGAGGACGGAGCGGGCGATTTCCCACCCGGATATGTCGAGCGCGGTCTGTTCCAGGCCGAGCCGGCCGGGCAGCGCGTTCAGGTAGAACCAGCCGAGTGCGGCGAACGCGAGCACCTGGAACACGGAGTTGAGGGCGACGAGGACGGCGGCGGCTTCGCGGTCACCGCCGGCGAGGTCGTTCCAGATGGCGACCATGGCGATGCAGCGGGCGAGGCCGACGATGATCAGGCCGGTGCGGTACTCGGGCAGGTCGGGCAGGAAGACCCAGGCGAGGGCGAACATCAGGGCCGGACCGACGATCCAGTTCAGCACCAGGGATGGGACGAGTAGACGTCGGTCTCGGGTGACGGCGTCCAGACGGTCGAAGCGAACCTTCGCGAGGACCGGGTACATCATCACGAACAGGCCGAGCGCGATCGGCAACGAGACGCCGGCGACCGTGACCCTCGCGAGCGCGTCCCCCAGGCCGGGCACAACGCGGCCGAGTCCCAGGCCGATGGTCATCGCGAGCAGGATCCACACGGCGAGGAAGCGGTCCAGGAACGACAGTCGGGCGGTGGGCGATCCCGTCGGCGTATCGGTCGTCCCGCTCACCGGGCTGCTGCGGCGGGTTCGGCGACCGGGGCGCCGGGGCGGGTGAGGACGGCTGCCAGCTTGTCGGTCGTACCGGGAACCAGCCGGTAATACACCCATGTTCCGCGCCGCTCGGAGTCGATCAGGCCGGCCTGCTTGAGCAGCTTCAGGTGGTGGGAGATGGTCGGCTGGGACAGTTCGAAGGCCGGGGTCAGGTCGCAGACGCAGATCTCCCCGCCCATCTCGCCGCCCGCGCGCGCGGCGATCATCGACAGGAGCCGCAGTCGAACAGGGTCGCCCAGAGCCTTGAAGACCCGAGCCAGGTCGGCCGCCGACTCCTCGTCCAGTGGAGCGGTCAGCAGGGTCGGGCAGCAGCCGTCGGCGTCGTCCCGGCCGAGCACCACAAACTCTTGTTTCGACATGCTTCTATGTTGACGTTCTTCGATACAGGGCGCAAGCTTGAATCGAAGAACATGAATGCAACCAGGTCCGGGCCGCCAGGCCAGGACCCGCACAGATCCGGTCGGCGAGGAGTGAAGGCCATGCCCGAGCAGAAACCCGACCTGCGCGAGACCGTACGCCGACGCTACGCCGCAGCCGCGGTCCAGGTCACCGAGGGCGGCACCACCTGCTGCGGCCCGGCCGCGATCGGGCTCGGGATCGGGATCGACGACATCTTCGGCTCCGCCCGCTACACCGACGGCGAGCGCGACGAACTGCCCGCCGGCGCCGTCGCCGCGTCCCTCGGCTGCGGGAACCCCACCGCCGTCGCCGACCTTCGCGAAGGCGACCGGGTGCTCGACCTCGGCTCCGGCGGCGGTATCGACGTACTCCTGTCCGCTCGCCGGGTCGGCCCGGCCGGCAAGGTGTACGGACTCGACATGACCGAGGAGATGCTCGCCCTGGCCCTGGCCAACCAGAGGAAGGCCGGCGCGACGAACGTCGAGTTCCTCAAGGGCACCATCGAGGCGATCCCGCTGCCCGCCGCGACGATCGACGTGGTGATCTCCAACTGCGTGATCAACCTGTCCACCGACAAGGCGGCCGTCTTCGCCGAGACCTTCCGCGTCCTCGGGCCCGGGGGCCGGATCGGCATCTCCGACGTCGTCGCCGAGGACGCCCTCACCCCCGCCCGGCGGGCCGAACGCGGCGACTACGTCGGCTGCATCGCGGGCGCCCTCTCCTTCACGGAGTACCGGCGCGGCCTCGAAGCGGCCGGCTTCACCCGCATCGAGATCACCCCCACCCACCTCGTCGCGGACGGGATGCACGCGGCCATCGTCCGGGCGGCCAAGCCGTCCGTCGCGGGAACCGGCGCGACGGGACACGTCACCGGCGCCCCGGCCGCGTGTTGCGCCCACCACTGAGCAGGCGACCGGGCCTTCGCGCGGCTGTCGAGGTGTCCGTGTCCGGGGGAGGCCCGTGGGTTCAGGGTCGGCGCATCGGGCGGGGTTCGCCGAAGCGGTCCTCGAACTCGGTGTCGCTCAGGGAGCGGAGTTCCTCGCTGGTGATCCGGCCCGCCATCAGGTCGGCGAGGTAGCCGGGGAGGGGCGCGGCCCGCATCGTGTCGGTGATCTCGCCGGGGACGATCCGGACTTCGGTGTCCACGCGGCCATCGGGGTGCAGGGTGTAGGTGCGGTAGCCGGGGCCGTCGAGGGCCTGGTTCGTGTGGTCGATGCCGAAGAAGGTCGACGGGCATACGTAGACCGGTCGTCCCTCGAACTCGCCGGAGAGGTCGCCGTGCAGATGGCCGGCGCCGATCGCCCGGATCTTGGGGAAGTCGCGGATCAGCCTGGCGAGTTCGCTGTCGCCCTGGGCGTCGGGGGCGGTTTGCGGGAGCGGCGGTTGGTGCAACCAGACGAAGACGTGGTCCGCGCGAGTGCCGGCCAGGATCGCCCGGGCGCGGCGCTCCTCGATCGGGGTGAGGCCCGGTTGGGCGGCGGCATGGACCCGGTCGTCGCGGTCGCGGTACGTGCCGTCGCCGTCGGGTTCGAGGCCGTGCGCGTTGCTGTCCAGGAACAGCATCAGCCAGTTACCGACCCGGACGGCCGGCTCCAGGTGCACGTTGGGGCGCGGGAGACAGGCCTGGAGTGCGTCCTGCCGGTCGTGGTTGCCCGCGAGGCAATAGACCGGGACGGGGAGCGCGTCCAGGACCTCGCCCATCCGCTCGTACGCACCCGGCTCGCCGAGATCCGCCAGATCCCCGGTGGCGACCACCAACGTGGCCGCCGCGACCGCCCCCGCCGCATCGGCCAGCACCGCCGCGAGCCCGTCGTCGGGTTCGTGGCGAGCGAACCCGCGAGCCCCGGGCGAGTCCCGAAAGTGCAGATCCGACACCTGGACAAGGCCGATGGCCGCCAGGGGGTCCGGAACGGCGGGATCGGTGTATTGCTTCATGCGCCCTCGCTTGGTGGGGAAAGTTCACGACGAGTCCAGGGAGTCGGACGCCACCCAAGGTAGAGAAGTGACACAACTGCCACATGACAGCAATACAAACACCCGCCGAGCACCGCCTTGCCGTCCGGGGGCTCGCCATCGACGCCGCCGACGCCGCCGACGGCACCGCGCCCCGACCGCCGGACCGGGCCGCCGCCCTAATCACCGCCGGTGCGCCGCAATGGCCGGGCATGTCCGCCTCAGTACATGGCGGTCAGGAGTTCGCCGTGCTCGACGTCCGCGCGCGGGAGTGTCACGCCGAATTCGGTGTGCATCATGCGCTGGGTAAGCCGCTGTTCCTCGCCGATCCCACGGTCGGGATCCGCCCCATCGGGCAACAGGAGGCCCGCCTGAATCAACTGCGGTACCAGCCGATCGGGTTCGTCGCCCCAACGATCGAGCGGCGTGTCGAACCCGCACAGCAGGCTCCCGAACTCCGCATAGATGAACAAATTCTCCGCGTTGATGCTGCGGTAGGTGCTCATGGCCACTGTGCCCGCGGAGACTGCGGCGAGCACCTCGCTGTCGATGCCCCGCACCCCGCCGTCCTCCACCGCGAATGCCCAGCCGTCGGCCTCCCCGGCCCGGATTACCCATTCCCTGTCCGCGACTGCCTGGTGGCCGAGTTCGTCGGCGATGTCCTCGATCCAATGGTTCGCATCGATGGGGCTCTTCATGGCTGCGGTGGCCACATCACAGCCCATACGCCGCAACAACTCCACCGCCGACAGCCCGCGCGCGAACGTCACGCAGTAGCCGACATCAAAGGTCGACTCCTCCAGCCACTCGACCCCGTCACTGCTGCCGCTCATCGTTGTGCTCCGTTTAGTAGTCAGCCGTTGTGGTGAGTCGGGACCCTGGCCAAGCCGACGGACACGGGGATTCGTCCGAATCGGTTGTGCTGGGTGGCAGATCCGTGGGCGGGGCGATCGGCCCGGACCGGCCTGGGAGTTGTGGGTCGGCCGGCGGTGGTCTTCCTTTGCCGGTTACCTCGGTCCCGGTTCGATGGGGAACAGGATCGGGCTGATCAGGTGTAGGCGGCGTTCGGGGGTGGGTTCGTTGTTGGTTCGGGACACGATGGCGTTGCGTACCTCGTCGACGAACTCGGCGAGTT
The DNA here is from genome assembly GCF_049739465.1 of Embleya sp. AB8. Taxonomy (NCBI): domain Bacteria; kingdom Bacillati; phylum Actinomycetota; class Actinomycetes; order Kitasatosporales; family Streptomycetaceae; genus Embleya; species Embleya sp. AB8. The sequence goes on from NZ_JBMHHY010000011.1 coordinate 65,340, forward strand.
CGTCCGGGCTGAGCCAGAGCGGGATTTGGAGGTAGCCCACCGAGTCGGCGGTCGGGTCGGCGTGGTCGCGGTCGAGGTAGGCGTTGAACTCGGCGTGCAGGGCGGCCAGGGCCGCGGTGAAGCCGTGGCGGTGGTCGTCCAGGGACATCGATGCGGCGGTGTCGGCGTCGATCGTGGCCCGGCCCCGGTGCAGTCGGTAGCTGCGTTCGACGGCGCCGCGTACCCGTTGTTCGTCGACGACCTCCAGCAGCCCAGCCTCGGCCAGTAGGCCCACGTGCCGGTACAGGGTGGTCTTGGGTACGTCGGGCAGGCTCGCGCACAGATCGGCGGTGGTGCGCGTACGCCCGCCGGACATGGCGTGCACGATGCGCACCCGCACCGGATGCAGGAGCAGTTCAAGCGTGTCCATGCGCCCACACTCCCACATCTGATACCGTTCCCAAAAATGGGAATGGATCGTCTTCGCGGGGCATGCGAGGCACGCGAGGGTGCGATGGATATGAGGGAGTCGGCGATGCCGGATCGGACGTTCGAGGTTCGTCCCGACGGGAGCACTACCGAAGCGAGTGCACCGCTGGGGCGCCGGTACGAGGTGAACGGGCGGCGGTTGCTGGTGCATCGCTCGGGCGACGGGGGGCCGTCGGTGGTGTTCCTGCCCGGAGGCGGCGCGGTCGGCCTGGACTACTGGAATGTCCGGGAGCGCGCGGCCGAACTCACCACGAGCGTGCTCTACGACCGCGCCGGAACGGGGTGGAGCGATCCGATCGAACTGCCGCGTACGTCCGCCGAGGTCACCGACGAGCTGCGCGAACTGCTGCGGATCGCCGGTGTGCCCGCCCCCTACCTGCTGGTCGGCCACTCCCTCGGTGGCCTCTATGCCCGCCACTACGCGACGCGTTTTCCCGACGAGGTGGCCGCACTGCTCCTGCTGGATCCGGCGCACGAGGACTACCTTGCGCACATGCCCCGGGAACTGGTCGACCAGTGGGCGGCGTGGGACCCCGATCAGGCGCTGCCCGACGAGTTGCCGGACGAACTGGTCCGGCTGTACCGAGGGTTGTTCGCGGCGGAGCTCGCCGACTGGCCGGAGCGGATCCGCGAGCCGCTCGTCGACCGGCACGTCGGTCCGGACTGGTTGCGGGTCGGCTTCCGGGAGACGAGCAATGTGGAGCGGCTCCACGACGAGCTGCGGCAGGCGGGACCGCTGCCCGACGTGCCGCTGATCGTCCTCACGAGCACGGGCGTCGACGCGTTCAAGACGGCGGTGTCGGTGGGCGAGGACGAGTCGCTCCTGCGCGCGGAGATCGACGGGAAGACCCGGCTCTACACGAAGTTGGCCGCATCGGTCACGCGCGGCGAGCAGCGCCTTGTCGACGGCGCCGGACACGTCACCATGCACTGGCGCCGGCCCGACGCCGTGCTGACGGCGATCCGGGACCTCCTCGACAGGTGCTGAGGGAACCCCGCCGAAGGTGAACGAGGGGCGTTGGGGCGTGAGTTCGATCGGATCGGATCGGCTCTGAGTCGGTTGAGAGGCGAGCCGGCGAGCGGCACGCGCCGGGCCCGTTCGACGGCCCCGGCGCTCACCCCCGGCGTTCGGTGACCTGTGCCAGGGCGAGGTTGAGGTCGAGTACGTTGACCCGTTCGCTGCCCAGTACTTCGATGATCGGCGCCTGGGTCTTGCGCTCGACCAGGCTGCGCACCACGGCCGGGTCGAGGCCGCGCGCGTGGGCGACACGGTCGACCTGGAGCAGGGCGTACGTCTTGGAGATGTGTGGGTCCAGGCCCGAGCCGCTCGCGGCGAGCGCGTCCACCGGGACCCGGTCCGGCGCGACGCCGTTGAAGGCGGCGACCCGGGCCCGGCGGTCCTTGATCGCCTGGATCAGGGTCGGGTTCTCCGGGCCGTAGTTGGACGCGCCCGAGGCGAGCGCGTCGTAGCCGCCGGCGGAGGGACGGGGTTGGAACCAGGTCGGATCCGGTGCGCCGGTCACGCCGGCGGCCTGCTCGGCGGTGAGCGTGCCGCCGCCCTGGAGGTAGGTGTAGCCCTTGCCGTCGGCGCCGGCGAGCACCTCCCTGCCGTCCGCGTCGAACCTGCGCGCGTTGCCGTGCGCGTCGACCAGGTCGAAAGACTGGCCGATCAGGGTCGAACCCACCTCCCGGCCCCGGTGGTTCACCCTCGACCCGTCGGCCTGATCCGGAAACAGCCCCCGAGCGATCCCGGTCATCACGAACGGGTAGGCGAGTCCGCACAACACGGTGAACACGAGCAGGGCCCGGAGCCCGGCGAGCAGGACCCGTACGCGTGTGGTGAGGATGGTCGGCATCCGGTTCACCCGATTCCGGGGATGAGCGAGACGAGCAGGTCGATGAGTTTGATCCCGACGAACGGGGCGATCAGGCCGCCGAGGCCGTAGATCCGCAGGTTGCGGCCGAGCAGCTTGTCGGCCGACATCGGCCGATAGCGCACGCCGCGCAGGGCCAGCGGGATCAGCGCGACGATGATCAGGGCGTTGAAGATCACCGCCGAGACGATCGCCGACTCGGGCGTGCCCAGGTGCATGATGTTGAGCTTGTTCAGCCCGTGCAGCGCATGCGGCCCACCACCGGCGGCGAACATCGCCGGGATGATCGCGAAGTACTTCGCGACGTCGTTGGCGATCGAGAAGGTGGTCAGCGCGCCCCGGGTGATCAGCAGTTGCTTGCCGATCTCGACGATCTCGATCAGCTTGGTCGGGTTGGAGTCGAGGTCGACCATGTTCCCGGCCTCTTTGGCGGCCGAGGTGCCGGTGTTCATCGCCACGCCGACGTCCGCCTGGGCCAGCGCGGGGGCGTCGTTGGTGCCGTCGCCGGTCATCGCGACCAGCTTGCCGCCCGCCTGCTCGCGCCGGATGAGGGCCATCTTGTCTTCCGGGGTGGCTTCGGCGAGGAAGTCGTCGACGCCGGCCTCGTCCGCGATCGCCTTGGCGGTCAGCGGGTTGTCGCCGGTGATCATCACGGTCCGGATGCCCATCCGGCGCAGCTCGTCGAAGCGCTCCCGCATGCCCTCCTTGACCACGTCCTTGAGGTGGATCACGCCCAGGAGCCGGGCGCCGGCCACGTCCTCGACGGCGACCAGGAGCGGCGTACCACCGGCCGCCGAGATGGCGTCGACGGCCGCTACGGAGTCGGCGGGGACGGCGCCGCCGAGGTCGGACACCCACGCGTTGATCGCTGCGGCGGCCCCTTTGCGGACGCGCCGGGCGACGCCGTCCTCCGTGAGGTCCACGCCCGACATCCGGGTCTGCGCGGTGAAGGCGATCCATTCGGCGTGGGCGAGTTCGCCCTGGTGTCGCTCGCGCAGTCCGTAGCGTTCCTTGGCCAGCACCACGATCGAGCGCCCCTCGGGCGTCTCGTCCGCGAGTGAGGACAACTGCGCGGCGTCGGCCAGTTCGGCCTCCTCGACGCCGTCCACCGGGACGAACTCGGACGCCTGTCGGTTGCCCAGGGTGATCGTGCCGGTCTTGTCCAGGAGCAGCGTGGACACGTCGCCCGCGGCCTCGACCGCGCGCCCCGACATGGCCAACACGTTGCGTTGCACCAGCCGGTCCATGCCCGCGATACCGATCGCCGACAACAACGCGCCGATCGTGGTGGGGATCAGACAGACCAGCAGTGCGGTGAGCACCACCAGGGTCTGCTGGGCGTGCGAGTAGTCGGCCAGCGGCTGGAGGGTGACCACCGCGAACAGGAAGATGATGGTCAGCGACGCGAGCAGGATGTTGAGCGCGATCTCGTTCGGCGTCTTCTGCCGGGCCGCGCCCTCGACGAGCGCGATCATCCGGTCGATGAACGTCTTGCCGGGCTCGGTGGTGATCTTGACCACGATCCGGTCGGACAACACCTTCGTACCGCCGGTCACCGCCGAGCGGTCACCGCCGGACTCGCGGATCACCGGCGCGGACTCACCCGTGATCGCCGACTCGTCCACACTCGCGACACCGTCCACGACATCCCCGTCACCGGGAATGATGTCGCCGGCCTCGCACACCACCAGATCGCCGACCGTCAACTTCGCGCCGGGTACGGCCTCCTCGGTGCCGTCGGCGGCCAGTCGCCGCGCGACCGTGTCGCTCTTGGCCGCGCGCAGCGTGTCGGCCTGCGCCTTCCCGCGGCCCTCGGCGACCGCCTCGGCCAGGTTGGCGAACACCACGGTCAGCCACAACCATACGGTGACCACCCACGCGAACACGGACGGGTCCTTGATCGCCAGGGCCGTGGTCAGCACCGAGCCGATCTCGACCACGAACATCACCGGCGAACGCAGCATGAAGCGCGGGTCCAGCTTGCGCACCGCGTCCGGCAGCGACTTCAACAGGGCTTTCGGCTCGAACAGGCCGGCGGCCACGCGCGCCGAGCCGACGTCCGAAGGGGGGCCTGCGGACTGGGGGTTGTCGATCACGGACGACATGGGCGGCGACCCCCCTCGGGCCCGCGGCAGGGCCGGTACGTGCCCGGCGGCCGGCTCATGTCAGGCCCTCTGCGAGCGGGCCCAGCGACAGCGCGGGGAAGAAGGTCAGGCCCGCGACGATCAGGATCACCCCCACGAGCGTGCCCACGAACAGCGGCCGATGTGTCTTCAAGGTGCCGACCGATTCCGGCACGGCGCCCTGCGCGGCCAGTTTTCCGGCCAGGGCCAGGGCGAGGGCCATCGGCACGAACCGGCCGATCAACATCGCGAACCCGATGCTCACGTTGTAGAACTCGGTGTTCGCATTGAGCCCGGCGAACGCGCTGCCGTTGTTGTTCGCGCCCGAGGTGAACGCGTACAACACCTCCGAAAGGCCGTGCGGCGAATCGGAGTTGAGGATCGACGCCTGCTCACCGGGCAGTGCGATGGCGACGCCGGTGAAGGTCAGGATGGTGGCGGGCACGACCAGGATGTACATCGCGACCAGCTTCATCTCGCCGGCGCCGATCTTCTTGCCTAGGTACTCCGGTGTCCGGCCGACCATCAGGCCCGCCACGAACACCGCCAGGATCGCCATGATCAGGATCCCGTACAGACCCGAACCCACCCCACCCGGCGTGATCTCGCCCAGCATCATGCCCAACATCGCGATCCCGCCGCCCAGTCCGGTGTAGGACGAGTGGAAGGAGTCGACGGCCCCCGTGGAGGTCACCGTCGCGGAGACGGCGAAGAGCGACGAGCCGGGGATGCCGAATCGTTGCTCCTTGCCCTCCATCGAGCCGCCCGCGAGTTGCGGTGCGGTGCCGTGGCCATGTGCCTCCGTCCACCACATCAGGCACACCGCGAGGAACCAGATCACGAACATCGCGGCGAGGATCGCGTAGCCCTGCTTGACGTTCCCCACCAGTTTGCCGAAGGCACGCGGCATGGAGAAGGGGATGACCAGGATCAGGAAGATCTCGAACAGGTTGGTGAACGCGTTGGGGTTCTCGAACGGGTGGGCCGAGTTCGCGTTGAAGAAGCCGCCGCCGTTGGTGCCGAGTTCCTTGATCACCTCCTGCGAGGCGACCGGACCGCCGGGGATCGTCTGCGACGCGCCGGAGAGCGTCTGCACCGTGTGCGGGTCGGACAGGTTCTGCATGGTGCCCGACGCGACCAGCACGATCGTGCCGATCACCGCGATCGGCAGCAGGATGCGTACGGTGCCCCGCACCAGGTCCACCCAGAAGTTGCCGAGCTCGCCCGAGCGGGTTCTGGCGAACCCGCGGACCAGGGCGATCGCGACCGACATGCCCACGGCGGCCGAGACGAAGTTCTGTACGGTCAGCCCGGCCATCTGGGCGAGATGGCCCAGCGCCGTCTCGCCCGAGTACGACTGCCAGTTCGTATTGGTGGTGAACGACGTCGCGGTGTTGAACGCCTGATCGGCGGGCATCGCCTGCATGCCCAGGTTCAGCGGCAGATGTTCCTGGAGGCGCAGCAGCCCGTACAGACCCAGCACCGAGAACAGCGAGAATGCCAGGATGCTGCGGAGATACATCCCCCAGTGCTGTTCGGCGTCCGGTTTGACGCCGATCAGCCGGTAGATCCAGCGCTCGCCGCGCAGGTGCCTCGGGCTGCTGTAGGCATGCGCCATGTAGTCGCCGAAGGGCCGATGCACCGCCGCGAGCACGACGATCAGCAGGCTCAGTTGCAGGATGCCTGCGAGCGTCGTACCCATTCAGAACTTCTCGGGAAAGAGCAGCGCGAACACCAGGTAGCCGAGCAGGCCGATGGCGATGGACAACCCGGCGATACTTTCGACGCTCATGGGTGCGACCCCCGATTCGGGACGACGTGGACGACGTGGACGACGTGGGTGGGTTGCGCGAGTCGGACGAGTTGGGCGAGTTAGGCGAGTTGGGCACGTTGAGCACGTTGGGCAAGTCGGTCGGCAGGCGGGGGGGTCACCGGTGTTACAACTTCGCGACTCCCCGGGCGATCATGGTCACGATGGCGAAGAAGGCGACGGTGGCGAGCACGAACAGCACATCGGCCACGATTCGACTCCTTACGCGGCAAGGGACCGGTACGCGGGACCACTTCGGGGTCGTCGCGAGCGTATGACGCATCCGGTGGTGACGGGTAGTGGTGACACTCGTGCGGTTCGTGCTCGGATGCGGAACGGGTGAGTCCCAAATTCCTCGCTCTTCAGCCGTCCGGCCGAGTCTTGACACCCCTTTGGCGGTGCGGCAGGACCCGCATCCCGAACCCGCATCCCGGACCCGGACGCCGACGACCCCCGCCGTTGTTCCGATGGTCGGGATGGCATCGGTTCGTGCGGCGGGGGTCGGGTCGTTCGGGGTCGTTCTGGGTCGGCCGGCGGGCTATTCCTGGCCGGTCAGATGCGTGCTGAGTTTCCACAGGCGCTGCATCGTGCGGGCCTCGTCGACGCTCGGGTTGGGTCGACCCTCGGCGAGCCGGTCGTAGTAGGCGCCCGGTTCGAGCTCGGTCGCGGTCGAGCACAGGTGGGTGACGGTGGCCGCGCCCTCGGCGGCGGGGCGGCCGATCGTGCCGTAGTAGGGGAGGAGCCGCGTGGAGACGACACCGGGGTGGATGCTCACCGAGGTGGCGGCGCCTTGCGCGTACTGCCCGTAGGCGCGGGCGAAGATGGTGAGCGCGAGCTTGGACTGCGCGTACGCGGCGACGCGCGAGTAGCGGCGCGAGCGGGTCAGGTCGGTCCAGTTGATGTTGCCGGTGCGGTGCAGCGTCGACGACACATTGACCACCCGAGGTGCCGACGCCGCGGCGAACGCCGGTTCCAGGAGCCGGGTCAGCAGGAAGTGTGCGAGGTAGTTGACCTGGAAGGAGATCTCGTTCCCCTCGTCGGTCAGGGTTCGACCCTCGGGACCGACCAGGGCGGCGTTGTTGACCAGGACATCCAGGGTCGGGTGCTTCATCAGCACCTCGTGGGCCATGTCGTTGACGTCGTCGAGGAAGGCGAAGTCGGCGACGGCGGTGTCCAGACGCAACGGGTCCGCGCCGTCCTCGACCAGCCGATCGACCGTCTCCTTGGCGCCGAACCCGGTACGGGCGTGCACGATCACCGAGAGGCCGGCCACCGCGAGAAGGCGGGCCGTCTCGTACCCGATGCCGGATTCGGCACCGGTGACCAGGGCGGTTCGGGGCGCGACGGGGGCGGGAGTCGGGGCAGAGTTGCTGAATTCGGACATGCTTCTTCCAGAAGGTAAAAGGTAATTGGAGTGGGAGATTTCGGGTCGACGCCTGCGCGGGTTACCGGCCGCCGGCGGTCGGGCCGGCGGGGGAGGGCCTTGCCGACGGGCGTACGCCGCGTCACCGTGGTGCCGGCGGGTCCGCGAGTTGCGATCGAGGCGTCGTCGACGTGCGGCGACGCTCCGGCCGTGGGACGAACACCGCTGCGGTATGGGCGACTTGCGGCGTGTGCCGGGTCAGCCCGCGACGCCGCTACGGCCCGTCGGGCCGGTAGGGCCGGTTGGGCCGGTTGGGGCCGCTCGGGAACGGCGGTCGGCTCAGCGCGCGGTCTCGGGATCAGGCGGTTCGTCCTCGTGACGTACGCCGATCCGACCGGAGAGCACGGGCGCGCAGCGCGACGTCCGCACGGCACCGGTGGGACTCGCCCACTCGGTCCGCGCGCCACTCGTCGAGGTGCCGGCGCCCTTCACCCCACGAGCACAGCGCGAACCCGCACCCGAGGGCAAGTCCGAACACCGGTCACTCACACGATCCTTACGCCGACGACGACTCGGCCATCGCCGGACACGCGCCCGGAGGGTGGCAGTTCGGCGGCCGACCGCCCCACCGCGCCAAGGTTGCGTCAGGGCGGCGTCAGGATGGCGTGAACGCCCACCGGACCGCGCGCCGGGCCGATTTAGCCTCGCGCAAGAGCAGGTACTCGCGCAGGAGCAGGTAGGCGTGTCGCACGCGGATCGGGCGTCGTCGAGGGGTGGTTCATGAGGTTCGCCGATATCGGCATACGAGCCGTGGGCGGCTCGACCGTGCGGTGCGGGTCGGACGCACCACCGTGGGGCAGCCCCGTGGACACGGCCCTCGCGCTGACCGAGGCCGCGGCCCGCGACGCGCTGGGCCGGGCGGGTCTGACGCCCGCCGAGCTCGGTGAGCCGCACCTGGTCGTCTGCGACGTACGCGACCCGTGGGACGACGAGCCGCCGCCACCGGTCGGACGTCGTGTCCTCGATCGCCTCGGTGCGGGCCGCGCCCATGCGCACCCGCCGAGTCCGGGCGCCGACGACGCGCTGCCGCTCCTGGGCGAGTTGGCCGGCAGGCTGCGCGAGGACCGCACCGGACGGAGAGGGATCCTGCTCGCGCCCGCGCAGCCGTACTCGCCCCTCGCGGACCACGATCGCCGCCACCGCGGCGGCACCGCAGCCGCGGTGTTGGCCGAACGCGGCTGGCCGCACAACCGGTTGCGCTCGATCGTGACCCGCGATGTGGCCCCGCGTGCCGACCCGGCGTACACCCGGCCCCCGACGGCACCGCCGAGCGCCGCCCCGCAGCCCGCCCGACGGATGCCGACCGCGCTCCTGGAACGCCCCGCCTGGCTCGAATCGCACGCCGGACACCACCGCGACCTCAAGGACCGCCCGCTGACCCTGGTCTGCTCCCTCGTCGGCAAGGCACTGCGCGAGGCACGAACCCCATGGGAGACGATCGACCACATCGTCCTGCACACCGCCGCCAACGACATGAGCGAGCGCTTTCGCCGACACTTCCGGCTGCGGCGCCATCGGATCACCGACATCGGCCCGGAATCCGGCCGACTCGCCTCGGCCGCCCTGCTGATCGCCCTCAAACACGTCCTGGACGCCGACCCGGAACCCGGCACCCGCGTACTCCTGACCTCACTCGCCGTGCACGGAACCTGGTCCGCCGCCGTCCTGGAGGTCTGACGACACCGCCCCACGTGCGCGGCGACCGAAGCCGAGGGCCGGTCGGCCTACGATGTACGGATGAGCGTGGGCGAACATCTCGCAGGTGCATCCGATGCGCAGCAACGAGACGAGGGCGAACGGCTCGATGCCGCCGCGTCGATCCTGGCCCTGCTCGCCGACCGCACCCGGCTGGCCCTGCTGGATCGACTCGGTCGGGGCGAGGCGGACGTGACCACCCTGACCGAGGCCTGCGCGGCACCCCGCACGTCGGTCAGCCAACACCTGGCCAAACTGCGCCTGGCCGGCCTGGTCGGCACCCGCAAGGACGGCCGGCGGGTGGTGTATTCGCTGCGACACGGACACCTGCGGCGCCTGGTGGACGAGGCGCTGCACGTCGCCGACCACCAAATCGGCGCGCTGCCACCCCACGACTGATCATCGGACCCGAAGCGGGGGTTCGGCGGATTTCCTGGAGCCAACATGTGCACACGTATGCACGTGATGACTATGATGGTGCGGCCCTTCGACGCCATCGACCGGGACGGGGACCCATGCCGGCCGCACTGCGCAACCGCACCTATCGCCACCTGTTCGCCGCTCAGGTCATCGCGCTGGTCGGCACCGGATTGGCCACCGTCGCGCTGAGCCTGCTCGCATACGACCTCGCCGGGGACGCCGCCGCGGCGGTCCTGGGAACGGCGCTGGCCATCAAGATGGTCGCCTACATCGCCATCGCCCCGATCGTCGGCGCGGTCGCCGACCGGATCCCGCGTCGAGCACTGCTCGTCGCACTGGACCTGACCCGCGCGGGCGTCGCACTCACCCTGCCCTTCGTCACCCAGATCTGGCAGATCTACGTCCTGATCTTCCTGCTCCAGACCGCGTCGGCGGCCTTCACCCCCACCTTCCAGGCCACCATCCCCCAGGTGTTGCCCGCCGAACGCGACTACACACAGGCGCTGTCGATGTCCCGGCTCGCCTACGACCTGGAGAGCCTGTTCAGCCCGGCACTGGCCGCCGGGCTGCTCGCCCTGGTCTCCTACGACCGGCTGTTCGTCGGCACCACCGTCGGATTCGCCGCGTCGGCGGCGCTGGTGGCATCGACCGTCCTGCCCAAGCCCGTTCCCGTCGAACGCACCGGCGGCGTCTACGCCAAGGCGGCCTTCGGGACACGTCTGTTCCGGGCCACCCCCCGACTACGAGCCCTGCTCGCCCTGGACCTGGCGGTCGCCGCCGCCGGGGCGATCGTCTTCGTGGACACCGTCGTGGTGGTACACGACCACTTCGACCGGCCCGCGAGCGCCGTCTCCCTGGCCCTGGGGGCCTACGGCGCCGGATCCATGTCGGCCGCGCTGCTCCTGCCCCGACTCCTGCGCCGATTCGCCGATCGTGCCGTGATGTTGGCGGCGGCGCTCGCCCTGCCGGTGATCCTGGCCTGCGTCGCCGGGCTCACCGCCACCGCGCCGGGGGCCTGGACCTGGAGCCTGCTCCTGTCGGCCTGGGCGGCCATCGGCGCGGCGAGCTCGGCGGTCCTCACCCCCGGCGGCCGGGTGCTTCGCCGCTCCGCCGCCGACCCGGACCTGCCCGCCGCGTTCGCCGCCCAGTTCTCCCTGTCCCACGGCTGCTGGCTGCTGACCTACCCACTCGCCGGGCGACTTGCCACGGCCGCCGGGTTGCCGGTCACCGCCATCGTCCTGGCGGTGGTCGCCTCGGCCGCCGGCACGGTCGCCGCCACGACCTGGCCCACCCACGATCCGCTGCGGCTCGCCCACGTCCACGCGGACCTCCCCGCAGACCACCCCCACCTCACCGACGCGGTCCACTCCGCAGCCGGCCCGCGCCACGACCACCACTACGTCATCGACCGCCACCACCACCGCTGGCCGGAGGAGGCATCGACGACCCGCCGCCCACGCCGCCCACGCCGGCTCCGCGCGCCGATGGGAACGGGGGGATGAGGGAAGGGAGTTGCGACAATCATGAGACCCACAGGGACCCACAGGGACCCACAGGGACCCACAGGGACCCACAGGGACCCACAGGGACTCACAGGGACTCAACGGTGGCCGCAGCCTTCCCCGCAGCCATCGGCAGGATCGCGGTCTACCGCTGGAGTACCAGGTCGCGCTGATACCAGGTGCCCGGCTTACCGCCGAGAGCGGCCGGGTCGGCCGGGCCGACCGGGACGAACCCGGCCTTGGTCAGTACCCGCTGGGACGCGGCATTGGCCCGGGAGGTGCCTGCCCGCAGGGTGCGCAGCCCGTGCCGCGCCGCCGCCAGTCGGCACAACTCCCGGACGGTCGCGGTCGCCACGCCGCGGCCGGCGACGTGCTGCGCGACCCGGTAGCCGAGTTCGGCGGTGCCGTCCGCGATGTCGTACAGGTTGAACCGGCCCAGCACCGAGCCGTCCTCGGCGACGAGCACGTAGAAGGCGCTGATACCGGCCTCCTGCTCAACCAGCAGGGCGCTGTACCGGTCGGCGAACCGGTCGTAGAACTCGTCGCCTCGGTCGGAGACCGAGGCAGCGAAGTAGGCGCGGTTCGCCAGTTCGAAGGCCAACACCGCCGGGGCATGGCCGGAATGCAGCCGCTTCAGCTCGGGCACCGGCCAACCCTACCCAGCTGGTGCGCCGAGGCCACCCGAGTTTCCGCCGGCGGCAGACAACCCCAAGACTGCGGCAGGGTCTGATCGTTGCATCCAACAGCCGGACGGCGCCGCCACGCTCCAAGCGCCGCCCCGGAACCCCGGCCGGACTCTCCCATCACATGCACGACCGCACCCCCCCCGAGCCGGTAAATCGGCTTGGCCATCCGAACGCCGCCATGCCAAGGTGACGGACTGTGGACTTCCGCCGCCGACGCCCGTCATCGCAGACCCTCGACTGGGTCGAGCGCGTCACCGGGGCCAGGGTTGTGGACTGGCGCAGGATGACCGGTGGCATCACTTCTGCCGTTCACCGGCTGACGATCGACCACGGCAGCCACCGGGACGTGCTGGTCCTGCGCCGGTACGAGCAGGCAGAGCGCGGCACGGCGGCGCTGGTCCGGCACGAGGCCGCGGTGCTTCGTGCCGTGCACGATGCCGGACTTCCGGCACCCGAGCCGATCGCCGCCGACGCGGACGGCCGGGAAGCCGGCGGGTACCCGGCCATCCTCATGACGCGTCTGCCCGGCCGGTTGGATGTCGCGCCGGCCGACCCGGAGGACTGGCTGCGCCGGATCGCCGCCATGGCCGTGCGGATCCACGATGTGCAGGTCGCGGCAGGACCTTTCCGGACCCGGATCGATGCAGCCGCCCCGACAATCCCCTCCTCGGCGACCCGCCCGGCGATCTGGGCGGCTGCCTTCGGCATCCTGCGGCAACGGGCGCCCGAGTCCGCCACCTGCTTCATCCACCGCGACTTCCAGCACTTCAACCTGCTCTGGCGGCGCGGCCGGCTGACCGGCGTCGTGGACTGGGCCGGATCCTGCACCGGCCCGGCCGGCTTCGATGTCGGGCATGCCCGGCTCAATCTGGCCGTCCTGTTCGGGGCGGACTGGGCCGAGCGGCTCCGCCTGGCCTATGAGGCCGAGGCCGGCCGCGCCATCGATCCCTGGTGGGACCTGTACGCAGTTACCGCGTATAGCGACGAGTGGCGCCGGCTCATCCCGATCCAGGTCGCCGGCCGCACCGCCGTCGATGTCGTGGGCATGACATCCCGCGTCGAAGATCTACTCGAAGCGACGTTGCGCCGCCTCTGAGCCGCCCAGCCAAGGCCGGATAACGCCCGGTACCGGTGCGGATCGCGAAGCAGCGGGCGGTACCTCACGTAGGAAAACGCCCGTCGGCCCTCTTCCTCTCGTCCGCAGGTCCGAGATGTCCGCGGTGTCCGGCGGGGCGAAGGCGAGGGCCCGGCAGGCTGCTTGGCGGACCGCTGCGTTCACGTCACCGATGCGCTCCGTCACGGCGACCAGCGCCTCGGGGCTTGCTGTCTCGATCGCGGAGCCCAGTCCGGCGACCGCACGCTGCCGGACCTCGGCGTCGAGGTGGCGCGTGAGCGCGGGAAGCGCTTCGCGGGCGCGTGGATCCTTGGCGTCGGCCAACCCGGCGGTGAGTACCCGGGCCACGCGAGGATCGGGCTCGCGTGCCACCCAGGGCAGGAACAGATCGACGAGTGGCCGGTCGTGTGGTGCGTCCTCGTCCTCGTCCTCGTCGAAGAGGTTCATCAGGTGGAGCACTTCCGCGCCGAAGTACCGCTCCAGCGGGTCCGACCGGTCGCGCAGGGCGGCGGCGGCGTCCCGGACGGTGCGATCGTGACGCTGCTGGAGCGCGTACGTCGTTGCCCACCACACCTCGTGGTCGACGTCCTGTTCGGCCAGGGCGCGCGACAACAACTCGTCGAAAGGCGGATGGATGCCGTACCGCGGCTCCAGCGCGGTGAGGATGGCGGTGTGTCCGTTCCTGATCGTCAGGTCTCCCGACGACAACTCCTCGCAGATGGTGCCGGACTCCGACCGTCGGATGGTTCCGCGCTCGAGCGGACCCGGCCCACTTCTGCGGTGCAACTCCGTCTCGACGCCGGTCTCGTGCCAGTACCGGGCGAGTGCCAGGGCGTCACGCCCCTCGGCGTCCGCGATCCACAGTTTCGCGCCGTGCCCGACGAGTCTGTCCGTGATCTCACAGGCGCCTCGGTCGATCGCTCGCAACAGCGGGGTGCGGCCGTCGGGCGCGATGCGGTCCAGCCGGGCGCACGAGACCAGGAGGTCGACCACCGGGAGATCGAAGGCGTCCACCGCCAGGCACAACACAGGGGTGCCGTGCTCGTCGACGGCGTCGGGATCGGCTCCCGCGTCCAACAACGTGGCCGTCAGCCTTTCGTCCCCGCTCCGCACTGCGGCTATGAGCGACTCCACGCCCGCATCTCCCGTCCGCTTCGGACATACCGCGCCTTCGATCCGTCACACCTCGGGATCGAGGACGAGAGTAGCCGGCCGGGTCGAGTCCCCTCTCACGGGCCGGCGTCACCAGGTGAACCGTGCCGCCCGGGAGCTGAGGGAGCGGGTACATGCCATGGCGCCCTGCCCGATCGCTCCCATCGCGCGCGGCAGGGTGTGGTCCGAAGTGGGTGGGCGCGCAAAACGGCAGGGGTAAGTGAGTATTCGCTCAATTTGTTGTTTGATCTAGAGTGGCTGAATGCCCACCCCCGAGTCAAGGCGGCCCACTCCGCAGCGTCTGCTGGACGCGGCCGAGAAGTTGATGCGCACCACCGGACTGGCCGGCGCCACCACCAAGGCGATCGCCCGGGAGGCGGGGTGCAGCGAGGCCGCGCTGTACAAGTACTTCACCAACAAGGAAGAACTGTTCGTCCGGGTGCTGACCGAGCGCTCCCCGAGCGCCGCGGCCCTGATGCGCGAGCTCACCCCCGGTGCGGGCGAAGGGCGGAGCGTGGAGGAGCACCTCACCGACATCGCCCGATACGCCTCGGAGTTCTATGCCGACGGCATGCCGATGGCCGGCTCGCTGTTTGCCGCGCCGGCGCTGCTCGAGCGGCATCGTGCGGGGATTCGGCAGTTGGGGAAGGGGCCGCACGTCATCCTCTACGCGCTGGCCGATTGTCTTCGCGAGGACCGCGAGCGCGGCCGGATCCGGGCCGACGCGGATCCGGACGCGGCTGCGGCGCTGCTCCTCGGGGCGTGTTTCCAGCGGGCGTTCTTCCTGCACTTCTCGGGGCCGGAAGTGGTGACGCCGGTCGACGAGTTCGCGCCGAGCGTGGCGCGGACGGTGTGGGTGGCGGTCTCTTGAGTGGCCTTGTGGTGCCTCTGGTGCCTCTGGTGCCCCTGTAGCTTCTCGTGCTTCTCGTGCTTCTCGTGCCTCTGGCGCTTCTCGTGCCTCTCGTGCGTCTCGTGGGTGATCGGCGCTCCGGGCTATTAGGGTGCGACGCATGCGATCGCTGATCACCGCCATCCGGGAACACGACGATGCGGCCCGATTTCTGGCCTGGCCGGGCGACTTCGACCTCGACCGGGGTGACCATGTCGAGGACGTACGACTCGCCTCGGGCGCGGCCCTCGAGGGCTTCGCGGGCGACGGGGCCGGTGGTACGTACTTCTTCTGCGGCGACGGCGGCGAGGAGCGCCCGATCCTGTACGCGGACTCCGAGGGCGGCGCGGCGCTGATCGCGATCGGTCTGCCGGAGCTCGTACGGCTGGTCCTGGTGGTGCCCTGGTGGCGCGACTGCCGGGCGTTCACCGTGGCGGAGAGCGGCGAACTGGCGGCCGAATATCTGGCGGACATGCCCGACCTGGCCGCGCACCGGGACCGGGTGGCCGGCGCGCTGGGTCTCGACCTGCCGGCCGAGGCCGACGTGCTGAGCCGACTGCGTGCGGTCGTCACCGGGGCGGACGAGGGGTTCACGTTGATCCTCACGGCGGAGGACGAGCCGTACGACGCGCTGTTCGGGTCGGTGCCGGCCGAGCGGATCCAGGGATGACGAACTCGGCTGCCATCACCGCGTACTGGGATGCTGCCGCCGTCGATTTCGACGACGAACCGGACCACGGCCTGCGGGCGGCGGAGACCCGCGCCGCGTGGGCCGGGCTCCTGGCCGGATGGTTGCCGTCCGGCCCGGCGGACGTGCTGGACGTGGGCTGCGGCACCGGCTCGCTCGCCGAGCTGATGGCACAGGCCGGACACCGGGTCACCGGAGTCGACCTCGCGCCGCTCATGATCGAGCGGGCCAGGGCCAAACTGGCGGCTGCCGGACTCGACGGCCGCTTTCTCGTCGGTGACGCCGCCGTACCGCCCACCGGCGAGGCCCGATTCGACGTCGTGCTCTCGCGCCACCTGGTGTGGACCCTGCCCGACCCACGAGCCGCCCTCGGTACGTGGGTCGACCGCATCCGTCCGGGCGGTGTCCTCGTGCTGGTCGAGGGACGCTGGTCCGCAGCCGGGTCGGACGAAGCGGCCTACGTGGCCGGTGCGGACACCCTGCCCTGGCACCGGGGGATCGGCGCCGCCGACCTGGCGGACGCCGTGCGCCCGCTCGTCCGCGAGGTGCGCGTCGAATCCCTCACCGCCGATGCCGCTTTGTGGGGTGGTCCGGTCACCGACGAGCGCTACGTGCTGATCGCCCGGATCTGACGATCCCGCCCGGGCACTTCCGAGGGTGGTGGGTCCGGGTTGCCAGCGTCGGCGTCGGCGTCGGCGTCATGCCGGCTGTTCACCTTCCGGGCGCCGCCGCTCGCCGGAAGCGGGTCGCCGGGTGACGTCATCGTTATCGGCTGTTCAAACTGGTGGGTGGTTCGCCGGGCGTGGTGCTGTGGAAGATCGACAGTGATCCACAGTGATCGACCGTGTGGGCGAACTGCCTTGCGACGACGGGGGATTGACATGGAAGCTCTGATGCTCATCTCGGTTTCGGTAGTGCTGCTCGGGATGATCGTGGGCTTGGTCGTGCTCTCGTTCGGCCGGCGGGACAACGATGCGGCTGCCGGTTCGGGCCTGCTGCGGGTCGGGGCGCCGGGCGAGACGGATCGGGCCGAGGCCGGTCGGCGGGCGCTCGGCGGGACCGCGTGGATGCGCGGCGGTGGTGGCGGCGTGGGCTGATCGCGCCGAGCCCGGTGCGTCGCGGGTCAGATGTCGAGGAAGCGGACATCCCTCGCGTTGTGTTGGATGAACGTGCGTCGGGCCTCCACGTCTTCGCCCATCAGGACGGAGAACAGGAGGTCCGCCTGCGCGGCGTCGTCGAGGGTGACCTGGCCCAGGATGCGGTGGTCCGGGTCCATCGTGGTGATGCGTAGTTCCTCGGCGTTCATCTCGCCGAGTCCCTTGAAGCGCTGGATCGTGTCGTCGCGCAGACGCTTGCCGCCGCCTCGGCCGCGTTCGACGAGGGCGTCGCGTTCGCGGTCGCTGTAGGCGTACTCGCTGTCCTCGCGGCTCCACTTGAGCTTGTACAGCGGGGGCCGGGACAGGTAGACGTGTCCCGCTTCGATCAGGGGCCGCATGAAGCGGAACAGGAAGGTCAGCAGCAGGGTGTTGATGTGCTGGCCGTCGACATCGGCGTCCGCCATCAGGATCACCTTGTGGTAGCGGAGCCTGCCGAGGTCGAAGTCGTCGTGGACGCCGGTGCCGAACGCCGAGATGAGCGCCTGGATTTCCTGGTTGTGCAGGATCTTGTCGAGCCGGGCCTTCTCGACGTTGAGGATCTTGCCGCGGATCGGCAGGATCGCCTGATATCGCGGATCACGGCCGGACTTGGCCGAGCCGCCGGCCGAGTCGCCCTCGACGATGAAGATTTCACAGCCCGCCGGGTCGGTGGATCGGCAGTCGGCGAGTTTTCCCGGTAGCGCGGCGGATTCCAAGACGCTCTTGCGGCGGGTGAGATCGCGTGCCTTGCGAGCGGCGACCCGGGCGGTTCGGGCCGCGATGGCCTTGCGGACGATGTCGACCGCGTCGCCGGGGTGGCGGTCGAACCAGTCCGTCAGGTGCTCGTGGACGACCTTGTGCACGAAGGTTCGGGCCTGGGTGTTGCCGAGCTTGGTCTTGGTCTGGCCCTCGAACTGCGGCTCGCCCAGTTTCACCGAGACGATCGCGGTCAGCCCCTCGCGGACGTCCTCGCCGGAGAGGTTGTCGTCCCGGTCGCGGAGCAACTTCCGCTCCCGGGCGTAGCGGTTGACCACACCGGTCAGGGCGGTACGGAATCCTTCCTCGTGGGTGCCGCCCTCGTGGGTGTGGATGGCGTTGGCGAAGGAGTACACGCCCTCGCTGAACCGGGTGTTCCACTGCATCGCGACGTCGACGGACAGGGTTTGTTGCGGGTCCTCGGTCCGGATGGCGATCACCGTCGGGTGTACCGGTTCGCCCTTGCCGGAGTTGAGGTGCGTCACGAAGTCGACGATGCCGCCTCGGTAGTGGTACTCGACCGAGCGGATCGCTCCGGCTTCGCCCGCCCCGCCTTCCTCGCTTCCCTTGCTCTTATCGCCCTCCTTGCCTTCCTTGCCTTCATCGCCTTCATCGCCTTCATCGCCTTCCTCGCCGTCCTTGGTGTCCGTCCCGACGGCT
This sequence comes from Embleya sp. AB8, assembly GCF_049739465.1. Classification (NCBI taxonomy): domain Bacteria; kingdom Bacillati; phylum Actinomycetota; class Actinomycetes; order Kitasatosporales; family Streptomycetaceae; genus Embleya; species Embleya sp. AB8. Next base: position 83,736 of record NZ_JBMHHY010000011.1, read on the forward strand.
GTGCGTTCGTCGGTCAGGGTCAGGGTCAGGCCCTCGTTGAGGAAGGCCATTTCCTGGAGGCGGCGGGCCAGGGTCTCGAAGGAGTAGTCGACGGTCTCGAAGATGTCCGGGTCCGCCCAGAAGGTGATCGAGGTGCCGGTGCCGGTCACCGTCTCGTGGCGGGCAAGCGGGGCGGTGGGCAGGCCGGTTCGGTAGGTCTGGCGCCATCGGTGTCCGTCGGTGCGGACCTCCACCGCCAGGCGCGTGGACAGGGCGTTGACCACGGACAGGCCCACGCCGTGCAGCCCCCCGGAGACGGCGTACCCGGCACCGCCGAACTTGGCGCCCGCGTGCAGCACGGTCAGCACGACTTCGACGGCGGGCCGCTGCTCCACCGGATGGAGACCCACGGGAATGCCGCGCCCGTTGTCCACGACGCGGACCCCGCCGTCGGCGAGGAGCGTCACGTCGATCCGGTCGGCGACACCGGCCAGAGCCTCGTCAACGGAGTTGTCGACGATCTCTTGTACGAGGTGGTGCAGGCCGCGCTCGCCGGTCGAACCGACGTACATCCCGGGCCGCTTGCGCACCGCGTCCAGCCCCTCCAGCACGGTGATCGCACCGGCGTCGTAGGACCCGGCCCCGGCCCCGTGGTGACCGTTGCGGTGGGCGGGAGCCGCCGAGGGACCGGGAGGGCCGTCGGCATCGGACGCGGCGAGCGTGGGGAGGGTGGTGGGGGCGGAGGGGACGTCGGGGGCGGAGCGGTCGGATCGGATGCCGGGATCGGTCACAGGGCACTCATTTCTGGCATTACAAGCCGCACTCCCGCCGGACGGCGGGAGTGGTCGTGTCTTCAGGCGGCGCCGGCCGCGCGCGGGCAGGCCGAACCAGGCCCTCCACGGGCCGCGTTCTCGATGTAAGAACGAGCCTCAGTCTATCGGTCGCGAGGCTTGAATGTGGGCTTGAATGCCAACTGAAGCCGGCTCAGATGCTCCAGAAGTCAGGTCGACAAGGATCCCCACACGGAAAGGCTCTGATGCCCGTAGAGCGGCTCACAGAGCTTCGCTGTGCGAGACTCGAAGACCCCGTCAAGCCGACCCACGTCCCCCCTTCCCGACCCTCCGAGGGGCCCTGCGAGCCACCGCGCCGACCTCGGAGGGTGAAGGGCCCGCCGGTCGCGGCAGGTCGCGGAGACGCGCGGAGAACACGGACGAGCCGACCCCGGACGGCACCCCGACGAAGGCGAACCCGCCTCCCCGCCGACCCATTTACTCGACCCGGCGGCGCGGTGCCGCGACGTCCCTCGATGCGTACGACCCGCCCCCCCCGCGCGCGCCCGAGGGTGACAGTCGTGGAAGTCGCCTGCGCCGGGCGCGCTGTGATCCCTAACGTGGATGGGTATCGCGCCCGGTGCACCCGCCTCAGGGGCCGCCGGATGACGTGGACGGTAAGTCCGACACGATCGGCGGCGGGGACTCCGGTACGCGTCGCAAGGACAAGGACAAGTGAGGCGATCGGTTGTGGCTACTGCGGACGAGGGCGGTGGGGCCGGGGGCGCGAAAGTCACGACTTGCTTGTCGGGTTGACCGTCGGCGCCGACGGTAGGGCCGGCGGGCGGTTCGCGGACGGCCTGTCGTATATGAAGGCGCGTGACCAGCGCACCGTTTGGCCGAAAGTGCCGGACCGGTGGTGGGAGTACGACGACACGCGGCACGGCACGTCGCCGATGTCCGCGGCGTGGATCGAGGGGGTGTCGACCGGGTTCGGCGCGCCCGTCATCGGCTTTCTGCTTCCGAAGGTCGTCAAGACCGTCGAGGACGCGGTGCCCGGCACGCCCCGCGATGGCAGGTGGTTGTACCCGTATCGGGAGGGGGCCGGTGGGCTCTCCTGTGCGCGGATCGGCTTCGGCGGCGACGACTTGGTGACCACGACCGCGGCTCGCGGGCCCGACGACCTCGCCGCCGAGTTCCTGGACGCGGTGTGGTGGTGGCGTCGGCATGGGCGGCCGGAAGCCGAAGGATTCGGGCTCACGGCCGCGGTGTGTGGTGACGGGACGACGACGCAACATGTGTGGTTCGGCGATCCGGACGGACGACGCTGGATCCAATAGGTGGCTGTGGGTGCGCCGTGGGGGCGGTTTAGGGTCCGGTGGAGTGCGGTGTGTTGCCGTGACGGGCGAGGGCGCCGGTGCCGTGTGGATGGCCGGCGGAAGGGGAGTGGGATGTCGCGGGACGCGTTGTTGTCGGAGTTTGTGGAGAAGACGGCCACGGGGTTCGAGGTTCCCGGTGTCGCGGTCGGGGTGTGGGCGGATGGGCGGGAGGTCTACGCGTGCCATGGCGTGACCAGCGTCGACAATCCGCTGCCTGTGGACCGGGACACCCTGTATGTACTGGGCTCGATCACGAAGTCCTTCACAGCGACCGCGCTGATGCGCCTGGTCGCGGAAGGGCGCGTGGAACTGGACGCGCCGGTACGGCGGTATGTGCCCGAGTTGGTGCTTCCCGATGAGCGGGCCGCGGCGGAGATCACCGTGTCGCAGTTGCTCAACCACACCTCCGGGCTGGACTGGCGGATGGGCGTCGACACCGGCGAGGGGGACGACGCGCTGACCGAGTACGTGGCGAAGATGGCCGAGTCGGAGTCGATCGCGCCGCCCGGTGCCCGGGCCTCCTACAGTCAGATGGGGTACAACCTGGCCGGGCGGATCATCGAGAAGGTCACCGGTCTGACCTATGAACAGGCCATCACCTCCCTGCTGTTCGAGCCGCTCGGGCTGTCGCACACCCTCTTCGCTGCCAATGACGTGATGACTCGACGGTTTGCGGTGGGACACAAACCCGGTGCGGACGGGGCGCCCGCCGTCGTGCGGAAATGGAAGGGCACCCGCGCCAACAACCCGGGCGGGGGCGGCGCATCCTCGGTGGCGGACCAGCTTCGCTGGGCCCGGTTCCATCTCGGCGACGGTCGTGCGCCGGACGGCACCCGGGTGTTGCCCGCCGAGGCCCTGCATCGGATGCGGGAGCAGACGGTCGAGCTGCCGGGCGGGGCACTCGGCGACGCGTTCGGGATCTGTTGGTTCCTGCGTGATGTGGAGGGCGTGCGTACGGTCGGGCACGGCGGGTCGGCCGACGGCCAGTTCGCCGAGCTGCTCATCGTGCCCGAACGCGATTTCGCCGTCGTCGTATTGTCCAATGCCGGCCCGGACAGCGGCCTCGCGGTCAATCAGGCGGTCGTCCGGTGGGCGCTCGAACACTACCTGGGAGTGGTCGACAAGGACTCGGAGCCGCTTCCGTACGACGCGGTGTGGGCCGGGGAGGTCGCCGGGACCTATGCCAACGAGATCATGACGCTCACCGTCGCTGTTGCCGGTGATGAGGGCGGGGCCGGAGCCGGGTTGACGATTGCCTGTGCGATCAAACCGGAGGTCCGGGCGGCGGCCGACGGCGAACTGCCGCCGGATCTGCCGCCGGCCGAACTCGGCCGGTTGCCCGGTGACGCGGACGAGTACATCGTCACCGGCGGCGGGCTGAACGGGCAGCGCGGCTTCTTCGGCCGCGACGACCGCGGTGCGGTCACCGGGATCGACCTCGCCGGGCGGTTGTTCGGCCGGGTTTCCATGCCTGCCGAATAGCCGAACAGCCGAATAGCCGAATAGCCGAACACCCGAACAGCCGGGTCCGGTCCCGGGGTTCGGGGAGCGGAGTTTGGTATTCGGCCTCCCCGGTTCCCCGGGTGGCCTTCGGGGCGATCCTGCCCCGAAGGCCGCCCATACGAGCGGCACACTACTTATTCGGCCGCCTGCCTCTGCCAGCGCGGCAGTGGACGGATGCTACGTCCCGGTGTCGGATGCTTCGGCGGGGTGGGTGGCGGCGTCTCGCCCGGAGTCGGTTGGTAAACTGAACTGAGTGCTCCGTGCCGATTCGGCGGCGATTTCCTCAGTCGAGTACGGCGGTGGCCTCGACCTCGACGAGGTGATCCGGCGCGTGCAGTGCCGCGACTCCCAGGAGCGAAGCCGGCGGTACCGGGGTGCCGCCCAACTTCGCGGCGGCCCGAGCGACCCCCTCCAGGAACAGGGGCAACTTGTCCGGCGTCCAGTCGACGACGTAGACGGTCAGCTTCGCCACGTCGTCGAAGGAGGCGCCGACCGCGGCCAGGGCGGTGCCGACGTTGAGGTAGCACTGCTCGACCTGGGCGGCGAGGTCGCCTGCGCCGACGGTGACGCCGTCGGCATCCCAGGCGACCTGCCCGGCGAGGAAGACCAGCTTCGACCCGGTCCCGATCGACACCTGCCGGTATGCATCGATCTTCGGCAGTCCGTTGGGGTCTACCAGGGTGATGGCCATGGTGTCCGCCTCCTTGTTTCCAGTGGTGTCGAGTGGTTTCGAGGTCCGGGAGCCCGTGGGCTCGCTTCGACCGACCGACCGAGAGGCTGTCGCGGTCCGCCGCGTTCCGTGGTGGTCCGTGGCGGCGGTCCTCGCCGGTCCCGGTGGTTACTCGGTAACCGTAGGAGAGTGGCGGCTGACGTGGAAGAACGCACTTTTCGGTGACTGGGGAACCTCCCGGTGACCACGCGGAAGTGTGCTTGTCCTCCGTCGGCTCAGGAACGTCGGTGGTAGGCCTTGTTGGCGATGCGCCAGCCCTCGTCGACGTGGACCAGCAGGAAAACGTCGGTGAAGGTGTCCGGGCCGTGCCGGAGGGTCATGGTCGCGGTCGCGACGGTGCCGTGGACGTCGACGGTGTCGATCCGGCGGGAGCGGGTCGCCTCGTCCGGGGCCGGCCGACCGGGGAAGAGCGCGCAGTAATCGTCCAGGGGCCACGAGACGAATGCGCCGTCCCGGATCCCTTCGATGTGCGCGCCGGGCAGGAACGCGTCGCGGAAGTGGGCGGGTTCGCCGGTGGCGTGTCCGCGGATGTAGGCGCGCAGCGGTTCGAGTACGGCGTCACCCACGGCGGGGACCGTGGCGGCTACCGCGATGTCGGCCTCGGGGGCTGCGGGTGTGTCGGCCAGTTCGGCCGCGCTGGGCAGGGGCGTGTCCGACGCGGCGGCCAGCAGCGCGAGGTCCTTGGCCAGTGCGCCGATCGTGAAGTCGGCGGGGCCGGTGGTCGGTTGGCCGGCGAGGAGGCTTCGCTTTCGGGCGACGAGTCCGCCGAGTAGGCCCAGTTCGAGGATGTCCAACACCTGGGCGCGGGGCAGGCCCAGGGCGTCGGCCTGCCGGAGTGAGTCGCGCAGTGCGAGGACGGCGCCGGCGAGGCTGCTGTTGGCAACCAACTTGAGCGCGGCGGCGGTGGCGGCGTCGTCCACGCGCCGTACGGTGCCGAGCACTTCCAACACCGGGCGGGCCCGGTCGAACGCGCCCTGGTCGGCGGCGGCGAGAATCCGCAGGGTGCCGGCGGCGACAGCCGGCACGGAACCGAGTACGGGCGCGTGCACGTAGGACGGGCCGAGTCGGCGAGCCAACTGCGCTGCTTCGGCGGGGGCGATGGTGCCGGTGTTCAGCACGATGGCGTCCGGGCGCAGCGAGTCGTGGATCCGGTCGACGACCTGTTGGCAGGCCGGGCCGTCGAACAGCGCCAGGAGCACGATGTCGGCCTTCGCGACGGCGTGGTTCGGGTCGTCGGCCGTGTCGACGGTGCCCGCCGCGCGTCGCCCGGAGCGGGTCCAGGCGACGACGTCCCAATCGAGGTCGGCGAGTCGGGTCGCGATCGCGGCGCCCATGCGGCCCAGGCCGAGGACGGCGACGGTGTGCGAAGTGGTCATGTGTTCCAGAGTGGGGGATCCCAATGACTGCGACAAGCGCATATCTCGCAGAGGAGTATTGCGAGATTCGCATGGCTGGGGCCCATACTTGCACCATGGAACTGACCGTGTGGCGGGCGTTCGTGACGGTGTGCCGGCTCGGGTCGTTGTCGGCGGCGGCCGACGAGCTCGGGCATACGCAGTCGGCGGTATCCCGGCAGATCGCCGGACTGGAGCGCGAGCTCGGCGTGCCGTTGCTGGAGCGCCATGCGCGCGGCGTGCGGCCGACGCCGGCCGGCGAGGTGTTCCGTCGGCACGCCCTGCTCGCACTCGACGAGGCCGACCGCGCCGTCCGTGCCGTACGCGATGCCCGTGACGGATCGCTCGGTCGGCCGCTGGCGGTCGGTGCGACGCCGTCCCTGGCCGCCGGGATCGTGCCGGCGGCGATCCGCCGCCTGCTGGACGCGGCCGGACCCATCCCATGGAGCCTGTTGCCCGGACTGAGCACCCGACTGCACGACCGGGTGATCGCCGGTGATCTCGACGTCGCGGTTGTCACGGACGCACCACCCGGGCTGCCCACCGACCCGCGGGTCGAACGATGGTTCCTGGGGATGGACGACATGGTCGTTGTACTACCCATCGGCCATCCGCTGGCCGGGAACGGCCCGGTACGCATTCGGGCACTGGCCGGGGAGACCTGGGTCGAGGACAACGACGGCTCGGCGGCGCTGCTGCGCCAACACGCCGCCCGCGCCGGAGTCACCGCCCGGATCGACCTCACCGCGGCCGACCTGGTCGGGAAGGTGGCGTTGGTGGCAACCGGTCACGCGATCGCGCTGGTTCCGGGCGTGCTCGCGAGCGCACTGCGCGCCGACGTCACCACGGTGGCCCTCGTCGATCCCCCGACCCGCGGCATCTACACGCTCACCCCACGCCGCGACCCACACCCGAGCGCGGCCCCCCTACTCGAAGAACTCGCAACGGCCTTCGACTCGGCGCCCGGTGGCGTGCGGACGAGGCGGGCCGCCGACGACGGGGGAGGGCGACCCTGACCCGCGGTCCGCCCCCGCCCCAACTGTCGCGCTCGCACGGCGACCCGCATCCTTCGCGTCTCGCCACCGGACCGCCGCGTCCCGGCGGCGGTCTCCTGTCGAGGTCATGCCGTCCCACCTGCGCCACCGGATGGACCTGCTGCGCATCACCGCCGTCCACCCACCCGAGAACGGCGACGCCCCACCGGTCGACACGCAGGTCTTCACGGACCTGAGCACCACCATCCACGCCCGTGCGGAACTCCGTTTCGACTACGTGCAGGACCGGAAGGCCGCAACCGCAGCCGGGCAGCAGCGCCGCCGGGTGCAGCCCCACCACCTGGTCGCCTGGCGCGGCCACTGGTACCTCCTGGCCTGGGACCTCGACCGCGACGACTGGCGAACCTTCCGCGTCGACCGCATACACCCGCGCATATCGACCGGACCCCGCTTCACCCTGCGCGAACTGCCCGGAGGCGACGTGCCCGCGTTCATCACCAGCCGATTCCGCGGCTCGGACGACATCACCACCGACTGGCCCTGCCGAGGCGAAGTCGTCCTCGGCTCCTGGTCATGGACCGGCCTGGCAGCCGCCATCGGCGGCTTCGACCGGACGTCGAAGTCATCGGCCCACCCGAACTCAACGCCGCCTTCGCCCACCTCGCCACCCGCTACGCCAACGCCGCCCGCACAACCATCCCGTCCTGACCGATCGGGTGCTGCATCAGGGATCGCCATGCGACGGAGGGGAGGCCGATCCTGACGCGCGGTTCGGGCGGGGCTCGTTCTTGGGGGTCGGTGTGCGCCGGTACGTCCTCGTGAGCCGGTTACCGCGCTTGGCGCGGCCGGTAGTTTGGGCCGGGAGGTGTCTCGCCGATCCCGAGTCGTGAGGGGACGACACGAGTGCTCGACCGGAGCAGCTGCCGCCGCGGACGATCCGCCGGGTTCGTCGCGCGTTGGACGCGGAGCAGCTTGTGGAGTTCGAGAACGAACTCGCGGACGCGGAACTGGATGCGGTGGAGAACCTACTCTTCCTGTGGTGGGGTATCGCCGCCCTCGGGCACGACCCGCAGGTGATCGCCGATCTGCGCGCCGCGGACGCGGGCACACTGGAAACTCGCCCGGCCGACCCGGTCGGCGACGAGGCCGAGGGGTGGTCCGGCCGGGTGGCAGAGTTCTGATGTACCGGATCGAGTACACCGATCCACCGCAGGCCGAGGTGCGGGCGATGGATGCGAAGACGCGAGCCACGTTCGTTGCCCGCTGAACCCACGGCGGCGGCAAGTCAGCAAGTCTCGTATATGTGGCTCGGGTTTCCCGTTGGGGTCAGGTTGCGGTCGCGGAGGATGATCGAGAGGTTGTTGCCCCAGGCCCGGCAGGACGCCGTGAAGTAGGGCTTTGTGTATTCGATGACGAAGACCCGGTTTTCGTAGGCCTTCGCGAAGGCGCCGCATTCGTCGTACTGGCCGCACTGTTCCGAGATCGCGAAGTCGAAGCCGACGTAGGTGCTGCGGTCGAGCAGTTCGGCGCCGTTCTTCTGGGCGATCGCGAGGCCGTCGGCGTGTGCGCGGACGGCGAGCAGGCGGGCGAAGGCGACGTCGTCGGCCGGCTTCAGGAGGTTGTGGGAGCGGCTGTACGACTCGTAGTTGTCCGGGTCAACGGCCTGGAAGCCCGCGCGGGCGCAGCCGTCGATCCACTCGCCGATGATCGCGGCGAGGGCGGTGCGTTTGGCCTCCGTGGAGATGTCGAGTACGGCCTCGTTCCACTCCGTGTCCATCACCACGCCGTGGCCGTCGCGCAGCAGCAGGTCCGGGTGTTCGCGCTGCCACCAGTCGAGCGCGTCGGGCTGGGCCTGGAAGCCGTTGAGGTAGCAGATGTTGTACAGGCCCAGCTCGGGACGCGCGGTGCGGTCGCGGGAGATGGCGCGGACGCCGGACGGCGGGGCGTACGGGCCGCCGAGTTGGTAGTCGAAGCGGGTGTGCGGCTCGGGTCGGACGACGTTGCCGGGAGGGGACGCGGGAACGGGAGCGGGCGCCGCCGAACCCGGCGTGGCATCGGCACCGGCGGTGGCGGTGGCAGTGGCCTCGGCGCGGGCCTCGGTGCCGCCACCGGTACCTGCATCGGTCCCGCCGCCGCTCGACCCGCAGCCCGCCAGCACGGCCGTCAGCAACATCCCCACGCCGGCGAGGACGAGCTTGCGGCCGCGGCGGGCCGAGGTGTGACGGATGTTCATGGTTCCTTCGGTTTTCGGTTCTTGGTCTTCAGGTCTTCAGGTCTTCGGTCTTCAGGTCTTCGGGAGAGGGCTCGGGAAACGACGGTGCGCAGCGCAGTGCGCGGAACGCGTCCCATCCTCTCCCGCCCGTCGTGAGGAACTCGTGAGCGCGGCAGGTGGGCGTCCGGTCGTAGGCTCTGCTCCGGAACGGACCCCGTCGGGGGGACCGGCGGTCCCCGGGGGTGGGTCATGCGTGTGTTGCTGGTCGAGGACGAACCCGATCTGCGGGCGGTGATCGAATCCGGGCTGCGCGCGGGCGGATTCGTGGTGGACGCCGTCGCCGACTGGCCCGAGGCGGACGAGCTGGTCGCGCGTACCGACTACGACTGCGTGGTGCTCGACCGGCTGCTGCCGTTCGGCGACGCCATGTACGAGCTGCGCGCCAAGCGCCGCGCGGGCTGGTCGACGCCGGTGCTCTTCCTCAGCGCGCTGCATACGCTGCCGGATCGGATCGCCGGGTTGGAACACGGCGCGGACGACTACCTGGCCAAGCCCTTCGCGATGGCCGAACTCGTACTGCGGGTACGCAGCCTCGCCCGCCGCGCCGGCGAGCGGCTGCCGGTCTTCCTGCGCTGCGCCGACCTCGAACTCGACCTGTCCCGACGCGAGGTACGCCGCGACGGGATCCTGCTGTCGCTCTCGCCGAAGGAGTTCGCCGTACTGCACGTCCTGCTCGTGCGGCAGAACGAAGTGGTCGGCAAGGGCGACCTGTTCAAGCAGTGCTGGGACGATCTGGCCGACCCGGTATCCAATGTCGTCGACGCCGTGGTGGCCGGACTGCGCCGCAAGCTCGGCAGTCCGCCGCTGGTGCACACCGTCTGGGGGCAGGGCTTTCGGATGAGCGCGCCGTGAGGGGCCGGATATGGGGAGCCAGGAAGCGCCGACCGGCCGCGTCACCCGCGTCACCCGCGTCGCCCGCGCGCAAGGCGCTGGCCCGGCTGCGGATCCGGCTGACGATCGCGTACACCCTGATCACCGTCGTCGGGCTCGCCGTGTTGTCGGCGGTGGCGATCAAGACCGACGCCGACTCGCGCCGAACCGGCGAATTCGAGGCGTTGCAGCGGCGGGTGGCGGTCGTCCGGTCGCTCATCTACTACGAGGACGGGCGGCTTCGGCTCGACGGGCTCGCGGACGACGACGCGACCGACGGCGGTCTGCCGGTCCTGGTGCTGGCCACCCAGCCGGACGGCACGCTGCGTCCGCTGTTCACGGCCGGACACCCGGGCGTCGCGCCGGCCCGGCTGCGCGCGGTCGCGGACGACGCGCTGGGCAGTGACGATGTGGCCACCGCCGAGGGGCGGGACGACGCCGGGCGGGCGCGGTACTTCCTGGCCGCGCCGTTCTACCAGGACGGCACCACGCACCAGGTCGGCGTGGTCGCGGCGGTCGGCGACCCCGCGCGGGGGGCCGCCGCGCACCGCCGGCTGGTGGCCGCGTTGCTCGTCGGGTGTGCGGCGCTGACCGCGGCGGGCGCGGCGCTCGGTTATCTGCTGGCCCGGCGGAGCATGCGACCGGCCTGGCAGGCGCAGGAGCAGCAGGAGCGGCTCCTGGCCGATGCCGCCCACGAGTTGCGTACCCCGGTCGCGGTGATCCGCGGCGCGGTGGACCTGGCCAACGACGCCCCGGGCGCGCTGGCCGAACACCTGCCCCGGATCGGTACCGCCTCCCACCGCCTCGCCGACGTGGTCGAGCACCTGCTGACCCGGGCCCGACTCCAGGCGGGCGTACACCAACCCCGACTCGAGGCCCTGCGCCTGGACCAACTCGTGGAAACCGTCTGCGCGGAACTGCCGCCCGGCGCCCACCGGGTACAGCTGGACCTGGCCGACTCGGTGGTCTCGGCGGACGCGGGCCTGGTCCGCGCGGCGGTACGCAACCTGCTGGACAACGCGGTACGGCACGGCGCTGGCACGCCGGGGGCGGGCGACGCGGAGATCACCGTCTCGGTACGCGGCCCGGTGGTTACCGTCGCCGATCGTGGGCCGGGCGTGGCGGCGGCGGACGTACCCAGGGTGTTCGAGCGTTTCCAGTCGCCGGGTGGCAGTACCGGGATCGGCCTGTCGCTGACCCAGTGGGTCGCGGACGCGCACGGCGGGGACATCCGGGTCGAGCAACGGCCCGGCGGTGGGGCGGTGTTCGTACTGCGCCTGGCGCCCGGGGAGCGGGTGCGCGGGCGCGTGCGCTCACGAATTCCTCATGGGCGGGCCCGGACGATGTGACTGCCCCGTACGCGTGCCGCGCGGGGCGGTCCGCGATGCGCCGTGGCAAGGGAGCCCCCGATGAACGTCCGTCCGCCCGTCCCGAGGACCGTTTCGACGGTCCGGATCGTCCGAGGTGTCCGCAGACTCGTCCTGGTCGGTTCGGCGGTCGCGCTGACCACGACCGTGCTCACCGGGTGCTCGGCCGCCCGGACCGTCGACGGGCGCGACGGCGAACCGGTCGCCAAGGCCGTGCCGCCGTCGGGCACTCCCGGCGCGCCGGGGGTCAAGCGCCCGGACGGGGCCGAGTTGCTGGTCGACCGCGACGGCACGAACAGCGCGCAGAATCCGGCCTTCTCCCCGGACGGCGCGTCGATGGTGTTCACCGTCTTCCACAGCGGCTACAACGCGGGCGGTGCGGCGCTGCGGGTGCTGCCGGCGGGCGGCGGGCCGGCCCGGACGCTGCTCGACGAACCCGACAAGGCCGCGGTGAACCTGCCGGGCACCAGCTGGCATGCCACGGGCGGGATCACGTTCGCCTCCGACCGGGCGGGCGCCCCGGAGGAGATCTGGGTGGTCAAGCCCGACGGCGGCGAACCGGTACGGGTGACCCGGCACAGCGGCCCGTCGACCTACCTGGAGCCGAGCTTCTCGCCCGCCGGCGACTGGATCGTCTTCCAGGAGGCCACCCCGGCGGTCGAGGCCAAGCCGCTGCCGGACGGCGGCGAACTGGGCTCCCTGTGGAAGGTCCGCCCCGACGGCACCGGCCTGGTCCGCCTGCTCGACGGCCCGGCCACCGCCACCGACAACCGCCAGCCCAACTGGTCCCCGAAGGGCGATCGTGTGGTCTTCCAACGCCGCGCGAAGAACGCCCAGTCGTGGGCGCTGTATGTGCTGAACTCCGACGGGACGGGGCTGCGCCGGGTGACCCACGACGTGGGCGAACACACCGACGCGACCTGGTCACCGGACGGCCGCTCGCTGGTCTTCTCCTCGACGGCGGGCGGCCTGGAGATCCCCCAGGTCTTCGTCGCGAACGCGGACACCGGCGACGTGAAGCGGGTGACCCACAACGACACCGGCTACGACGGCGCGCCGAGCTGGTCCCCCGACGGCAAATGGATCGCCTTCGAATCCCACCCGGGCGCCGCGGACGCCCCGACCTCCCTGTGGCGAATCCCGGCCCCGGCGTAACCCCTGCGGCCGGCCCCGGCGGGGGCGACAAATTGCGGCCGGCGAACGGTTGTTTGTGGTGCGTCAGGACGGCGCGGCAGGCGCGGCGCGCGGGTTCGTGGCCCCGTCGGGCCATCCACCGACCAGGACGCCCTGGACCGGGTCACCTCCGCACACGCCGAGGCGATCGACGAGATCATCCTCCGGAACGGCAACCGACCGCCGCCGCCCGGCCCACGACCTCGCGCGCCTCATGTCGCGAAGGCTTCCTCGATCAGGTCGCGCAGTTGGGCGCGGGCGGTGATGCCCAGTTTGGGGAAGCTGCGGTAGAGGTGGGAGCCGACCGTGCGCGGGGACAGGAAGAGCCGTTCGGCGATTTCGCGGTTGGTCAGGCCTCGGGCGGCGAGGCGGATGATCTGCTGCTGCTGCGGGGAGAGTTCGGCCAGGGCGTCGGGGGTCGAGTGCGCCACGTCCAGGCCGGCGGCGCGAGCTTCGCTGCGGGCACGCTCGATCCAGGGGCGGGCGCCCAGGCGGCGGAAAGTTTCGAGGGCGTCGGTGAGTGGTGCTCGGGCCTCGGCGATGCGTCGGCGGCGGCGCAGCCATTCGGCGAAGTCCAGTCGGGTCTGGGCACGTTCGAACGGCCAGCGGTCCAGTTCGGGGTCGGCCAGCGCGGCCCGGAAGTGGGCCTCGGCCGCCGCGCCGTCCGCCAGCAGCCCGCGTGCCCGATCGAGCAGCGCGCGCAACCGCGGTGACGCGTTGTCGCCGAGCGTGCGGGCCGAACGTTCGACGAGCGCGGCGGCCTCCGCGCGGCGGCCACACCGCACCGCTGCGGCGGCCAGGTCCGCGATCGCCGGGTACGACGCGTGGTAGTGCACCGGATCACCATCCGCCGTGAAGGCCATCCGGAGTTGGCCGTACGCCGTCTCGTACGCGCCCTCCGCGACCGCCGCCGCGCCGAGCGCACGTCGCGCGTACACCGCCACCGAGCGGCTCTCCGCCGGATCGATCAGCCCCAGTGCCTCCTCGGCCCGGGCCCGAGCCGCCGGCGCGGCACCCTGGAAGGCGAGCACGATGGCATCCACCACGGCGGCGCACGCCACCGCGTGGTCCAGACCGACCCGGGAGCCGACCGCGACGGTACGGGCGCAGCCCACCCGGGCCTGTTCCCACCGGCCCTGCTCGACATAGGCCCAGGCCGCCGCACCGCCCAGCCCCTCCGGCAGCGGCCCCTGCAACCGCCAACGATCGGTGGCCTCGTCGTACGCCCGCACCGCCAACGGGGTCTCGTCGAGCAGCCAGGCCATGATCGCCAGCGTGCTGAGCCGCTCCGGCCGGCGCCCGGCCTCGGCGGCCAACTCGGGGAGCAGGGCGACCAGTTCGGCCCGGTCGTGGAAGGGATCCGACACCGCCCGTACCCACACCCGCAACCACGCGTGCGACGCCTGCTCGGGCACCCGCGCCAACACGTCCCGGATGCACCGCCGTTGACCCGCGTCCCCGGAGTAGAAGCCCGCCACGGCGGCGCCGGCCAACAGGTCGAGCGCGGTGTCCGGCCGGGAGGTCGCCGACTGCTCGGCGGCGTCGACGAGTCGGGAGAAGACCACGGAGTGGCGCACGGTCAACGCCGCGAGCCGCCCGACCTGCACGGCGGCGCCGGCCAACAGCGCCGCGTCGTCGGTCCGCGCACGGGCCGCGTCGGCCAGTTCCTCGACCCAGGCCAGGTCACCGGTGAACACGGCCGCCTCGGCAGCCGCCACCAGGAACCGGGCGGATTCCGCGCGGTCCGGGGTCAGTTCGGCGGCGCGCTGCAGGGCGCCGGCCGCCGCCGCGTACCCACCCCGGCGCCGCGCCCGGTCGGCGGTTCGGGCCAACTCGGCCGCCACCGCCGGGTCCGGACCCGACGCGGCGGCGGCCAGGTGCCAGGCGCGCCGATCCGGCTCGTCCCGCAACAGTTCGGCGAGTGTGAGGTGGGCCGCGCGGCGCGCGTCGAACGAGGCCGCGTGGTAGAGGGCGGAGCGCACGAGCGGATGGCGGAACCGTACGTCGCGATCGTTGCGCCGGATCAGCCCGGCCCACTCGGCCGGCCGCCATGCGTCGTCCGCCGCGCCCGGCAGCCCGGCCGAGACGGCGAGCGCCGAGTCGACCGTGTCCATCGCGGCCAGGAGCAGCAGGGCCCGCGTGGTGGCGGCCGGGAGGTCGTCCAGGCGCGCGGCGTAGAGGCGTTCCAGGCGGTCGGTCAGCGGGAGCGGACCTGCGGCCGGCAACTCCCCGGCGGCGTCGGGTGCGGCCGCCGCCCGGGCGAGTTCGGCCAGTGCGAGGGGGTTGCCGGCGGCCTGGTCCAGAATCCGAGCCCGGGTCTGGCCGGTGGGCCGGGTGGTCGGTTGCAGGTCGAGCAGCCGATCGGCCGAGGCGGCGTCGAGCGGTCCGAGGGTGAGCGTCGGGACGTGCCGGTCGAAGCCGGGAAGCCGGTCGCGCGCGCCGACCAGCAGCGTGACGGGGTCGTCGGCCAGCCGTGCGGCGGCGAAGGACAGCGCGTCCAGGGACGCCCGGTCGAACCACTGCGCGTCGTCCAGTACGACGACCACCCGGCCCTGATCGCCCAGGGCGGAGAACAGGCCCAGCACGGCGATCCCGACCGCCATCGGGTCGGGCGTCGGGCCGGGCGCTGTGGCTGGGCCGGTGCCGGGTCCGGTGCCGAACGCGTCGTACAGCGTGGTGCGTTGGCGTTGTGGCAGCGCGGCCAGCTCGGGGCGTACCGGGCGCAGTAGCCGGTGCAGCGCGGCGAAGGCGAGGCCGGCCTCCGACGCGCTGCCGTCGGCCCGCAGTACGCGAGCGCCGCGCGCCCGGGCCCGCCGCGCGGCGGCGTCGAGGAGCACGGACTTGCCGGTGCCGGCCTCGCCGACGAGGACCACCACCGGGTCGCCGGAGGCCGCGTCCACGGCACGCCACAGGCGGGCCGACTCCGCGTCCCGGCCGACGATCGGCACGTCGGCGCCCGGGTTCCCCGCGTGATCGGCCACGGTGTCGCCGCCAGGAATCATCCGTCCTCGATTCGTCGATTCGTCCGGAGCCGCCGTCTCGCGATGTCCTGCCCAGATTAGGCCCGGCGGGGCCCGCGCGGGTGCAGTCACCTGACGGATACCGCGCGGGTGCGGGCCGCCCGTACCGTTCAGGAAATTGCTTCTCCGAATTCTTCTCAAGGACAGGCGGCCATGGATCAGATCGTCCTCGGAAATGTCACCGTCACGCGCATCCGGGAATTCTACGGCCCGGTGGGGATTACCCCCGAAGCCTTCGTGCCGGAAAGCCCGAAGGAGGTGTGGGAAGCCGGTGAATCCTGGCTGTCGCCGCATTTCCTGGATTACGAGACCAATATCGTGCATTCCGCGGTCCAGACCTGGTTGTTGCGCAGCGAGGGCAAGACCATCCTGATCGACACCGGGGTCGGCAACCACAAGGAACGCCCGTACGCGCAGGTCTGGAGCCGGCTCGACACCGATTTCCTGGCCAACCTGGCCCGGGCCGGGGTCCGCCCGGAGGACGTGGACATCGTGGTCAACACGCATCTCCACGTCGACCACGTCGGCTGGAACACCCGCTTGGACGGGCGGAATTGGGTGCCCACCTTTCCCAATGCCACCTATCTCATGGCGAAGGCCGACTTCGATTTCTGGAATCCCGCGAACGGCCACCCGTCGGTGTTCGGTCGCGGTAATCAGAACGTCTTCGAGGACAGCGTGGCCCCGGTACACGAGGCCGGCCAAACCTTGTTGTGGGAGGACAGCCACCACATCGACGCGGACCTGCGCCTGGACGCCGCGCCCGGGCACACCCCCGGCTCCAGTGTGCTGACCCTCACGTCCGGAACGGATCGGGCGGTGTTCGTCGGCGACATGTTGCACAGCCCGGTACAGATCCTCGAACCGGACGCCAACAGCTGCTTCTGCGAGGATCCGGCGGCCTCCCGGGCCACCCGGCGGAAGGTGTTGGGCTGGGCGGCCGACCACAACGCCCTGCTGGTTCCCGCGCACCTGGGCGGCCACGCCGCGGCCGAAGTGGGGCGCGAGGGAGGCAAGTTCGCGATCAAGGGCTGGGCGCCGTTCACCCCGTTCACCCCGGACGCCTCGGATGCCTCGGATGCCTCGGATGCCTCGGGTACTCCGGACACCTCCCGTACCCCGGACACCTCCTCCGCCGCCGCCGACCAGGGCTGAGGCCCGCCGAAAGGTATGACCGTGACGACGGACCAGCACCACCCCGACCCCATCGTGACCACCGCGCAGGGGGCGGTCCGCGGCCTGCGCCGGGGTGGTATCGAGGTGTATCGGAACATCCCGTACGCGGCGCCGCCCCTCGGCGCGGGCCGATTCGCGGCGCCGCGGCCGCACGCGCCCTGGGCCGGCGTACGCGACGGCACCGAGCCGGGGCCCAACGCGCCGCAGGGCGAGCGCCGGCTGGGCAGCATGGACATGTCGCCGTACTTCGGCGCCGGGTGGAGTCGCGGGGACGACTATCTGACCGTCGACGTCCGCACGCCCGAGGCGGCGGCCGGCGGCCGGCCCGTGATGGTGTTCGTGCACGGCGGCGGGTTCGTCGCCGGTTCGACGCGGTCCACGCTGTACGACGGGTCCGCCTTCGCGCGGGACGGCGTGGTGCTGGTCACCGTGAACTATCGGCTCGGCATCGCGGGGTTCCTGGACATCCCGGGCGCGCCGGCCAACCGCGGCCTGCTCGACGTCGTCGCCGCGCTGCGCTGGGTGCGGGCGAACATCGGTGCGTTCGGCGGTGATCCGGACAACGTCACGCTGTTCGGGCAGTCGGCCGGGGCGACGATCGTGGGCGGCGTGTTGGCAACTGCCGAGGCGGGCGGGTTGTTTCGGCGGGCGATCGTGCAAAGTGGCAGCGGCCTGGGGGCGTTCACGACCGCACAGGCCGCGCGGGTGACCAGGGCGGCGGCCGAGGAGCTGGGCGTCACGCCCGATCTCGACGGCTTCGCGGGGGTCTCCGACGAGCGCCTGGTGGAGACCGCCGCGCGGTTGGGCGGCATCGAGCTGCGTACCGCGACGCATCGTGACCCGCTGATCGGGCTGAGCCCGTTCGGCCTGGTGCTCGACACGCAGCCCGCCGAAGCCGTCGCGGGCGGCCTCGGGGCGGACGTCGACCTGCTGATCGGGACCAACACCGAGGAGGGCAACCTGTACCTGGCCCCGGTTGGCCAATACGCCACGTCGACCGCCGGGGACGTGGACGCGGCGGCGGCGCGGGCGCACCCGGATCCGGGGCGGCTCGTCGAGACGTATCGCAAGGCGCGGCCCGAGGCGTCGTTCGGCGAGTTGCGGTCGGCGGTGATGGGTGACGCGTTGTTCGGGGCGGGCACCTGGGCGCTGGCGGGCGCGCATGCCGCGCATCGCGAATCGGCCACGTTCGCCTACGAGTTCGCGTGGCGCTCGGGCGCCTTGGACGGTGAGCTGGGGGCCGCGCACGCGGTGGAGGTGCCGTTCGTCTTCGACCTCGTACGACTGCCCGGGCTGCGCGGCCCCAACGCGCTCCTGGGCCCGACCGAACCGCCCGCCGACCTCGCCGCGCGGATGCACGAGACGTGGATCCGGTTCGCCGGGACCGGGGATCCGGGGTGGCGGCCGTACGACGACCGGCGCCGGACCACGATGCGGATCGACGCCGAGTGGACGGAGGTCGACGACCCGCGCGGCGAGGAACGCCGGGCCTGGGCCTGACGCGGGCCGCGTGCGGTCGTGGCAGTCGGCTCTCTGGTGGGGCGGCGGGCTGGTGGGTTACGGACTGGTGGGTTACGGGCCGGGGGGTTTCGGGCCGGCTGGTTGCGGACTCAGTGGGTTGCCGGGGGAGTGGTCGCCGAGAGTGGTGAGCAACTTGCGGAGGAGTCCGGCGAGTTGCTCCCGCTCGTCGCCGCTCAGCTTGGCGAGGAGCCTGGCCTCCAGGTCGACGTGGTCGACGACGACGCCGTCGATCAGCTCTCGGCCGCGGTCGTTCAGCGTGATGAGCACGCTGCGCCGGTTGAGCGGGTCGACCTCGCGGGTCACCAACTCCCGGGCGACGAGCCGGTCGATCCGGTTGGTGATCGCGCCGGAGGTCACCATCGCCGACTCGACCAGCTGCTTCGCGGTGAGCTGATAGGGGTGCCCGGACCGGCGCAGCGTCCCGAGGATGTCGAACTCCCACAGCTGTAGGTCGTGCGTGGCGAACTGGTCGCGCAGCTCACGTTCGAGCAGTCGGCAGGCGCGTTGGATCCGGGCCACCACGCCCATCGGCGAGGGGTCGATGTCGGGTCGCTCCCGCCGCCACTGGTCCATCCGCCAGTCGACGTTGTCCGCCACGTTCGCCACGTTCGCTACGTCCGCCTCGTCCGCCACGGGTCCGTCGCCTCCAGAGCATCGCAGAACATCTCAACGTGAAACTGTTTGACGTTGATCCTAACAGGTGACTACATTCACCAACGTTGAACAGTTCAACGTTAAGGAGTTCTGATGACGCAGGCCCTGAGCCGGTCGCGGGCGGGCAGCGGTACCGCCCCGCCCGGCGGCACCCTGGGACTGACCGCGCTGACCGCGACCGCGCCGATCAGTTGGGGCACCACATACCTGGTCACCACCGAGTTCCTCCCGGCCGGCTACCCGCTGGTGTCCGGGGTGATCCGCGCACTGCCGGCGGGGCTGATCCTGCTCGCCGTCACGCGCAAGCTGCCGCACGGCGAGTGGCTGTGGCGCTCGTTGGTGCTCGGCACGCTCAACATCGGCGCGCTGTTCGCGCTGCTCTTCGTCGCCGCCTACCGCCTGCCGGGCGGCATCGCGGGGACCCTCACCGCCGTCCAGCCGCTGTTCGTCGTCGGCCTGGCGTTCCTGCTGCTGGGTGAGAAGCCCACCCGATGGCGGCTCGGCTGGGGGCTGGTCGGCGTGCTGGGCGTCGGATTGATCGTGCTGCGCGGCGGGCTGACCTTCGATCTGCTCGGCATCCTGGCCGGCATCGGCGCCGCCGGGGTGATGGCCGGCGGGATCGTACTGACCAAACGTTGGGGACGCCCGGCGGGCGTCGGCGCGGCGACCATCGCCGGCTGGCAACTCACCGCCGGCGGCCTGGTACTCGTCCCGCTCGCCCTCGTGTTCGAGGGACTCCCCTCCGGACTGGACCTGCGCGCCCTCGGCGGCTACGCGTGGTTGTCCGTGGTGGGCGCGCTGCTCTCCTTCCTGGTCTGGTTCAACGGCATCGGCAAACTGCCCGTGGTCGCCGTGTCGTTCCTGTCCCTGCTCTCGCCCGTGGTCGCCACCATCCTCGGCGGGCTGTTCCTCGGCGAATCCCTGACGCCATGGCAGGGCGTCGGCTTCGCCCTCGCGCTGGCCGCCGTCGCCGCCGCGCAACTGACCCCCGAGGTCGCCCGCAACCTGCTCCGCATCCCCGCCGGCACCACCAAGGGAGAATGACCAATGACCATGCCACGCACCGTACTGATCACCGGAGCCACCGGAACCGTCTCCACCGCACTGATGCACGCACTGCAAGGGGCCGACGTGCGCTTGCGCGCCCTGGTCCGCGACGAGTCCACCGCGGCCGGCCCGCGTGCCTACGGCGCCGAGGTCGTGGTCGGCGACCTCGACGACGCCCGGTCGCTGCCGGCCGCCTTCGCCGGCGTACAGGACGTGTGGCTGCTCACCCCCAACGGCCCACGCGCGCCCGAGCACAACATGAACGCGGTCTGGGCCGCCCGCCAGGCCGGCGCCGAGCGTATCGTGCGCCTGTCCG
The DNA here is from genome assembly GCF_049739465.1 of Embleya sp. AB8. Taxonomy (NCBI): domain Bacteria; kingdom Bacillati; phylum Actinomycetota; class Actinomycetes; order Kitasatosporales; family Streptomycetaceae; genus Embleya; species Embleya sp. AB8. Next base: position 103,902 of record NZ_JBMHHY010000011.1, read on the forward strand.
TCGTCGGCGCGGCACACGACGCGCCGAACCGCAGCGGCAGGCTGCATGCGCTCTCCGACCGCGAGACCGAACAATCCGGCCTGCGCTGGACGATCCTGCGTCCGCACTGGTTCATGCAGAACCTGCTGAACGAGGCCGGCGACATCGCCGCCGGCGACACGTTCTCCCTCAACCTGGCCTCGGCCCGGATCGGCATGATCGACGCCCGCGACATCGCCGAATGCGCCGCCCGCGTACTCCTGGACACCCCCGACCACCACCACGGCCGCACCTACACCCTCACCGGCCCACGCGCGGTGACCTTCGACGAGGTGGCCGAGCGGATGAGCCGCGCCCTCGGCAGACCCATCACCTACGTGCCGGTCGACGACGAAGCCAAACGCAACACCCTGCTCGGCTACGGCGTCCCGGCCTGGATCGTCGACATGCTCGAGGAATACGCCCGGGCCTACGCCGCCGGCTGGAGCAACAACCTGACCACCGAAACGGCCGCCGAACTCCTCGGCCGCCCGCCGCGCGACATAGGCGACTTCGCCCGCGACCACGCCGCCGCGTTCAGGTCCGGTTGACCCTGTCCCCGGGGGAAGCCACACCATCGGAGGGAACCGGGCCGAGGGCCCGGCGTGAGGAGGAACGGGCATGGGGACGATGACCATCGGGGAGTTCGCGAGAGCATCCCGACTGTCGCCGAAAGCGTTGCGCCTCTACGACGAACTCGGGCTGTTGCGGCCCGTCCGCGTCGACCCGACGACCGGCTACCGGTACTACGACCCGGCGCAACTGGAACGAGCCCGACTCGTGGCCTGGTTGCGCCGGATCGGCATGCCGCTCGCCCACATCCGGGACGTGTGCGAGCTGGATGGGCCGGCGGCAGCGCAGAAGGTCCGCACGTTCTGGGCTCGACTCGAGGCAGACACCGCGACCCGACGGGACCTGGCCGCCTTCCTCGTCGACCACCTCTGCCGAAAGGACACCACCATGACCGACACCGGCACGCCCCTGGCCATCCGCTACGCCGCGCTGTCCGACACCGGGCTGGTCCAGGAGAGCAACCAGGACGCGGTCTACGCCGGTTCCCACCTGCTCGCCGTGGCGGACGGTTTCGGAACGGCCGGCGCGTCCGCCGGCGCCGCCGCCATCGACACGCTGAAGCGTCTCGACACGGACGGCATCCCGGCGGGCAATCTCCTCAACATCCTCGAGGACACGATCCGGCAGGCCGATCGAGCGGTACGCGACATCGCCGGCGCCGAACCCTCGCCACACGAAGTCGGCACGACGCTCACCGCGATGGTGTGGACCGGATCCCGACTGGCTCTCGTGCACATCGGCGACTCGCGGGCCTACCTCCTGCGCGACGGCGAGCTCTTCCGGATCACCCACGACCACACTTTCGTGCAGTCGATGCTCGACGAAGGACGCATCACCCCGGAGGAAGCCACGACCCACCCCCAACGATCGTTGCTGCTGCGCGCGTTGGTCGGCGGTGCCGGTGCCGATGTCGCTCCGGACATCCGTCTGCACGACGTTCGAAGCGGAGACCGCTACCTGCTGTGCTCCGACGGCCTGTCCACGGTCGTACCGACCGACACCATGTGCCAGGCGATGTCCAGCACCCCCGACCCCGAATACGCGGTCCGCCGCCTCGTGACGCTGGCCAACCGCGCCGGCGGCCCGGACAACATCACCTGCGTGGTCGCCGACGTGACGGAGCAACGGCAGTAGGCGCGAGAGCAGGGCCGTAGCGTGCCTGGGCAGACACCGGGTTCGCCGACGTCAATGCGATGTTGCGGATCCTGTTCAGCCGACTCGGCCGGCCGCACATCGGGTCGCCCAACGCGTACTCGTTCAATGTCCCCTCGGTGCACGCGAGTGGTGCGATCACCGTCGAGGGGTTGCGCAAGGGTGGCACGGTCACCGGGCGGCGCTTCGACGACCGGGCGGCCGTGAAGGAGCAGGAGCAGGTGCGGACGGCCGATGGGGTGTTGCAGATCCGGGGGGGTGACCACGCACAATCTGCGGGACGTCGACGTGGATGTCCCGCTCGGGGTGCTCGTGGTGGTGACCGGGGTGGCCGGCTCGGGCAAGAGTTCACTCGTACACGGGTCGCTGGTCAACGGTTCAGGGGCTGTGGGCGTGGGCGTGGGCGTCGTGTCGGTCGACCAGGGTGCGATCCGCGGGTCGCGGCGGAGCAATCCGGCGACGTATACCGGGCTGCTCGAGCCGATTCGCAAGGCGTTCGCGAAGGCCAACGGGGTGAAGCCGGCGCTGTTCAGTGCCAACTCCGCGGGCGCCTGCCCCAATCGCCGGCCGCACACACCATCCTCGGCCGGCTCGCCGATGTCGGGCTCGGCTAGCTGAGCCTGGGCCGGCCGCTCACCACCCTGTCCGGCGGTGAGCGGCAGCGGCTCAAGTTGGCCACCCACATGGCCGAGAAGGGCGGTGTCTACGTTCTCGACGAGCCGACCGCCGGCCTCCACCTCGCCGACGTCGAACAGTTGCTCGGCCTGTTCGACCGGCTCGTGGACGCCGGCAAGTCGGTCATCGTCGTCGAACACCATCAGGCGGTCATGGCGCATGCCGACTGGATCATCGACCTCGGACCCGGCGCCGGGCACGACGGCGGCCGGATCGTCTTCGAGGGCACCCCCGCCGACCTGGGCGCCGCCCGTGCCACGCTCACCGGGGAGCATCTGGCGGCCTACGTCGGGGCTTGAACCGGACCGGAGCCGGACCCGAGCCGGACCCGAGCCGGACCCGAACCAGGCTCGAACTCCCCTGCCGGGCCTGCCCGTTACCCGTCGGTGCCGTCGCCGGGGACGGCGTCGGCGGCCTTGGTGTGCCAGTTGGTCACGATCGGCTTGTCGACGGTGACGTCCGCGACGGTGAGCGAGGCCGGGTTCGGGTCGCTCCGGCCGACGCCGACACCCATCGACGTGAAGTGTGTACCGCTCTCGTTGTTGGTGGTCTTCGGGTTGACGCCCGCGTAGATCGTGGCTCCGCCGGAGAGGGTGATCTGCTCGCCGGCGACCTGTTCGGCGTTGCTCGCCTGGATGCCCTTGGAGCCGAATGTGACGGTCGGCAGCGCGCCGGGCATCGCGCACGTGATGCCGGACTTGACGGTCGCGGCGATCAGGATGTAGCCGCCGGCCTGAGTCTGCAACGACGTCTTGAAGGTCAGGTCGGTGGCGCTGCACACCTGGCCGTAGCCCTTCTTGTCACCGCCGCTGTCGCCGCTGCCGCCGGTGCCCGAGGTGTTCGCATTGCCGCCGGTCTTCGCGGGCGCGGACGGCGCCTCGGCGGTCTGCTGCGGTGCGGCCGGCGGTGCCGTCTGCGTCGGGTCGGCGGCCGGGGCGGCCGGCGCCGCCGGTGCGATGCCGTTCGACGCGGTCTTGCCCGCCTTGTCGCCGTCGCCCGTCGAGAACTGGCATGCGGTGGAGGTTGCCCCGAGGCCGATCACCGCGATGGTGATCGCGATCCGGGCGCGGCGGGACGAGGTGGTGGGGATCGAACGCATGCTGTGTGTGTCTCCAACGACTTGTGGTGATGGTGGTGTTCTTGCCTGTGGGCTTGCCGAAACGGCGCGTCGGCGGAGCTCGTGGGGACATGGCGTACGCGCGGGCGCGGGCGCGGGCCGGTCGGGTTCAGCCGACCCCGCGGATCCGCCGCACCTCGCGGGCGTACCGGCGACGACCCACCACGCGCCACACCAGCCGGGCCGGGGCCGGGAGGCGGCCGAGGAACTCGGCGCGCTCGTCGGGGGAGGCGTCCTCCAGGATCGCGCCCAACGCGAGCAGCCGTCGGTTGCGCGGCGTCTCGGCCAGGCCGCGCTCACCGACCACGCGCCACTCGTCCGCGGTCAGGTGCCCGATCACCAGCGGCATCACCTGGCGCTCCTCCTCGTCCAGGTGGTCGCACAACATCCGGTGGTGCTCGTCCAGCGTCCGGGCCAGGTCGTCGCGCGTGGCCTCCGCCGGATCCGCCGACCAGCGGTCCATCAGCCGGGCGACCCGGTCCAGGCTCGCGTGCAACTCCGCGTGCTGGAGCTGCATCCGCAGTACCTGCTCGGCGTCGAGGTCGACCCGGGCCATCAGCAACGGCCAGATCAGCTCGTCCTCGCCGGCGTGATGCAGGTGTACGCCGAAGCTGTAGGTCGCCCAGGCCCCGGCCAACACGGCCGCGCGTCGACCGTCCCCCGGCCGGACCTCCCGCACCAACTCGGCCGTCAGGCGCGACTCGCGGCGAAAGATCCGGTGGATCATCACCATTTCTCGGGTGTAGGGGTGGGCGGCGACGACATCTGCATCTGCATCTGCATTGGTGCTCGAACTCATGTCACCGAGTCTGCGAACCCCGCTCGCAACACACTTGCAGTCGACTTGCAAGGGGCCGGAGGCGAAGGGGCCGGAGGTGGCGGTGTCGTTGCCGGCGACCCGCTCAGCGGCGGCAGTCCGAGCGCGGGCGTTCCAGGGTGAAGGTGTCCACCGGGGTCAGGTCGCCGTGCGGGCCGTCGAAGGTGTAGTAGGTGACGTGCATGCGGGTGCGGCCGCCGCGTGGGTCGCCGGGGTCGACGTCGAAGGCGGCGAAGCCGTGGGTGTTGTGGCGGTCCTGGACGGCGGCCCAGGGGGCGTTCTCGGTGACCCAGATCGGGGTGCGGTGCCCGGGCGGGGCCAGGTTCGAGTCCCTGCGGAGGTCGACGATGACTCGGCCCAGGGGTTGCTCGAACAGGTCGTCCTGGGACGTGGCGAAGTTGCCGCCGCCGCCGATGATCATGTGCACGGTGCCCGCGCCCGTGTCGATCGGATCGGTGCGGGTCGAGACCGGGATCGGGGTGCGGGTGTCGTTGGGGAGCGTGCCGCGAACCGGGTGCGAGCGCTCGTAGTGGTGCTCGTGGCCGCTGACCACCAGATCCACCCCGTACGTGTCGAACAGCGGCCCCCAGGCCGCGCGTACGCCCAGGTCGCTGCCGCTGCCCGACTTGGCGCTGGAGATCATCGGCTGGTGCATGCACACCACGATCCAGTCGATCCCACGATCCCCCCGCGCCGCGCGCAACTCCCGTGCCAGCCAGCGGCGTTGCCCGTCGCCCGAGTAGCCGCGGACATAGGTGTCACCGGCGTCCTGGATCGCCACGTCGTCGTTGGCCAGACTGATGAAGCGGACCGCGCCGACGGTGAAGGCGTACCACAATCCCCGCGTTTCGGGGTCGGCGGAGGCGGCGGACTCGGGCAGGGTGAAGTAGGTCTGGTAGCCGGACGTGCCGATGGGGCCGTTGTCCTTCTCGTTCTCGTGGTTGCCCGCGCATGGCATCCACGGGCGCAGGCGCGCCGAACGGCTGTTGTTGATGAACCAGTCCGCCCACGTCGCGACCCGACTCTGCCCGTACGCGCCGCCGACCGCCGCGTAGCACAGGTCCCCGTTGACAAGATTGAACAGCGGACCCACCCGCTCCACCGCCGCCACGATGTCGGCCGAGGCGGCGGTGCCGATCTGACTGCTGGTGTACAGCGGGAATCGGCCGGTCGGCGACGGAACCCCGTCCGGCAGCTTGATCGCCCGCCGGAGATTGGGGGTCGCCTGGTCGCCGAAACTGGTGAACGTGAAGGCGGCGCGACCACGCGGCGCGGTCGTGAACGACCCCGTCTCCGGCGTCGCGCCGTCGTGGCCGGCCGTGTACAGGTAGGTGGTCGCCGGCCGCAGTCCGCCGAGCCGGGCGTGATGGACGTAGACCTCCTCCTTCGACAGCCCGTCCCGATAGGTGCGCGTCTCGGCGTCCACGACTCGGCCGAGATCGCCGTCCGGGGAGCCGAGCCGGACCTGGGGACGCCGCACGGACTGCGGGGTGAGCCACGACACGGTCATCTCGCTCGCCGGGTCCGTACCGAATTGCAGATGCAGCCCGGTCACACTCGGCGCCCCGAGCCGATGCGGCCTCGACAGCAGCAGCGGGCTCGCCGCCGGCGTCGCCGCGGCGGACGCGGTGCCGGGGCGGGCGACCACCAGGGCGGCGCCCGCCGCGGTGGAACCCTTGAGTACGGACCTGCGCGCGATCGCCATCGAACTCCCTTTCGCCACACGGGATATCGGTCGGTCGCGCGCACGGTATCGAGGAAGGGCCGCCGCACACGACCCCCAGCCGGGTCGAAACGAGACCCGGGGATCGGTACGGCAGGCCCTACCGCTCGCGATCAGCCCAGGTAGGGGGCGAGGTTGTGGGCCAGTACGGACTTGGGGGCGGCGCCGGTCCAGGACTGTACGGGCGCGCCGTCGGCGTAGACCACGAAGGCCGGGATCGAGGTGATCCGGTGGCGGATGGCCAACTCCGGTTCCTCGTCGACGTGGACCTTGACCACATCCAGGGTGTCGGCGTGCTCGGCGGCCAGTTGTTCCACGATCGGGGTGACCCTGATGCACGGTCCGCACCACGGCGCCCAGAACTGGATCAGCACGGGTTTCGTGGCCTGGAGTACGCGGGTGGGGAAGGTGCGCTCGGTGACGCTGTCGACCGAGCCTGCGGAGGAGTGGGGCATGGTGGCTTGTCCTTGGGAGATGGGAGTTGGGGGAGGGGTTGCTACGCGGATTCGGGGTGGGCCGGGATCAGGCGTGGTACGGGCCGTGCTGCCGGGTCGGCGGCGCGGTACTCCTCGACGGCACGTTCGACGTCCTCCTCGAGCAGGTCGTGGTTGAGCGCGATCGCGGCGGCGGAACCCATGCCCGCGGCGGTCACCACCTGGGCACGCGGGTCGACGACGTTGCCGGCCGCCCAGACGCCGAACACGTCGGTACGCCCGGCGCGATCGGTGACCACCCGTCCGTCGGCGTCCCGCGCGCAGCCCAGATCGCCGAGCAGCCGGTCGTTCGGCACCAGGTGCGGGAACACGAACACCGCCGCGCGCGGCACCACATGGCCCTCGACCAACTCGACCGCGCGCAACCTGTCGTCGTCCACGACCAGGTGCTTGACCGGGCCGTCGGCGATCCGCACCCCACGCGCGGCGAGCCGTTCGCGGTCGGCCGAGGCCAGGTCGAGCTCGTGCGGGAAGAAGACGACGTCGTCCGACCATTGGCGCAACAGCAGGGCGTGGTGCACGGCGCCCGGGTGCGTACCGAGCACCCCGAGCGGCCGGTCGCGGACCTCGTGGGCGTGGCAGTACGGGCAGTGCAGCACATCGCGCCCCCACCGCTCCCGCACGCCCGGGATCTCGGGCAACTCGTCGCGCAACCCGGTGGTCACCAGCAGGCGCCGAGCCCGCAACACCGGGCCGCCGACCAGGCGGACGAAGAAACCCGAGTCCACGTGCTCCACCCGGCCGTCGACGAACACCGCCCCGTACTCGGCCGCCTCGGCCCGGCCCACCGCCAGCAGGGCCGCCGGAGACATCCCGTCCCGGGACAGGAAACCCCGCACGTGTGCGGCCGGCGCGTTGCGCGGCCGGCCGTCGTCCACCACCGCCACCCGACGCCGGGCCCGACCCAGGACCACCGCGGCATTGAGCCCGGCGGCTCCGGCACCGATCACGACCACGTCGTATACGTGGTCGCCGGCGGGGGCCACGGTGTCGTTCGTATCCAAGTCGTGCACATCGCTCATTGCGATCACCTCCGCCCGCAGCCTGCGATCCGCGATGCGGAGCCGGCAACGTTTGTTGCCGTTTCCGGGATGCGTGCGGTGAAATGGTGGTCATGGAGTCCTCACCCGACATCACCCGAACCCTCGCCGAGGTCGGCCCCCGCCTCAAGCGGGTGCGCACCGAACGCGGCGTCACCCTCGCCGCCCTCGCCGAGGCGACCGGGATCTCCAAGAGCACCCTGTCCCGCCTGGAATCGGGCGGACGCCGCCCCAGCCTGGAACTCCTGCTGCCCATCGCCCAGGCCCACCAGGTCCCGCTCGACGAACTCATCGGCGCACCCGAGATCGGCGACCCCCGCGTGCGGCTCACCCCCAGGCGGGTCAACGGCGGCACGGTGCTGCCGCTGACCCGCTACCCGGGCCCGCTCCAGGCCTTCAAACAGATCGTCCCCGCGGCCAAGAGCACCCCGCAGACCTGCACCCACGAGGGCTACGAATGGCTCTACGTGCTGGCCGGCCGCCTGCGGCTGATCCTCGGCGAACACGGCCCCGACCAACACCACGGCCACGACCTGATCCTGACCGCTGGCGAGGCCGCGGAGTTCGACACCCGCATCCCGCACTGGTTCGGCAGCACGGGCGAGGGCCCCGTCGAAATCCTCAGCCTCTTCGGCCGCCAGGGCGAACGTATCCACATCCGCGCCAGACCCAACACCCGCACGGACGCCGACCGCACGGACTGAGGCCCGCGACCCGTGTCGGCGCGAGCCGCATCGGCGTACCACCGTGCCCGGGACCGGGTCATTCCGGCGCGCCGTGGTGGTGCAGGCACCACCATCCGCGCACCCGCCCGGGCGAGTGCGGGGACGCCCGTGCGCGGGATGGGCCGCGCCCGGTGGCGAAATCTAGATTCGAGAGGACCGACGGGCCCGCCGCCCGTCACCCCTCGGACTCGACGACGCGATGCCCGGAGTACGCGTGAACCACCACCCCAATCCCACACCCCACCTCGACCACCCGAACCCCGGCACCGCCCGGCACGCCGTCGCGCTGAACGCGGTCACCAAGACCTACCCCACCCCCGGCGGCGGCGCCGTCACCGCACTGCACGAGACCAGCATCGGCTTCGGCACCGGCACCTTCACCGCCGTGATGGGCCCCTCCGGATCCGGCAAGAGCACCCTGCTGCACTGCGCGGCCGGCCTGGACCGCCCCACCTCCGGCTCGATTCGGATCGGCGACGTCGAGGTCGGCGCCCTCGACGAAGCCGCCGCCACCGCACTGCGCCGCGAGCGGGTCGGCTTCGTCTTCCAGGCGTACAACCTGATCCCGGCGCTGAACGTGGCCGACAACATCACCCTGCCGCTGCGCCTGGGCGCCGCGCCGATCGACCCGGCGTGGGTACGCGAGGTGGCCGCCCGGGTCGGCCTGACCGGACGCCTGGACGCCCGACCCGCGCACCTGTCCGGCGGCCAACAACAGCGCGTCGCGATCGCCCGCGCACTGATCACCCGGCCCGACGTGGTCTTCGCCGACGAGCCCACCGGCGCGCTCGACCTGCACACCGGCCGGCAAGTACTCGCCCTGCTGCGGGAGGTCGTCGACACACACGGCCAGACCGTGGTGATGGTCACCCACGACGCCGCGGCGGCGACCTACGCGAGCCGCGTGGTGTTCCTGGCCGACGGCCGGGTCACCGGTGAGGCGTTCGGCCCGTCGGCGCAGGAGATCGCCGAGCGGATGAACCGACTCGGGGAGGGACGCGCGTGTGGTACCTGATCCGCCGCACCCTGCGCGCCCACACCGGCGGCCTGGTCGCGCCGTTCGTCGCACTGCTCGGCGCGTGTGCGCTGATCACCGCGTTCGGGATCGTGCTCGGCTCCGGCCTTGCCGCCGGCGTCGCGCCGCAGCGGTACGCCGGGACGAGCGCGGTCGTCGGCGCGAAGACCGACATCGACATCCGGGACATCCCCGGCGGCGGCAAGACCCGAACCAAACCGACCACCGAGGAAGCGGGCGTGCCGGCGGCGCTCGTCGACCGCATCGGATCCGTACCCGGGGTCCGGGCGGTGGTCGCCGACCGGGCGTTCGCGACGACCGTCGTCGGCCCGGACGGCGTCCTGGCCTCCGATCGGGACGGGCGGCCCGCGTTCGGCCACGGCTGGTCCTCGGCGGCGCTGACGCCGTTCACGATCGGGGTCGGCCGGGCCCCCACCGGGGCCGACGAGGTGGCGGTCGACGCCGAATTCGCCCGCCGGGCCCGACTGCAACCGGGCGACACGATCCGGGTCGCGACATCCGTGAGCGACGCGCCGTACCGCCTCGTGGGCATCGTGCACCCCGCCGCGACCGCGGAACTCCCGCGCGAGGCGGCCCTGTTCTTCACCGACGCGCAGGCCGAGCGGCTGAGCCCGACACCCGGCCGGGTCAAGGCGATCGGCGTCGTCGCGGACGGCGGCAAGGCCGCTTCGGGCCTGGACACCCGACTGCGACGCGCGCTCGCCGGCACCGGTGCGGTCGTATACACCGGCGACGACCGGGGCCGGGTCGAGTTCCCCGACGTCCGCCGGGCCCGCGGCGACCTCCAGGAACTCGCGGGCGCCCTCGGCGCCGCCGCCGTCCTGGTCGCCATCCTGGTCGTGGCCAGCACACTGGCGGCGAGCCTGCACGCCCGGCGCCGCGAATTCGCCCTGCTCCGGGCCGTGGCGGCCACCCCGCGCCAGATCGCCCGAATCGTCGCCGGCGAGACGCTCGTCGTATCGGCCCTCGCCGGCGCGCTCGGCGCACCGCTGGGCATCCCACTGGCGTTCGCGCTCAAGGCAGTACTCGGCTGGGTCGGCGTGATCCCGCAGGACTACGCGTTCACCGTCGGCCCACTGCCCCCGCTGGTCGCCTTCGCCGGCTGCCTGCTGCTGGCCCAGATCGCCGCGTGGTTCGGCCGCCGGGAGACCAACCGGGTCCGGCCGGTCGCGGCCCTGACCGCAGCGGCCGACGGGGAGGCCCGACTCGGCTACGGGCGAGCGGTACTCGGCGGCGCGCTCCTGGTCATCGGCGCGGCCGGGGCCGCACTGCCGCTGTTTCTCGACGGGATCCTGCCGGTCGCGATCGCCGGCACCGGCGGGCTGCTGATGGTGGTCGCCGCCGTGGTGCTCAGCCCGTCCATCGTGCGGGTCGCGGCCCGGCTGCTCGCCATTCCGCTGCGCCGGTTCCTCGGCGCGGAAGGTTACCTCGCGGCGGCCAACGCGCTGGCGGGCTCGCGCCGCCTCGCGACCGCGATCGGGCCGCTGTTCCTGGCGGTCGGCTTCTCCTGCGTGCAGATGTTCATCCCGGCGACGATGGCCGCCGGGGGAGGGCGCGACGTCGAGGCCGGGATCCGGGCCGACTACGCGATCACGGCCGGCGCCACGGGAGTTCCGGCGACGGCGATCGACCAGGTCGGGAAGGTCCCGGGCGTGCGTACGGTCACCCGGCTCACCACGACCCGGGTCTACGCCTCGGTCAAGCTCCTGGGCGACCCGCAGGTGTTCGACTACCCGGCCCTCGGCCTGGATCCCGCGCGGCTGACCGACACGATCGACCTGGGCACCCGCTCCGGTGACCTGGACCAGCTGACCCAGGACACGGTCGCGCTCGGCCGAACCGCCGCCGGCACACTGCGCGTCGGCGTCGGCGACCGGGTCCCGATCCGGCTCGGCGACGGTACGGCGATCCGCCCGCGTGTGGTCGCCGTGTACGACCGCGGCCTGGGCTTCGGGGACGTCGTGCTGCCGCACGACGTGGTCACCGCGCACACCACCGCCGGGAGCACCGAACGGGTCCTGGTCCGCACGGCGCCGGGCGCGAACGCCAAGACGGTACGCAAGGCGCTGGATCGCATCGCCGCCGCGCATGTCGACGTGCGGGTCACTTCCGGCGACCGGTACGGCGCGGCGAGCCGGGCGCACTTCACCCTCGCGCTGTTCACCGGCGCGCTGCCACTCGTCCTGGTCTTCGGCTATCTCGCGATCGCGGTCACCAACACCCTGGTGGACACGATCAACGGCCGGGTACGGGAGTTCGCGCTGCTGCGCCTGGTCGGCGCGACCCGCCGCCAGGTGTTGCGCATGGTGGCGGTGGAAACCGGGGTCGTGGTCGGCACGGCGATCGCCATCGGCACCCTCGTCCCCCTGCTGCCGCTGACCACGATCGCCTACGGCCTGACCGGCTCGGCGATCCCCGCGGCCCCGCCGCTCCTGTACCTGACCATCATCGGCACCGCCGCCACGATCGGCGTCGCCGCCCTGGTCATCCCCGCCCGAATCACCCTGCGCCACCGCCCGATCGACGCGATCAAGGCCCGCAGCTGACGGTCGCTCGGCGCACCGGTACCACCGATTCCACCGATCGATATTCACCCACGGATATCCACCCACCGAAGAAAGGCAAGTACCGATGAACGACCGCCCCGAATGGCAGCCCCCGAAGGAACGCCCGCTCTGGCCCTGGGTCGTCCTGGCCCTCGTCGTGGTGGCCGTCGCGATCAACGTGATGCTCACCGTGTGACGCCGGGACTCGGGCAACCCCCGCCGTGGCCGACCCGGCGGGGGTTGCCCGTCCGCTTCCAGGCCGATGGGTGTCGACCGGAGAGCTGAGAGCTGACGGTGGTCTCCTCGCGGTCTGGGTGCGCGACGGTGAGGTCGATGTTGAATCGGATGGTCAGTAGTCGATACGGTCGGATTTGGCCAGCCATGCGTCGAACGGTGCCGTACGGTTCGGCAGGTCCAGTCGGCCGACCGCCGTCGGCCACATCGACCTGGGCTTTTGCTCGAACAGGTCGTAGAACTTGCGGTCGTCGAAACCGGCCACCGCGGCATCGTGTCGATCGGCCGCGTAGACGATCCGGTCGACGCGTGCCCACAGCGCGGACGACAGGCACATCGGACACGGCTCGCACGAGGTGATCAGCACGCAGCCGTCGAGCGAGAAGGTGTCGAGTTCCTTGCAGGCGGCCCGCATCGCGCTCACCTCGGCGTGCGCCGTCGGGTCCAGGGTCGCGGTGACCCGGTTGTGCCCGATCGCGACGATCTCGCCGGCCTTGGCGACGAGTGCGCCGAAGGGACCGCCGCCGTTCGTCACGCTGTCCGTGGCCAACCTGATCGCCTGTTGCATCCAGGCGCGTTCGAGCTCCTGGAGGTTGTTCGTTTCTTGGGTGTTCGCGATCATGGGTTACTCCCCTTGGAGAGGGTTCGGAGACGACGCGGACGTCAAGTCGGGCCCACGGGCGCCGCCTTGGGGTCATCGCGGCTCTACGCCGCCGCAGATGTGTTCCGGTGAAACCGGGGTGTGGGTGAGGTTCAGACCCGTCGCGTTGCGGATCGCGTTCACGATCGCCGGGGTCGCGGAGATGGTGGGCGGTTCGCCGACGCCACGTACCCCGTACGGCGAGTTCGGGTCGGCCCGTTCGATCACGTCCACCACCATCGGCGGCATGTCCATGATGGTCGGAATCAGGTAGTCGGTGAACGACGGGTTGCGGATCCGGCCATCCTGTACCTGGATCTCCTCCATCACGGCAAGGCCGAGCCCCTGGGCGGAACCACCGTGGATCTGGCCGACGACGGCGTCCGGGTTGATCGCCTTGCCGACGTCCTGCACGCAGTCCAGCCGGACGACCTTGACCAGGCCCAACTCGGTGTCCACGTCCACCACCGCCCGGTGTGCGGAGAAGGCGTGTTGCACGTGCACCCGCGGGCTTTGTCCGTTCACCGGGTTCATTTCGTAGGTCCGCAGGTGGTGGTACTCCCTGGTCTCCTCGATCACGTCCTCGCCGAGTATGTCGACGAGATCGCCGAGCACACCGCCGGCCGCCGACACCACCTTGCCGCCGGCGAGCGACAGATCCGCGGGGTTCTCGCCGAACCGCCGGGCGGCCAGGTCGAAGAGCACCTCGCGGACGGCCGCACACGCGTTCCGGACCGCACCGCCGGTGATGTAGGTCTGTCGGGATGCCGAACTCGACCCCGCGTCACCGACGTTGGTGTCGTTCGGGTGGATGTTCACCCGCGCCACGCCGAGTTCGCTGCGGGCGATCTGCTGCTGCACGGTGACCAGGCCCTGCCCGACCTCGGCCGCCGCGGTGTGCACCATCGCCACCGGTTCGCCGCCGATGACCTGTAGCCGCACCCGCGCCGTGGAGTAGTCGTCGGCGCCTTCCGCGTAGGAGATGTTCTTGATGATCACGCTGTAGCCGACGCCCCGCACCACCCCCTCGCCGTGCGTGGTGTTGGACAGACCACCCGGCAGGCCCCGGATGTCCGGTGGTTCGGCCCGATCCGCTGGGGGCAACGGGATGCCTTCGAGCCGTTCCAACAGCTCGTCGACCGGCGCGGGATAGTCCAGCACCTGCCCGGTGGGCATGGTCGAGCCCTCGGCGATGGCGTTGAGCCGGCGCAGCCGCACCGGGTCCATGTCCAACGCCCGGGCGAGTTTGTCCATCTGCAACTCGTAGGCGAACGCGGGCTGTACGGCGCCCAGGCCACGCATCGCGCCGCACGGCGGGTTGTTCGTGTACAGACCCCAACCCTCGATTCGGACGTTGGGTACCTGGTACGGCCCGACGCCCAACGACGTGGCGTTGCCGACCACGACCGGGGTCTTCGAGGCGTACGCGCCGCCGTCGAAGTACATCCTCGCCCGGACGTAGACGAGCTTGCCGTCCCTGGTCGCACCGTGCTCGTAGTACATCTTCGCCGGGTGCCGGTGTACGTGGCCGTGGAAGGACTCCTCGCGGTTGTAGACCATCTTCACCGGCCGGCCGGTGCGCAGCGCCAGCATGCAGGAGTGGATCTGCATGGACAGGTCCTCGCGGCCACCGAAGGCGCCGCCGACACCGGACATGGTGAAGCGCGCCTTCTCGACCGGGAGTCCGAGCGCCCGCGCCGTCTGCCGCTGGTCCACGTGCAGCCACTGGGTGGCGAGGTACAGGTCGACGCCACCGTCCTCGGCCGGGATGGCCAAGCCGGATTCCGGCCCGAGGAACGCCTGGTCCTGCATGCCCAGGGTGTACACGTCGGACACCACGACGTCGGCCCGGGCCTGCGGATCGCCCCGGATGATCGGTTGATGGCGCACCACGTTGCCCCCGGGGTGCAACCTGGGCAGCGTGTCGTCGTGCGCGGCCTGCTCCGGGTCGGTGATCGGGTCGAGCACCCGGTAGTCGACCACGATCCGCTCCAGCGCGCGCCGGGCCGTCTCCGGGTGATCGGCGGCGACGAGGGCGACCGGTTCGCCCTGGTAGCGCACGACGTCCTCGGCGAGCACCGGCGTATCGGCGATCTTGAGGCCGTAGATGTTCTCGCCGGGGACGTCCCGGTGGGTCAGCACGGAGTACACGCCGGGGTGCGCGAGGGCGGGGCCGATGTCGATCGAGGCGATGCGTGCGTAGGGGTGCGGGCTGCGCAGGGTCGCGCCCCAGAGCATGTCCTCGGCCCACAGGTCCGAGGAGTAGGCGTACTCCCCGCGTACCTTGAGCGTTCCGTCCGGGCGCAGCGGACTGTCGCCGATCCCGCCGGTGATCGACTCGTCGAGGTCCTGCGGGGTGCGGGCGGGGGAAGTCTGATTGGCCATCGGGAAGCCTCCACTGTCTGGACGGTCGGACGGAGTGGGTCGAATTCGCCTGCTCGGCAGGCGGTTTGCCGATGCTCCGCAACTCGTGGGAAGGGTTGATCCCGGATGTGCGCTCCAGCCGGTCGTGGTTGCCACCCGTGTGAGGAGTACACAGCCAACCGAGTGGGGTCGGTCAGGGGCGGAAGACATGAAAGCGTCGCCGGACCGGGACCATCTGTTCGTAGACTCTTACGAGGGCCGGTGCGCTGCGTTCGCACGGCACGGCACGGCACGGCATGGCATGGGCCTGGCCGCCGGTGCAGCTCGTCGACCGGGATCCGGCGAACCCCGATCGTTTCCGAATCCTGCACACCGGCTGAGCGAGCACGCCGCGCCGCCGGCCCGGTCGGTGAACCGGGCCGGCAAACGGTTGTTTTTGTGTTTCGGTTTTATGTTTCGGGTGGGTAACTTGCGAAGTGGGGCAATAAAAGGGTGGCTGGAAAAGGATGGGCGGGTCCGGGGGAGCGGATATGTGGAATTGTTGATCTGTGATCCACGTCACATTGACGTTTCTTTCCGGTCGGCGATTCACTTTCCTGGCGACGAGAATCGGACCTTCGGATTCCGTAGCGGTGGATTATCGCCCCGACCCGTTCGCAGTCACCAGGAGGTTGTCGTGACGAAGATCGTGAACGCGTTCACCAAGAGGTTCCGGACCGAGAAGACCGTGAAATCCGCGACCTGGCACGTCTGGTACAGCTGATCCACACACGTTCGGGCAACGGTTGATCGTCGAGCCGGCGCGGTGGCGTCGGCTCGACACCGTCCGGACCCGCGTCCGGTGGAGCCCGCCGTACCTCGGCCCCGCCGGGCGCGGGACGCACGTCATGTGGAGTCACGTGGAGGGCATCGATGAGTCGTTCCGATACGGCCGGACGCGCCCGGGTGACGATCTTCGCGCCGCAGATCGACGAACTCCTGCGCGATCGTCGCGACGGCGGCGCGCGGGTATTTCGGGTGGACGGCGATACCGTCGCGGTCGCCGATCCGCAACTGATCGACAAACTGCTCGGCAGCAGACCCGCCCATGAATTCGAGCGGCCGACTTTCAAGCCGCTGCACGGAAGGTCCATCGAACGATCCGAGGCGACCGAGGCGCTCCAGGCGGTCTCGCGGGACGTCCGGGCCGCATTGCGCGATCCGCTCCCCGATTCGGTCGACCTTTCCGGGAGTTGGCCGCGCGTCGGCCATGCCCGGCTTCGTGCGCTGCTATTCGGCGCGGATCCCCGGCGCCTTCGCCTGCTCACTCATCGTCGACTCGAATCGCCCCCCGCGCTGGTCCCGGCCGCGGTTCGGACGAGCGCGATATTCCCGGTCGGGCGCACTCCCCGCGCGGGGGTGTCCCACCTGGCGACGCTGACCGCCGCGTCGGCCGCCGCGGATCCCGCCAACCGGCGCCACGCGCTGGGCCTTTACCGACGGGTCGCGGCGCCGGTGTGCCTGGGCGCCTCGGCGCTGGTCGCCAATGCCCTGTGGCTCGGCTCGCCCTTCGACGCCGACGCGTCGAACCGGCACATCCTGCTCGAGACGCTGCGCCTGCTGCCCCCGTCGTGGAACATCATGCGCGTGGCATCCCCCGAATTCCCGACCCTGGACCGCCGGATCGGGCCGGGCGACGACGTGCTGGTGCTCCCGCTGCTCAGCCACCGCGACCCCGAACTGTGGCCCGCCCCGGCCGACTTCCACCCCGAGCGCTGGCACGACCTGGACCCGGACAACCACCCGGGCTACTTCCCCTTCGGGCACGCCACCGAACGCTGCCGCGGCCGACACCTGATCCTGCCCCTGGCCGAACACCTCCTCGACCGCATCCGCGCCGACTCCCTGGCGGTGAGCCCACACCAGACCACCACCACGATCCCGCTCGGCCCGCTCCTGACCGTCACCCGAATCCACATCACCCGAACCCGCCCGATCGGAGGGTGAGATCGGCCTGCCGGGAGTCCGGGGGGCATGGACAGGGCCGGGCGCCTCCCCGGATGGGGTGCGGCCCGGCCCTGGTCCGAGGGTGGTGCGGGTGGTCACCGACCCGGGTTTGGGTATATCGCGGGGGGTGGGTGTGTGCGCGTCAGATCTGGACGCAGGAGCGGCCGATCAGGTGGCCGTCGGCGGACCAGCCTTCGCCGCAGACCCAGACGCCCCAACTGAAGGACTCGTTGATGTTCGTCCTGAAGCTCGTCGCGGGACCGGGGCTCCGCCAATCCCTGCCCGCGACGAAGATGTGCAGGCTCGCCGGGCGGCCGTCGTTGGTCGACACCGTGGCGTCCTTGACGTTCCGGCCGTAGATGTCGGCCGCGAAGCAGATGGTGTCCCGGCAGTTGCTGCGGACGTCCGCGTGTGCCGGTGCGGCCGTCAGGGTGGACAGGGTGGTCGCGGCGGCCACTGCGACGGCCGCGGATGCGGCGCGCCGCAGGGTTGTGGTGAGCATCGGGATCCCTTCGCTCCTGGGGTGTGGACACCAGCATGTTCGGCGCCTCGCGGGTCGGCCGGCTGTTTCGGCTGTGCCTGAAACCGCCCGGTAACCAAGGCCGTTCGGGCTCCGTCGGGGTTCCCCTGAGGCTCCGTCAGGGGAGCGCCGGGGGTTGCTCAGGGTTGTTCCCGATAGCCGCCGGGGCGTCGGCCGAGGAGGGTGGTCGGGTCATCGACCGTCGCTTGCGTCGACCGCTCGACCGCTCGACCCCTCGACCGCTCATCGGAGAAGAATCGAATGAACTCGCTCGTCCGCCGCATCGCGACCCTGGGCCTGGTCGGCGGTGCCCTGCTGGCCCTCACCGCGGCCTCCGGCACGGCCGCCCCCGCCGCCCCCGCCTTCCCGGCACTGGACCCGGACGCCCTACAGGCCGCCATCGAGACCCAGGCCGGCGACGGCTCCGCCGGCGCGATCGCCCGGGTCGGCGAGCCCGGCCGGTTGTGGCAGGGCTCCACCGTCGACGCCAAGACCGGCCGGCAGATCCCGAAGAACGCCCACTTCCACGCCGGCAGCATCGCCAAGGCCTTCGAGACGACCGTCATCCTGCAACTGGTCGCCGAGGGCCGGCTCGACCTGGACCGGACCGTCCAGGACTACCTGCCGGGCCTGCTGCCCGACACCTTCCAACCGATCACCGTACGGCAGTTGATCAACTACACCAGCGGCCTCCCGGACGTCGACGAGGGCGCGCCCGCGCGCTCCGTCGACGAACGGATCGCCGACCGCTACCGATACCGCACCTTCGACCAGATCGTCGAGGGCACCCTGCGGCCGGCCGATCGCCCGTGGCCCGGACCGCACTTCGCCCCCGGCACCAGGCAGGAGTACAACTCGCTCGGCTTCCGGATCGGCGGCAAACTGATCGAGAAGACCACCGGACACTCGGTGAAGTACGAGGTCACCGACCGCATCCTGGACCCGCTGCGGCTGAACCAGACCTCGGTGCCCGAGGACGACCCGAGGATGCCGCGCCCCTACCTGCACGGCTATCTCACCGACGGCGAGGGCGAGTTGGTCGACGTCAGCGAGCAGGGCGGCGACCCGTCCAACATCATCTCCACCCCGGCCGACCTGGACCGCTTCATCACCGCCCTGTTCCGCGGCCGACTGCTGCCCGCCGCCCAACTGGAGGAGATGTTCACCCTGCCCCGGGACGCCGCCGGCAACGTCGTCCCCTACACCAACCCCGCCGGCTGCAACGTCACCGGCAAGCCCGGCCCGGCCTGCTACGCCGCCGGCCTGATGTCCACCCCGCTGCCCGACGGCCGGGTGTTGTGGGGCAAGAGCGGCCACGACGAGGGGTACGCGAGCGGCGTCTTCGCCACCCGCGACCTCTCCGTCCGCGGCGTCTTCTCGGTCTCCAACACCACCCTGGACTGGGGCCGACCCACCGCGATGTCCGGCCGCCTGCTCCAGGCCGTGCTCAACCCCTCGACCGCGCCGCACTGAGCGGCGGCGCGACCGCCGGATCAGTCGCCGTCCGCCCCGACGGCGACCCGGTCGGCGAAGCGCGCACGACGCGCCTCGCGACGGGCGGCGTAACGCTCCTTGCGGTTGGCGACCCGGGCCGCCCCCCGGCGTTCCCCGGCACACGAGCGCACCGTGCAGCCCGAGCAGCAGGTGTGGCCGAACAGCAGCAGGCCGGGGTGCGCCCACCGGCACCGGGTGTCCGGCTCCTCGCCCGTCGGGCGCGGCGGCAGGTCGCACTCCCCGTGGCGGTGGTCGTGGACCGGCCGGGGGTCATGCTCGGCGGAGCGCACCCACAACGGCTTGGTCCGGTCCGTACGCGACATCTCGTTCCTCTCGGAACCGCCGCCCGGGCTCCCGGACTCTCCGGGCGGGCGGCCGGATTCGCCAACGCATGGCGACACACTCCTCGTCGATAGGCGACAGATCCGATCGGCGGCGGCACCCGGCGGTCCGACGGACCGTCGCCGTCGAGACCGCGACCCGGGTTGCCGCGCCTGTGCCTATTCTGGTCCCTCGCGTACGAACTCGGGAGGACCGAGTCGGTTCCGCCGCACAGAGGTGACCCCCACGTGACGACCCACCCCCGCCGCAGCCTGGGCCGGGTACTCGAGGACTTCGGCCCCACCCTCCTCGACCTGATCCACGGCGACGCGGACACCGCCGAGGAGATCGGCGGCGTGGTCATCCACGATCCGCACGACGAACCGCACTACCCGCCGCACGCCGTGGTGCTCGGCCCCGCCGTACACGGTCCCGCCGAGATCGGCCGGCTGCTGCACACCCTCGGCGGCCACGACGCCGCCGCGCTGATCGTCCGCGGACCCGTCGAGCCCGACCCGGACGTGGCGAGCATCGCCGCCCGGACCGGGGTGGCGCTGTTTGCCCTGACCCGGGGCGCCTCCTGGGCCCAACTCGCGGCCATGTTGCGCACGTTGCTCACCGAAGGCGACATCGGTGACGCCGGGACGCAGACCCTGGGCGGGGTGCCCTCGGGCGACCTGTTCGCCCTCGCCAACGCCGTGGCCACCCTCCTCGACGCACCGATCACCATCGAGGACCGGCGCTCGCACATCCTCGCCTTCTCCGGCCGACAGGACGAGGCCGACCCCTCCCGGGTGGCCACCATCCTGGCCCGCCGCGTCCCCGACGCATACCTGCGCATCCTCGAAGGCCGCGGCGTCTTCAAGGAGTTGTACCGCAGCCGGGAGCCGGTGTTCATCGCCCCCGCGACCCTCGACGAGGGCGAGACGGCGCTTGCGCGCGTGGCGATCGTGGTCCGGGCCGGCGACGAGATCCTCGGCTCGATCTGGGCCGCCGTGGCACAACCGCTCAGCCCGGAACGCACCGAGGCCTTCCGCGAGGCGTCGAAGCTGGTGGCGCTCCACCTGCTGCGCCACCGGGCCGGCGCCGACGCCGAGCACCGGCTGCGTGCGGACCTGGTCACCACCGTGCTGGAGGGTGGCCCCGGTACGGCCGACGCGCTCGCCCGGCTGGGCCTGGTGCGCGAGCCCACGGTGGTCCTCGCCCTGGGCCTGGCCCCGGCGCCCGGTGCGGACCACACCCAACTCACCGCCGAACACCAACGGTTGACCGCGGCGTTCGCGATCCACCTCAACGCCGTGCAACCGCGCTCGGCCGTCGCCCTCCTCGGCGACATCGCCTACGCCGTCCTGCCCGCGCCGGGCGACCCGACCGCAGGCTGCGAGCGCGCGGTACAGATCGCCACGAACTTCCTGGAACGTACCGGCGATCGGGTCAAGGCGCTGATCGGCATCGGCTCGATCGCGCACGAACCCGCCGCGCTGCGCCGCTCGCGGACGAACGCGGACCGCGCGCTGCGCGTACTGTCGAGCGGCCAGGCGAATCGACGGGTCGCCGCGATCGCCGACGTCTACATCGACGCCCTGCTCCTGGAGATCCGCGACCTCGCCGCGGCCAACGGCGACGAATTCGCCGGACCGCTCGCCCGCCTGGTCGCCTACGACACCAAGCACAACACCAACCTGGTCGAGACGCTGCGGGCCTGGCTGGACGCCTTCGGCGACGTAGCCTCCGCGTCGGCGAGCATGTTCGTGCACGCCAACACGTTCCGCTACCGGATGCGGCGGATGGCCGAGGTCGGCCGGATCGACCTCCAGGACCCGGCGGCGCGGTTCGCGATCACGTTGCAACTGCGGTTGATGAACCCCCAGTCCGGCGCGCCGACCCGGGATGCGCCGAGCGCGGAACCCGGCGCGACCCGGTCCGCGCCGTAGGGCGTGTCCTCGAGCCACCGTCGCGAACCTCGTCGGACCGACCGGCGATTTCACCGCCGAATGTCGCGCCTAATGGGAGATACTGGGCAAATCGACCCGACGGTCCCGGAAGGATCCAAGCGTGGCGGAAGACGGTCCCGGTGCCCCCGCCTTCGAGCTGCCCGCGGAGTGGACGGGGCCACTCGCACACGCCGTCTTCCACCAGGAGGCGGTACTGCTCGCGGCCGTGGACCCCGACCTGCGGGTCATCGCCACCAACGCGACCGCCGAACACTTCCCGCGCACCCCGATCGACCGAGGCGACGACCTGGCCGCCGTCTTCACCGGCCTCGGCCTCGACCACCTGGTGCCCGCCCTCGGCCGCGCACTGTCCCCGACGCAACCCCCACTGCGCAGATGGCCCCTGGTCCCCGCCCGCGCCGCCGACGGCACCCTGCTACACCTCACCCTCGGCATCCTGCGCGTCGAACCCCGCACCGGACCCGCCCTCGGCCTGCTCGTCACCGTGACCGACACCACCGAACTGGTCCGCGCCGAATCCCGCTTCGAGGTCGTCCGCGAAGCCGCCGAGACCATCGGCGCCTCCCTCGACGTCGCCGAGACCGCACAACAACTCGCCGACCTGCTCGCCCCACGACTGGCCGACCTGGTCGCCGTACACCTCGCCGAGGCGGTCCTGGCCGGCGACGAACCCGCGACCGACCCCGCCACCGGCTACACCCCCGACATCCGCGCCGGAGTCGCCCACACCGGCGACGCCTGGCCCGAGGCACTGATCCAGGTCGGCGAACGGCCGCCCGTCCCACCCGACCTCCCCTCGGTCCGGGCCATGGAGACCGGCGCCACCCTGCTGATCCCCCACCTCGACCCGCTCCCCGCCGACGCCACCGTGCCGGAAAACGCGCACAGCCTGCTGGCCGTACCGCTGTTCGCGCGCGGCCACGTACTCGGCAGCGTGCAACTGTGGCGCACCGAGCGGCCCGACCCCTTCGACGAGAACGACGCCCGCCTGGTCGAGGAGATCGTCTCGCGCGCCGCACTGAGCGTGGACAACGCCCGCCGCTACACCCGCGAACGTAAGGTCGCACTCGCCCTGCAACACAGCCTGCTCCCCGAGGCCGGCAACGACGAACCCGCCGCCGAGACCTTCGCGGCCTACCTGCCGACGGCCTCCTCGGCCGGCATCGGCGGCGACTGGTACGACCTGATCCCGCTGTCCTCGCTCCGCCTGGCCTTCGTCGTCGGCGACGTCACCGGCCACGGCCTCCAGGCCAGCGCGACGATGGGCCGACTGCGCACCGCCGTCCAAGCCCTCGCCGACATGGACCTGCCGCCGGACGAACTGCTGACCCACGTGGACGACCTGGTCCAACGTTTCCCCAACCGCTCCGGCGGCACCGCCGCCGCGATCGGCGCGACCTGCCTGTACGCCGAATACGACCCGGTCACCGGCCGCTGCCGAATGGCCTCCGCCGGGCACCCGCCGCCCGCCGTGGTCGGACCCGACGGACACGCCCGGTTCGTCGAACTGGAGGCCGGACCACCCCTCGGGGTCGGCGGCATGCCCTTCGAGATCGCCGAGGTCGACCTCGCGCCCGGCAGCGTCCTGCTCCTCTACAGCGACGGCCTGGTCGCCGGACCCGACCACGACCTCGAAGCCGGCCTGCGACACCTCCTCGCCCGCCTCGAACAGACCGACACCGCACACCGCGACCTGGACAAGATCGGCCGCGAACTGCTCGACACCGCCACGACCGGACCGCGCGACGACGACACCACACTCCTCCTGGCCCGGGTCCGCCCACTGCCCGAGCAGGACAGCGTGCGCTGGGAGTTGCCCGCCGACCCGGCACACGTGGCCCACGCCCGCGAACTCAGCAGCGGGCAACTCGCCGCCTGGGGCCTGGAACACCTCGTGTTCACCACCGAACTCATCGTCAGCGAACTGGTCACCAACGCCATCCGCTACGGCGAACACGGCCCCGTCACGGTGCGCCTGATCCGCGGCCCGGACGTGCTGATCTGCGAGGTCTCCGACCCCGGCAACACCCAACCCCGGCTACGCCGCGCCCGCACCACCGACGAAGGCGGCCGGGGCCTGTTCCTGGTCGCCCAACTCACCCGACGCTGGGGAAGCCGGTACGAACACAGCGGCAAGACGATCTGGGCCGAACAGGAGACCTCCCCGGACCCGGACGCCTGGGACCTGGGGTAACCGTGCCGCCCGCACCGGGTGATCCGCACCCGCGGATCAGGTCGAAGGCCTCGCGGCGACGACGTGCCGCACGGGGTGCTTGCTCAGGATGGACACCCGATTGAAGGCATTCATCGCGATCGCCACCCAGATCACCGCCGAAATCTCGGCCTCCGACAACACCGCCCGCGCCCCCGCGTACGCGCGCTCCTGCGCACCCGCATCCGCCGGATGTGTGGTGGCCTCGGCCAGCGCGAGCGCCGACCGCTCCCGGGCGGTGAACAACTCGGTGTCCCGCCACGCGGGCAACACGCCCAGCCGCTGCGCCGTCTCGCCCGCGTGCAGGGCGGCCCGAGTGTGCAGGTCCAGGCAGAACGCGCAGCCGTTGAGCTGGGACACCCGGATGTCGATCAACTCGACCAGCGCCCGCTCCAGACCCGCATCGGCGGCCACCTCCCGAACGGCCTCGCCGGTCGCGAGCAACGCCTTGTACGCGTCGGGGCTTTGCTTGTCGATGTAGACGCGTTTGCCGGTCGCCGCCACTGCCGCCGCCTGTGTCACGTGAACTCCCTCGTCGTGCGCGCGCTCTGCGCGCACGTCCTATCATCACCGGCGGTCCGGGCGGGTGGCCGCCGGGGGCGTCCCGGCGGAGTCCCGGCGGCGGCCCTCAGGTGCGTTTGAAGAACTCGATCTCGCCGAGCGCGATGGGCTGTTCCCCGACCGGACCGGCCGCCGCGCGGATGATCAGCCGGACCGAGAGCACGTCACTGATACCCATCCGGAAGGTTTGTGGGCCCGGTTTGTCGGCGAAGGTCAAGGTTCGGGTGTCCACCCGGCCGGTCGACGAGGTGATCTGCAGATCGGCCAGGGTGGGACGGGCGCCGCGGTTGAACTCCTGCGGCTCGGTCGAGACGCCGGTGTGTACGACGACCCCCACCAGACGAAACGGGGTGGCGAATGTGCAGATCAGCGAATCCCCGATGGCGGGCGCACCCCAGTACACGTTGGTCAGGCCGTCGGTCGCCGCAGCCGCCGGATGTCCGGGGGCCTCGGCACTGGCGGTGACGTTCGCCGGGGTCACCTGGTTCGCGCTCCCGAGTTTGTCCTTCGTGTCCTCGAACAACGAGCGGGCCACCGGGACGAGCAGGAACGCCGCGAGCACCAGGGCCAGTACGACCAGCACCGCGACGATCCGCGCCGGCCACCGACCGGACCCGACACGCACCCGACGGCGAAACGGCCAGATGGTCCGCCACCACGGCAGCGGCGCCACCGATGCGGCCGGCCGCAGCCGGGCCGCACAGCGGCGACAGAACTGGCGCTCCGGCCGGTTCGGGGTGCCACACACGGGACACGGCGGGCCGTCCTGCGGGTTGTTCACCTCGACCGGTCGCACCACGGGCCGCGGCGCCACCGGTCTCGCGGGTCGGACCGGCATCACGGGGGCGATCTCCGGGGCGGGTGGGGGTACTTGGGGGGTCGGCGGTGGCGGTGGTGGTGCCGGTGCCTGCGGCGTGCGCGGGGGCATCGGGGGTACGGGCGGCGGTACCGGTGGCGGTGCCGACGGCGGCAGTGCCGGGTGCTCCGACCGCACCGGTTCCGCCTGCCGAGTCGCCGCCTCCCGGGCGGGCTCCGGCGGCGGGGCCACCGGCCGAGCCGGCGCCGCGCCCGCACCGCCTGCCGGGCCGGCCGGGCCCGTACTGCCTGACGCGCCTGCTGCGCCTGCGCCACTTGCTGGGCCCGCGCCGCCAACCGGGCCCGTACCGCCGGCAGTTCCCGTACCGCCTGCCGCGCCGGTCGGGCCCGCGCCGCCGGCCGCGCCCGCACCGCCCGCCGCGCCGGCCCCGCGCCCACCGCCCGCCCCGCTCGCACCGTCCGCCGCGCCCCCGGTCGCCGGCGTCGTCGGAGGAGGAGGCGTCGCCGGGGCCGGGGGCGTCGCCGGGGCCGGGGGCGTCCGTCCCGCCGGCCCCCCAGCCTCGCCGCCTCTCGGCGCCGGCGCCCCACCAGCTGCCTCCTGCGACCAGCCCAGATACGACCCGCAGTTCCCGCAGAAGTCGTCGTCCTCCGCGTTCGCGGCCCCGCACGCCGGACACGAGCGCATGGTCACCCCCCTCTCTCGTCGGGCGGTCCGGGCAGGATCTCGACCCGGCAGGTGAGGTGGACCGGACACGAGGACCGGACCACGTCGAGCACCCGTTCCTCGTCCACGTCCGGCGTGCGCACCGGCCAGACCCGGACGTACAGTTCGCCGGACGGCGCGGCCGGCAGCTCGGTGTTCGGCGCGGCCGACCACGTCGCACCGCCTCCGTCGGCGATGTCGGCGTGTACGCCACAGCACAACCACAGACGCTCGATCAGCCCACGTCGTGTGCCGCGGCGCCGGTGCAGGTCGATCGCCCGGGCCAGCACGACCCGGCGCAGCTCGTCGGGCCACCCGGCGGCGAACTCGATCCCCACCCAGGACGACAACCAGGGCAGGAAGTCCACCGGGGCGAGCGCCGGGTCGAAGTAGGCCGGCAGGTTGTCCAGCGTGGCGAACACCGGGGCAAGGACGGTGTCGAGACCTGCGGTGAACCGCTGGGCCAGGTCGTCGTCCGCGTACAGCGCGGGCAGCAGTTCGCCGATCGGGTGGCGGGTGGCAAGCCCCGGTACGGCGGCCCGGCTCATCCGGCACCGTCCCCGTCGCGCGCGGTGACCACCACCTGGTGCCGGTAGGAGAACACCAGCGCGTTGCGCGCCACCTCGATCCGCTCGACCGGTGCGCCGCGCCGCCCGGTGATCGGATCCGCCGGGAACAACCGCACCTCCTCGACCAGTCCGGCGCCCACCACCGCCTGCAATACGGCGAACACCTCCCCGTACTGCACGGGCCGCCCGAACGGCCACCCCGTGCCGTCGACCCCACCGCGCAGCGGATTCACCCGGCGGTACAGCGCGTCGAGCGCGTCCTCGCGCACCCGGTCCACCTCGCCGGCCGTCGTCGCGACCAGCCGGGCGACCACCGTGACGCCCTGATACGCCGGTGGTTCCACGACCAGCCGGGTGCCCACCAGGCGGCGCTCGTCCAGCCGCTCGGCGATCGCGGCCAGGACTCGATCGGAGGGGATCAACTGCTCGAAGCGCAGCCGATCCCCCTCGTCCGCCACCGCGTCCGGCACCACCAGGACCCGGACCGCGCCACCTTCGCCGGCCACCATCGGCAGGCACCGCACCCGCCGTACCGACGGCGCGGCCTGGCGCGCGATGATCTCGTAGTCCTCGGCGGTGACCGCCCGTTCCTGTACGCGCAGCACATTCGGCGCCCGCAGCTTGGCGTTGTCCACCGTCTCGCCGTCCACCCCGCCGTGCGCCGCCTCGCGGTTGTCCACGTCGGCCACGTACGGCACCGAACTGCGCAACACCCGGATCGTCCCGCGCGCGACGTTCCCGGCCGTGCCGCCACCGGTGCGGTAGCGCGGGACGCGCAGATGCGCGCCCTTGGCCGGTACCGCGCCGTAGTTGCGCATCGTCCCGTCCGGCTCCCGGACCGCCGGCGGGAAGGCGAACTCGCCGGAGGTGGCGTCGACGCGGACATGCCGGTCCACCGGCGAGGACGCGCCGAAGTGCTCCACTGCCGTCCAGGTCCGCCACCCCTCCGCCGACGACTCCTCGACCACCGGCGGCTCACCGTCGAGCAACAACGGCGCCCGGCTCACCACGAAGCGCTGCCCGGCGACCCCTTCGGAGACACCGAGCAGCACATCCGACACCGCCTCGGCGTGCTCGACCGTCGCGGTGGCACCGACGGTGAACACCTCCG
Source organism: Embleya sp. AB8 (assembly GCF_049739465.1). Classification (NCBI taxonomy): domain Bacteria; kingdom Bacillati; phylum Actinomycetota; class Actinomycetes; order Kitasatosporales; family Streptomycetaceae; genus Embleya; species Embleya sp. AB8. Next base: position 131,304 of record NZ_JBMHHY010000011.1, read on the forward strand.
CCTCGCGGATGGTCGGCGACTCGGCGTAGAACGGCTGCCCCGCCACCGGCGCGACCACCCGACAGCGCAACCACCCGGCCCGCGTACCGGCGACCACCGACGCGGTATGCCCGCCCGGCACGAACACGATCACCTCGCCGGGCCGGTTCAGCCCACCCGTACTGTCCGTGCCCACCTCGCAGTCCAACCACCGCGCCCCGTCCCACGCCTCCCACACCAGCGGTGGTTGCCGAGGATCCACCCCCACACCCTCCACCCGACTGTCCAGGCGCACCGCGACGATGCACCGAGGTACGGCGGTCGGCAGCCCGAACAACATCGCGTCCCCGGGGACCGGCCGAGCCTGGAAGCACGGGATGTCCGTACCGGCGGCGAGCAACGCGGTGCGATCGCTCTGACCCCCCGACATCGGCGCCGTCACCAGCCGGACCAACGCACTGGGCACGATCGGCAGATCCGCGACGGTCGAGAACACCACCGCCTCGCGCGTCTCGCTGCCGGCGGTGGCCACCTCGGTGCCCGCGCCCAGGAACACCGTCTCCGGTTGCGGTGCGGACAACCAGAAATCGACCTCGGCGGTCGCCGCGGCCGGCGGGAACAGGGTGATCCCGAGCAGGTCCAGGAACGCCGCGTAGTTCTTCTCCGGCACCCGATTCAGCCGATACAGCAGCTGGTCGATCATGTACGCGAACGTCTCGATCAGGGTGACCCCCGGATCCGACACGTTGTGGTCGGTCCACTCCGGCGCACGCTGCTGGACGTAGCGCTTGGCCTCGTCGACGAGTTGTTGGAAGCGCCGGTCGTCGAGATTGGGCGAGGGCAGTGCCATCAGCTCACTCCTGCGTCCCGGGAACCCGCCGCGGACGGGATCGTATAGAACGGGAAGACCAGGTTGCGTACATCGTTGGTGGCCCGCACCAGGTAGCGCACGTCGATGTAGAGCGTGCCCTCGTCGATCGAGTCCAGCGCGATCAGCACATCGGTCACCTCGATCCGCGGCTCCCAGCGCTCCAGCGCGACCCGCGTCTCGTGCGCGATCCGCCCGGCGGTGGCCCCGTCGCCCGTCGCGAAGACGTAGTCGTGGATCCCGCAGCCGAACTCCGGCCGCATCGGCCGCTCACCCGGCGCGGTGCCGAGTACCAGCCGGATCGCCTCCTCGATCTCCCGATCCCGCTCGACCATGCCGATCCCACCTGTCGGACCCACCCGCAACGGGAACCCCCAACCACGCCCGATGAAGCGCCCACTCACAGCAGCCCCCCGATCAGCACGTTCGGCGCGCCGAGCACGACCTTCGCACCACACGCGGTGTTGTCGCCCACCCGCGCCGCGGGCAGCCCGCCGATCAGCACCACGCCGGCCGCCACCGCGCCCGGGCTCGGCAGCACCACGTTGGCCGGCCCCAACTCCGGGTGCGCCGGGCACACATGCAGGCTTCCGGTGACCGCGGCCGGCCGGGCGCCGATCAACACGGTGGCGACGGCGACCGCGGCACCCGGTGGCGGGGTGCCCAGCAGGCCGCCGTGTTCGGTGGCGTCGCCGGTACGGGCTGCGGGAGGCATCGTCGCTGCTCCTTGACTCGATGGAAGGGGACAACTGCCTTGGCACTCCGGTCAGTTGATCCGGATCAGCCGGGCCTTCAACACGCCGAGCAGGCCGCCGTCGACGGTGACGTCCGTCGTCCCGCTGACGTTGACCGAACGGCCCTTGATGGTCACGTCACCGGTGCCCGCGTCGAGGGTGATCCCGGTGGGGGACAACGTCACGGAACTCGCCACACCGGCACCGGCCGCCTGGTACACCCGCAACTCGATCCGGTTCGCCCGCTCGTTCAACCGCACCTCCAACCGCCGATCACCACTGGCCAGCCGCACCCCGGACAAACCGCGCGCGGTATCCAGCAGTTCCAGCCGATGCCCCGAACGCGACACCAACGAACGGCGGTTGACCTTCCCGCTGGTCTTGTCGATCAGCGGCACATCGTGCGGCGAGGGCTGATCGACCCCGTTGTACAACCCGCCCAGCACGTACGGGCAGTCCAGCAGCCCCTGTTCGAACCCGACCAGCACCTCGTCGTTGACTTCGGGACCGAATACCCCACCACCACCGCGACCACCCCACTGCACGGTACGCACCCAATCGCTGACATAGGTGTCGTCCAACCACGGGAACTTCAGCCGCACCCAACCGCGTTGCGACCGGCCCTCCTCGCGCACGTCGGTGACGATGCCGATGGCCAGCCCCGGCATTCGCGGACCACGCGCCGGCGCATTGCCCCCGGCGGCGAGACCCGCGAGCGAACGATCCGAGGCCGCACTGACCACGACCGTCGTCCGGTAGCCGCCGTGCGGCTCCAGGACATGCTGGGCCGCGGTCGCCGTGTAGCGCCCGGAGAACGCGGGACCGACATTGCCCAGCGTCACCGGCTCCCCGGCGCGCAACTTGGGATTGCCCTCGGCGACCGCCTCGATCTCCCCGAAGCCCGAACTCACCGACGCCGCCGCCGCGCTCGCCACCGCCCTGGTCTCCGCCTGGGTGCGGTACGGGGTGTCCGCGATCGTCTTTCGGGTGGCCGCGCCGAACACCCGCCCGACCACCTGCGGACTCATCCCCGGCACCACCGTCCTGCTCGTCACGGACGGACTCCGGGCCACCAGTGGGGACTTGGTGGTGACATTCCAGCCGCGCACCTCGACCGTGCCCGCCGCGTCCGCCCCGGTCAACACGGCCCGCAGAGCCAGCAGATTACGACCGTATTCCAACACCACCGGACTACGATCGGCCGACGTGGACGGCGGCGGCGCCGACGCGGCGGGCTTGGCCGGGACGAACTCCAACTGTCCCTGGTCGTCCACTCGCACCAATGCGCCGCTCTCACCCGCGAGGTACTGCAGAAACTCCCAGTCCGAGACATTGGCCTGGGTCAACTGCCGGTATGTGATCGAGGGTGCCTCGATCCGCCCGCAGGTCAACCCGGCCCCGGCGGCCACCTTGCGCACGATGTCCGCCGTCCGCATGTTGCGGAACGCCACCACCCGCCGCCCGCGTTGCAGGCGATGTGCCTTCGAATACGCGCGCAACACGGTGAAGGAACCCGTCGTGTCGGTGTCCAACTCGACGGCGGTCACCTCGCCGGTGAACAACCGCTCGCGGGTATGCCCGCGTACCGTCACCACCGAGATCTTCAGCGGCGTGCCGATGCCGATCCCGGTCGCGGTGAGCAACTCGTGATTCGGATCGCGGTAGGTCAACACCGCACTGTCCGGCAGATTGACACTCTCGTCGACCACACAACCCACCAACTGCGCCACCCACGCGGGCGGCAACTCGCCCGGCGCCTCCACGATCGGATCGGCCGCGAACGACCGGCCCCCGCCGTCGTAGCCGCTCATCCGACCTCCCCACGCGCCGACTCGCCCACGGCGGGCACGATCAGTTCCGTACCCGGAGCGAGCACCATCGGATCGTCGATGTCGTTGGCCTCCGCGATCGTGCGCCACGACGTGGCATCGCCGTACTCACGCCAGGCGAGCAGCGCCAGACTGTCCCCGGCCACCACCCGATGGGTTCGGCGCGCCTCGCGCGAACCCGAGGTGGGATTCTGCCCGGCCGGTTCGGCACCGGCCTCCTCGATGGACAACGAGCAGGTGGCCCGCAACGGCTTGCCGTCGACGTCGAACAGCGTGTACGACACCGCAAAATTGGACAACACCCCGTCGAACGACGTGGTCTTCGCCGTACCCCAGTCGAACCGCACCCACGGACTCGCGGGCCGCTTGGCCGCCAGACTGCTCGGCGTCGGCACACAGGCCAACATCAGCTGCTCCACCGCCTTCTCCACCGAATCGTCGTGGTTGGCCGTCCCGTCCAGGAACACCTCCAGGGACAACGAACGCGGCCCGCTGCCGACGAACTCCGGCAGCGCGGACTGCTCGGCCATCCGGGACGGGGTGCGCCGCCACTCGGTGCTCTTGGTCAGGGACAGCCGGGCGGGATTGAACTGCAACGTGACCTGGGCGATCCGGCCGCCCGGCCGGGCACCGACCGACGCCGGCGGCTCCATGATGGTCAGCTGGGCGCGGGCCCGGCTGGTACGGGCGACGGATGACACGGGTTCCCTCCCTCCGGGGTGTTCGTTGTCGAGTGGGTCGGGATGTCGCCGGCGCTCAGGACGGGAGCAGGCCCGCGTGGGCGATCTCCAACGTCTCGACGGCCGCCTCCGAGTTGGCCGGATCGAAGGACGGCCCCTGCCAGCGGACCGGCACGATGCCCTGCACCTGCCAGCCGATGATGCGACCCAGATCCGGCCGCAGGGCGACGATCTCGCCGTCCTTGGGCTCCACCCGCTGGATGATCTCGTTGAGCCAGCGGGCGATCTTGCTCGTGTCGGCGGTGACCGGTCGGGTCAGCGTGATGTTGGTCCAGGTGATCCGGCCGGGCAACTGCCACGCGAAGCCGTTGTTGCCGCCCTCGGCGTACTGCTCCAGCTCCACCTCGGCGCCCAGACCCGAGCAGGTATGGAACGCCCCCAGGTCGTTGCCGCCGATGACGAGCTTGAAGAACACGCTGGTCGCGAAGATGTTGGTGGTCGTCATCCGTTGCTCTCCATTGCCTTTCCGCTCGCTTTCCTTGCGGGCCCACGGTCAGCGTCGGCCGTCGTAGGGGCGGCCGGCGCGCTCCCGGCCCCGGCGCAGATCGGCACGCAGCAGTCGACTCACCGGGTCGAGCAGCCGCCTGGCCAGATCCTCGATGTCGAGTTCGGGGGGCGGGGTCGGCGCGTGGGGGGTCGCGGGTTGCGCGGCGGACTTGGTGCTGTTCGGGGCGGGCTTGGCCGGCGCGGCCGGGGGTTGGGCGGGGGATGGGGTTGGCGGGGTGTTGGTGGGGCCGAGGGTGGCGGCTCGCCGTTGCACGGGTGTGGGGGTGGTTGGCGGTGGCGGTGGGGGTGGGGTGTTGGGGGAGGGGGCGCGTTGGGTGACGCGGACCGGTAGGTGTCGGGGCTCGGTGATCGGGGGTGCCGATGGGCCGGCCGCGAGTGGCGGGGCGACGTCGCGGGCTATCGGCATGGGGGAGCGTTGGATCGAGGCGGCGGGGGCCGCCGGGGGTGTGGAGGCTGGTGGGTGGGGGCGGACGACGGGGACGGGGGTGTGGGCTGCCGGCGTGCGGGGGCGCGGCGAACTCATCTTGGTCGTGGCCGTGTTGGTGGCGCGTTGGACCGGGCGAGGTGGCGTTGCCGGGCCGGTGGTTGTCGTGCGCTGGGGGCTGGTGGTGGCCGATGCGCTCTTGGTCGATGGCATGGCGGGCGTCCGTGGCGTCAGGCTTCGGCGCAGGGGGGCTGCGCTGGGAATTGCCTTCGTGGCCTCGTCGTTTTGTCGCGGCTCCGGTGTCGGTTCGACGGCGGTACGTACGCTGTCGGCGTCGCGCCGCCACACGACCGGTACCACGGGCCGGGCCGAATCGGGAGCCGGGAGTGGGGCCGAAAAGCCTTCGCCTGAACCGGTGTTGATGCTCAGGGGGCGGCCGGCCAGCAGTGACCGGGAGCGCTGGATGGCGACCGGCGAGGTGGATCGGTGCGGCGAGGGGATCCGGCGGGCGACCGCCGTGGCGAGTCGTGGCGGGGCGGATGAAGCCGTGAGGTTGCCTCCGGCCGACGCGTCCGGGCCTGTTGGTCCGATCGACGCGGTGCGCCGGCCGGTCGGGGACGACGGGGTGGCGGTTGCGCGTACGACGGGCATCGGGGGTGGCGCGCTCGCCTGGGTCGGTGCCGATTTCGGTACGGCAGCTCGTGCTTGCTCCGCCGCCACCGGGCCCTGGACGGGGCGGTCGGTGCCCGGGAGCGGAGTGGGCCCGGGGATGGCCGAGGCCGGAAGTGCGGGGAGCGGAGCGCCGATTCCCTTGCGGATCCGGGGCCGGGGCCGGGGTACGTCCCCCCGGCCGTCCGTGTGGGCAGGTGAGGCGGGCATCGGCGGCGGCCCCGATGCTACTGCCTCCGGTCTTGGTGGCAACTGACGGGAATGCTGCATCGGCGACGGGGCCTCGGGGGACACCTGGCGCTGCACGACGGGCATCACGGTCCCGTTCGAACCGGGACCGATCGGTGCCACCGTGGGATGCAACGGCGAGGCATCAGCGGGCAGTTCGCGTAGTGGTTCGCCCAGGGCCGGTCGTACCGTCTCGGGTCGTTGCGCCGTGTCGCGCTCCGGTGGGCGGGGCGCGCGATGCCTGTTGTCGGCGCTTCCGGGTGTGGCCGGTCCACCGTCCGGAGTCCCCGAAGGGCTCGTTGCCGCCTCGGCCACAGGGGTGTTGCCTGCCGGCGCCGGCACAGCCGCCAATCGCCGCAGGACCATCGTGGGTCGCCGCGCGACGACCAGCGTCGGCCGAACCCGATGCGGACGTACGGCGGCGAGTTGTGTGCCCGGCGGGTCCGCGTCCGCCGCCCCGATCGTCGTCGGTGGCGTCACCGCGTCGCCGAGAAGCCGCTGCACCGGTGGCGGTTCGGTGCCGAGGACAGCCGCGCCGGCGGCCCCCGTCGGGTCCGTGTCGGTGCGGGGTTGCCTGGGAGATTGCCCAGCGGGCCCAGCGGGCCCATCCGATCCGCGCGGGGCCCCGGCATGCGATCCCGGCACACCCATGCCGGTTCGGGGCCGAACAGGCCCATCGGCGCCTCCACCCGACCGCGTCGAAGTCCCAGCACCCGACCCCGGCGCGTCCCGACGGATCTGTCGCTGCACCGGCGATCCAGTGCCGGGCCCGGTCGTTCCGGTCGCCCCTCGCGAGGCTCCACCGGCCGATCCCCGCGCGCCTGTGACCGGCTCGCGCCGCACGGGCGTTCCCGGGCCGTGCCGTGCCGTGCCGGTCGTCCCATCCGATCCCCGCGAGCCTTTTGGCGTGCCCGTAGTGGTCCGGCGCTGCACCGGCATCCCGGCCCCGGGCCCGCCCGCGCCGGTTGCCCCACTCGACCCTGGCGACGCCATGGGCGCGTCCGTACTGGTAGCGCGCCGTACGGGCATTCCGGTCCCGGGCGCGGCCGAACCGGCAGTCCCACCCGACCCTCGCGAGACCGTCGGCGTGTCCGTATCCGGCCTGCGCTGTAGGGGCGTTCCGGTCCCGGTCTCGGCCGAGTCCGTAGCCTCGCCCGACCCTCGCGAGGTTGGGGTGCCCGTAGCGGGCGTGCGTTGTACGGGCGTTCCGGACCCGGTCTCGGCCGAGTCCGTAGCCTCGCCCGACCCTCGCGAGATTGGGGTGCCCGTACCGGGCCTGCGCTGTAGGGGCGTTCCGGTCCCGGTCCCGGGCTCGGCCGTGCCGGTCGTCGGTGTGCCCGTACCGCTCCGGCGCCGCACCGGCGTTCCGGCCCCGGATCCGGCCGAGCCCGTCCTCCCACCCGAACCCGGTGCGCGCCTACCCGTCCTGCGCTGTACCGGCGATCCCGACCCGCGCGAGGTCGGGCCGCTCCGTGGTGGCGATCCCGCCCCGGACGCAGCCGTACGTGCTCCCGGCCCACCCGACCCCGCACCTCGCGTGTCCGTGTCGGCCCACCCCGGCTCCGCCTCCGGCCGGACCACCGGCAGCAGCAGCGGACCACCAGCCGACGTCGACCCGGTCGACTCCGTCGGCGCGGTCGGCCGGGCCACCCCGTGGAGCACGCCCACCGGCGCCGACGGCAATACCGCATGGCCCAATTCGCCGCCGAACGACGGGTTCTGCCACGCGGCGAGGCCCGAGCGGAAGCGCAACCCGTCGCTCACCGCGATCGACGAGCGGGCCACGGTCACCACCGGCGGGGCGACCCGCCGCCAGCCACCGTCCCAGTCGTCGGCACCGGACGCCTCGGCCCGCTCCGGGGACACGGAGGCCGAAGCCGAAGCCGAAGCCGGACCCGGGGCCGCCACCTCCGCGCGCAGCGCTGTGCGCGCTGTGCGCGCCGTGCGTGCTTTGCGCCGGAACAGGTCGCCGAACCCCACACGATCACCCGCCTTCGTTGACGCGGGTGTTGATCCGCGCGATCTCCCGTACCCACTCCCGGCGTTCGGCGTGGGTGAGGTCGAGAATGTGGTCCCGCTGCCAATGGAAGTGGTAGGCGACGTACGCGATCTCCTCCCGCAGCCGGGGAAGCGCGTACGTCACGATTCCCCCAGGCGCCCACCCGAGAGATCCACCTCGAACGAGCCGTGGCACAGCGGGCAGGTCACCGCCGCGTGCGTGTGCCCTTCGCTGTTGATCCGCCGATAGAAGTCCTGAAGGAAGGCCACATCCGTGGCATACATCCGCTCGACCACCCCCGCGTGTACGTCGGTGACGGTGCCCAGTCGGGTGATCACCTGGCTCAGCAGCACCACGCTCAGGTACGCCGGGTTCTCCTTCACCCGCAGGTCGATCTGCGGGCGCAACTCGTCCCGCGCGGTGGCCAGCCGCATCGAGCCGCGCCGGTGCAGGGTGCCCTCGTCGTCGACGTAGCCGCGCGGCAGCTCGAACTCGAACTCGGTCCGCAACTCCTGCCGTTGGGGCGCCGGCGGCGCCCCCGGCGCGCCCTCACCCACCCCGGGCGCGGCGGCGTCGAGAGCCTCGTCGAAGCCACCCGCCGTGACCGTTCTGCGCCTCACTCGACCACGATCTCTTCGAACGTGATGGTCACCGTTTCGGTGGCGGCGCTGGATTCGCCGGCCTTGAGCGACGGGCCCTCCCACTTGCTGGCCCAGCCCTGCATCAACTGGATGCGGCGGACCGTCTCGCCCTTGGAGTCCTTGATCTCGATGGTGAGGTTCTGTCGCGCGGTGTCGACGGCGCCCTTGTTCAGCGTCTCCTTGATCCACGTGGTGAATTCGCTGCTCTTGTCGAGACCGCGCGTGATCGTCACCTCGCCCGCCTGTCGGGCGCCCGGCTGCTTGCGGATGATCTGCTTGCCGTCCGAGGTCACCTGGCGGACCTCGACGACCTCCTCCTCGACGGTCATCCCGCTGATCTCCTGGATGGATTCGACGAGATAGCCGCCCAGTTGCACGCCGAAGACGTGGGTGGAAAGAGCGTCGCCCTCTGCCATGACTATGTGTCACCTTTTCCGGGTCGGACGGTTCGGACGGATCAGACGGTTCGGTCGGGTCGGGGTCGGGTCGGGATCCTGCGGGTCACTCGTCGACGAGGCTCGTGCTGTCGGAGAACTGGGCGAGCCGGAACACCACGAACTCGGCCGGTTTCACCGGCGCGACGCCGATCTCGCAGACCACCCGGCCGAGGTCGATCGACTCCTGCGGGTTGTTCTGCCGGTCGCACCTGACGTAGAACGCTTCCTCCGCCGTGCGGCCGAACAGCGCGCCCCGGCGCCACTCCTCGGTGAGGAACGCGGTGACGTTGCGCCGGATGCTCGACCACAACCGGTCGTCGTTCGGCTCGAACACCACCCACTGGGTGCCGAGCAGGATCGACTCCTCCAGGTAGTTGAACAACCTGCGGACGTTCAGGTAGCGCCAGGCCGGGTCCGAGGACAGGGTCCGCGCGCCCCAGATCCGGATGCCGCGCCCGGGGAAGGCCCGAATGCAGTTGACGCCGATCGGATTGAGCAGGTCCTGTTCGCCCTTGGCCAGTCGGATCTCCAGGTCCACCGCGCCGCGGATGACCTCGTTGGCCGGGGCCTTGTGCACCCCGCGTTCGCCGTCGCTGCGCGCCCACACGCCGGCGACGTGGCCGCTCGGCGGGACCAGCGTGTTTCGGCCGGTGGCCGGGTCGAAGACCTTGATCCAGGGGTAGTACACGGTGGCGTAGCGCGAGTCGAAGCCGGCGTCGTCGTTGCGCCAGGTGCGCACCCGCTGGGCGTTCAGCGCCGGCGGCGGGTCCAGGATCGCGACCCGGTCACCCATCTGCTCGCAGTGCGAAATCACCGCGAGCTGAACGGTCTTGACCCCCTCGGCGTCCAGGTCGCCGCGCCGATGCGCGCTCATCAGGTCGGGCACGGCGACCATGGTGATCTCGTCGATCGCCTCGAGGCCGGCGAATCCGGTCCGGGCCGCCGCGTCGCCGACGTACTCGGCCGCGTCCAGGCGCGCCACACCGGCCGCCGGAGCCGGCGCTGCGGCCAGTCGTACGGTCTGCCGCTCCGGGCGGGTCTGGGCGGCGCCCGGCTGTTCGGTGATCTCGACGAGGCGGGAGTCGCGTACCTGGTTGAGCAGGTAGCCCTTGACGTTTCGGCGAGTGGACGCCTCGTACGTCTCCACCACCGCGCCACCCTGCCGGACCAGCAGCCGGAACCGGTCCTCCGGCGGATTCTCGCCCTCCGCGTCGGCGACCTCGACGGAGACATCGGGGCCCGAGCCGGGCCGGGCCGCCACCAGGAATCCGCCGATCGCGGTGGGCACGGGGGCAGGCGCGATGGCCGCCGGCTCGGTGCCCTGGGCGGGGCCGCCGATCCGGACCACGTAGGCGGTGCCGCCGCCGTTGGCGAAGTAGCCGTAGACGGCGTGTGCCAGGTAGGTGTTCGCGGTGAAGCTGCCGAAGTTCTGTACGTACTGGTCCCAGTTCGTCACCAGGGTCGGCTGGTGAAAGGGGCCGGACTCGGCGAAGCCGACGAAGGCGGCGACCGCGGTGCCGACCCCCTCGATGGGCCGTGCTCCGGACTGCACCTCCTCCACGTACACACCCGGGGTGAGGTACGACGGCATGCTCGCTCCTTCGGCCGGCCAACTCGGTCACCGCCGAGTCTTGCCCTCGAGGTCGCGGTGGGCGTAGGTCCCAGGGTCCCGCGCCGGGGGCAACGAGACTGCCTTTCCGGGCACTTCGGCCGGCGCTCACCGTTCGTCGGTGAGCCAGGGCCCGAACTCGCTCGCCAGCACCAGCCGGCCGAGTTTGCGGTATTCGCGCAGGATCGCCGAGACCACCTGCGCCATCCCGAGCGGACGGCCGGTCTCCGCCGCCAGATAGGCCGAGGTCACCGCGCACGCCCGGATCGAACCTCCCGTCAGCTCGAACCGCCGGGCGCAGAAGTCCAGATCCAGGTCTCCCGCGCGGGGCAACTCCGCGCCCAGGCAGCGATCCCACAGGGCGAGCCGTTGCCGCGCGTCGGGCATCGGGAACTCGGCGACCACGTCCAGCCGTCGGGTGAACGCCTCGTCGAGATTGGCCCGCAGATTGGTGGTGAGCACCGCGATCCCGTCGAAGGACTCCATGCGCTGCAACAGGTAGGCCGATTCGACGTTGGCGTGCCGATCGTGCGCGTCCTTGACCTGGGAGCGTTTGCCGAAGATGGCGTCCGCCTCGTCGAAGAGCAGGACACCGTTCACCTCGGCGGCCTCGACGAAGATGCGTTCCAGGTTCTTCTCGGTTTCCCCGATGTACTTGTCCACGACCGTGGACAGGTCCACCACGTACAGCTCCATGCCGAGTGCGGCGGCGACCACCTCGGCCGACATGGTCTTCCCGGTCCCGGACTCGCCCGCGAACAGCGCGATCACCCCTCGGCCGCGACCGCCGCCCGGGCGCATCCGCCATTGCCCGAGCACCTGTTCGCGATGGCGGGCGCGCAGGGCCAGTTCGTCCAGTTGGCGGCGGGTCGCCTCGGGCAGTACCAGGTCGTCCCAGCCGACGGCGGGTTCGATGCGGCGCGCCAGGCGGGCCAGTCCGGCGCCGTTCTGCGCGCGGACCGCGGCGCGCAGGTCGGCCGCGCGGATCGTTCGTTGCTCCAGGGCGGCCATCCGGGCGGCCACGGCGGCGGCCTTGCGTACCTGATCCGCGGTCAGGCGGAACGAGGCCACCGCCTCGGCGAGTTCGGCGTCCGGCAGATCGGGCCGGTTGGAGGTGCCCACCGACCCGGTGGCTTCCGCGAGGGCCCGTCGCCACTGTTCGGCTCGGCGTGCGGGTGGGGGCGGGGCCACGGTGAACGACACCGGGCTCTCCCGCGACCACAGCGGGTCCCACCCCTTGGACCCGTGGATGATCAGCGGCGTACCGGCGGACGCCGCGCACAGGTCGCGCACCAGCCGGGCCCGCTCGGGCCGTTCCGGGCCCAGTGCCTCCAGCGGGCCGAGCCCGATGCCGGCGCCGCTCAGTCGGGCCTCCACGGCCAGGACGCGGGCGAGGTGGGCCGGTTCGGGATGGGCGATCAGCGCGACCGGGTCGACCACCAGGGGGCGCCGCCCGGCCGCGACGAGCGCCTCGACCGCCAGGCGGCCCGGATCGCCGCCCCGATCCAGGAGGAACACCAGCCCGTTCCCGGTACGTACGGCCCCGGCCACCCGCGCGGCCTGCTCCCGGTCGGCCTCCGGCTGCCCGCCACCAACCCGGACCAGGCCGAGCAGTCGGCCGTCGAGCTCGTCGTCGCCGAGGAGATGCGCGGTGACCCGATCGGGGACCCGCAACACCCGGGACAGCAGCGGCGCGTCGGCTTCGGCGAGCTCCAGGAGCCCGCCGCCGACCAGCGGCGCGGACGGCGCGAGGCGGAACCGGCCCGGCCCCGCGACCGGGAGCCCGCACAGTTCGAGGGCCAGGCCGATGGTCGGCCGGCGGCGGGTCAGATCGTCGTTGAGGTAGCCGTACAGTCGCTCGAACCGCGGGTCGACGTCCGGTGCCAGCGCCACCAGGAGCAACTCGAGGTCCAGCGGGCCGAGCGTGAAGTCCGCTGCCAAACGCCCGAGTCGGCCGTCCGTGGGCAGTGGCGCGGGCGAGTGGATGCCTTCGGTGGGGGTGGGGAAGAACGCGGACGGGCCGGCCAGGATGCGCTCTACCGACTCGGGCGTCAGATATTGCCCCCGGTAGGGGTCGTCCGGCTCCGGGTCGACGGCGTGGCGCGCGGCGACGGCGTGTTTGACGCGCTGTTCGACCCGGGCCAGCCGCTCCCACAGGTCCCGGAGCCCGGCCTCGGTGGCCTCGGCGGCCTTGGCGGGATCGGCGGGATCGGCGGCATCGGGTCGGGTCCGGACGCCATGCGTCATCGTTTGTTCCCGCTGCTTCCGCTGCTTCCGCTGCTTCCGCTGCTTCCGTTGCCTCCGGGGTCCTCGCCGATTCCGCCACGGCGTCGGCGGGCGGCCGGCAGTCGACGTTCGCGTTCGGCGGTGAAGCCCTCGGGGCCGGGGTCACCCACACCCTGGTAGCGCAGCCGCCGCCCGGGTCCCGGATCGGCGTGCGCTTGCGCGGGTGCGCCGCGTACCAGCAGGCCCTCGGTGACCGGAGGCCCGGCGCCGGTTCGTTCGCCGGCCAGCGGCGCCAGTACCCGCAGGTCGATCGAGGCCTTCAGCTGGCCGCCGAGGGCCGACCACAGGTCCGAGGCCGACGGCCCGCCTGTGCTTCGGAGCGCCGCGTCGAGCCCGATGGCGAGGTCGAGTTCGGCCAGCGAGCCGGTGTGGAGTCGGGCGGGTAGTACATCGGAGCGGATCAGACAGCGGAGCACCTCGGAGAGCAGGCGGTGTTCGTCCTGTGGGCGGTTGGTCCAGGCGGTGACCAGGTAGGTCAGCTCGAACCAGCGCGGCGGGGTCCGCCACCCGATCACCACACCGTCCGCGTCGTGCTCCTCGATCGCCCCGGTCTGGCGTCGGGCGACGTCCTCGTGGATGTCGTACAGGAACACGCTGATCGTCGGGGCGTTGCGCCGCGCCGCCCAGTCCGTGGTGGGCGCGTCGAAGACCAGCTCCACACCGTTCTCCCGCAGGCCCGCCTCGACCAGCAACAGCCTCAGCCCCTCGTCGACTTCGTGGATCACCGACGCTCCACCTCGTCCGGCGGCCCGATGCTGCCGGTGACCACGAGGAATGGCGTGGTGACCGGGGAGAAGCCGGGCCCGCGCGCGGTGATCGTGCGCGGGCCGGTCGAGTCCTTGGCCAGGATGAGCAATTGGGCGATGAACGTACGGTCCGAGCGGGGGATCGTGGGGGTGGCGGCCGCGGTGATCCCGGGCGTCCAGGTCAGCGTCACCGGCGCGCCGGGCGGGAAGTCCAGGCCCCGGACGGAGGTGACGAATCCCGGCTTGCCGATGTCGGGTACCGCGACGATGCGCGGCTGGAGGATGTCCAGCGGGGTACCCGCGGCGTTGTCGCCGGGGTCGGCGTCGGTGCCGGTCGTGGTCAGCAGCGCGTCGATCCTGGTGTGCAGGGCCCGGTCCGGGGCCAGCACCACGCGGACCACCTCGGACGTGCCCGGGGTCAGGTCGCCCAGCGCGCAGACCCCGCCCTGGCAGCCGGCCGGCAGCGGACCGGCCGGGATCTCGGCGGGCAGTCCGAGTTGCAGGCGCAGCCCGGTGGCCAGCGCGTTGCCTCGGTTGCGCACGGTGTAGGTGACCACGACCCGGCCGCCGACGAAGCCCGGGTTGGGCTGCGCCGCGATGGCCAGGGCGGGACCGGCCGAGCGCGGGGTGGTCGGGGGCGGCGGGGGTGGTGGCGGTGGGGGCGCCGGCGAGGTGGGTGGCGCAGAGGTGGGTGGGGGCGTCGTGGGCGGCGGAGAGGTGGGCGGGGGTGTCTGTACGGTCCGGACCGGGACGACCGTACGGGCGGCGTTGTCCCCGGGGTTCGGGTCGACCACCGCGCCGGCGACGGACCAGCCGACTTCCTGCTCGCCCTCGGCCACTCCGGTCAGCCGCGCGGTCACCCGGACGCTCGCCCCGGGCGCCAGCACGCCCAGATCGCACTGCGGGGAGCCGTCGGGGCACGAACCGGCCGTCGGGGTGAGCCCGTCGAGCCGGAGCCCCGGCGGGACATCCGCGGTGAACCGGGTCCCGGGTGAGGCCGCCGGGCCGTGGTTGGTCACGGTGACCGTCACGGGTATCGAGGCGCCGACCTCGACCGGCGGGGCGATCGCCGGCGCGGTCAGCGTCAGGTCGACGGACTGCTGATAGCCCGGCTCCTTCTGCCGGCCGGGCAGATCGCGGGTGAGCGAGGTCAGGGCACCCGAGGTCAGGTCCAGCGTGGACAGGTCCTCGGGCGAGTTCGGCGCGAGTGCCCGGCGCGAACTGAGCAGGAGTTGGCTCGCGTCCGAGGACCAGGCGACATCGCGCGGCTGGAACGGTCCGGTGGTGGAGGTGTCCGGCAGCAGTCGACCGCAGGCCCCGGCGTCGTCGCGCAACCCGGCCGGCAGTACCACCCGGCAGTCGTCCCCGGTCGGCGAGGTGACCACCACGCCCGCCCGTTCGTTGACCCGCGCGCCGCCGTCCTTGCGGTTGAACGCGATCGAGCGGCCGTCGGGGGAGAATGCGGGACTGTCGTCGATCACCTCGCAGCCGGTGGGGCAGATCGCCGAACTCAGGTCCCGTTGCCGGTCCAACGCACCCACCGGCACGGTCCAGATGTGTTTGTTGCCGCCGTTGCCGTTGATCACCGCGGTACGGGTGAAGGCGATCGAGGTGCCGTCCGAGGACCAGGTCGGCTGCGCGTCGGCGCCGGTCGGTTGCCCGGGTGGCGGGTCGATCCGGGCCACGATCGCCCCGGTGGCCACGCTCGCCACCAGGATCCGGCCCGGCCCGGACTTCGTCCCGACACCCCCCGGAGAGGTCCGGGTGAACGCGAGCAGAGTGCCGTCCGGCGAGAAGGTGGGGTCGGTGTCCCAGTCGGCGGGACCACGTTCGGCCAGGGGCAGCACGGCCGGGTTGGTACCGTCCGCGTCGACCAACCAGATCCGTTCGATCCGCTG
Source organism: Embleya sp. AB8 (assembly GCF_049739465.1). Lineage (NCBI taxonomy): Bacteria > Bacillati > Actinomycetota > Actinomycetes > Kitasatosporales > Streptomycetaceae > Embleya > Embleya sp. AB8. The sequence continues at coordinate 146,898 of NZ_JBMHHY010000011.1, forward strand.
CTCCGCGGGGCCCTCGAACCGGGTGACCACGATCCGCCTGCCGTCCGGCGTGTAGTTCTGCCGTTCGGTCCAGGGATCGAAGCCCGGCCTCGGCACGAACAGCGGATCCACCGCCGGATTGGTGTTCGTGTCCGCCTCGGGGTCCTCCTTGAGGATGGTCACGCCCAGGTCGCGCGGGTCCGAGCCGTCGGGCCGGGCGTCCTGCAGGGTCGCCTCGTGCGACGCCGGCGCGCTGGTTCGGGTGACCACGACGCCTCCGCCCGCCGGGGAGCCGAGCCAGGTCGGCGAGTCGACGCCCCGGTTCTCCCGCAGCACCAACTGCGGGGCGGCGTCCGGGCGGAACTCGACCCGGTAGACGTTGGCGTAGGGGTCGCAACCACAGTTCTGATCGGGGCTGAGGAAGAGCAGCCCGCTCCCGTCCGGCAACCACGCGGCGGAGGTGGTCCGCCAACCGGCCGCGGCGCCGGCCAGCAACTGCCGATCGCCGCCGCGGCCGTCGGTGACCCACAGGCGCGGCCCGGTCGGCGCGCCGGTGTCCAGAGTGAACGCGACCAGGTCACGATGGGCGTCGTCGTTCACCGGATTCCAGGCCGGCTCGGTCGCATCGCCCGCCGGCGCGTGACTGATCCGGGTCTGCGGACCGCCGGCCACGGCCCGGGTGTAGATCTGCCGCCCCAGCGCGGGATCGGCGTCGCTCGCATAGGCGAGCCGGGAGCCGTCGGGGGAGAACGTCGGCGAGGCCTCGTCGGCCGCCGTGTCGGTGAGTCGGCGCAGCCCCGATCCGTCGATGCCGACCGACCACAATTCCCGCTGGATTTTCCCGCCGGGGCCGACCGGCTCCGCCGAGTCGAACACCACGGACCGCCCGTCCGGGGCCAGTTGGGGGTGCGCCGCGTCGCGCCCGGTGGTCAACCTGCGCACCCCGCCGCCCGCGTCGCGCACGTACACCTGCGGCCGGGGCTCGTCCCGCAGACTGGTGAAGACCAGCAACTCGCCGCGCGCGGACGAGTGTTGATCGAAATGTGCGGGCCCCGGGCCGAACAGTGGGACGCTGGACTCGGTGCTCGACACCCGGCCCATGCTGCGGTGTTCGGTACCGGCGAAGACGATCCGCCCGGTGCCCACCACAGCCGCGCTCGGCGTGTCCCCGAGTGCCCGGGGCCGGCCCGGCGACCTGGCGTCGGAGACCCGGACCAGCAGTACGGACGCCGAACCCAGCAGCACGAGCGCGACCAACAGCGCCGCGATGCCGGTCGATCGGCCCGGCCGGCCACGCCCGGCGGCCGGGCGAACGGTGCCGATCACGCTCCACCTCACAGTCCGGGCCGGGACGGCCATCGGGCTCTCCACCGGCCAGCGTCACCGCCGCGCGCGGCGAAAGACAGGCCGGGAGTACCCGGGACGGGGGAAGTACCACTGCCCTTTCCGGGCGGCACCCGCCCCGGGATCAGCCCACCGCGGCGGTCTCAGATCAGCCCGTTGCGCATCGCGTAGCCGACGGCATGGGCGCGGTTGCGCAGTTGCAGGCGCGTGGACACCTCGTGCAGGACGTTTTTGACGGTGCGTTCGGAGTAGGAGGTCTTGCGGGCGATCTCGGCGGTGTCGAAGCCCTCCGACACCAGCCTGAGCATGTCCGCCTCCCGGGTGGTCAGCGCGGACAGGGTCAGCCCCCGGGGATCGAGCACGGTGCGCTGGAGGCTGCCGACGTAGTCGAGGAGTTTGCCCAACAGGTCGCCCGGCAACACCCCTTCGCCGTTGGCCAGCGCCGTCACCAGCCGGACCAGGCGGTCCTGATCGGCCTCCGCGCGCCGTAACACCGCGGCCACCCCGCACTCGATCATGGTCTGCAACGCGCCCGTCTCGAAGACACCGACGACCAGCCCGGCGCGGGTGGCGGTATTGCGCTGGAGCCGGCGCAACAGCTGCACCGTGGGCTCGTTCACCGTATCCACCACCACCAGGGACGTCTGCGCGCGATCCGCGTCGGTGTTCGCGAGCAACTCGATCTCCGGCCGCTGGCGCAGCTGTTGCACGACGCCGGTGTGCAGGATCAGGTCCTCCGCGTACACGGCCACCGATATCCGGCCGGGCGCGTCCGTCGGAGCGGGCTGCGTGCTGTGCGTGGAGGTGGTCGGCCGCTGGTGCGGCCGGGGAGCCTTCGGCTCGTACGCCGTCGTTTGTATTGTCATCGCTCAGTGTCCGTTCCCTCGGGTACCGCCACCGGTTGGGGACCTGCCGCGCCTGGTCGAACCGACGCCGATCACGGGTCGCGCGCGCGGGCGGCGCCGGTAAGGGGAAGGCGACCGGGTGCGCCGGGGGCAGTGCGGCTGCCCGCCCGTTGCCCTCCCGCCTCTGCGGCGGCGCCGGTTCGGCGGCCTAGCGTCGGATCGTGACCACACCTGCCGAAGTCGAAATTCCCGCGGTGACGGTGGCGCCCGGCGGTGTCGCGACGACGACCCTGACCGTGCGCAACGACAGCGACATCGTCGAGGCCTACACACTCGAAGTGGTCGGCGACTGTGCCGCGTGGAGCACCGTCGAACCGGCGCGCGTCTCGCTCTATCCCGGCACCGCCGAGCAGGTCACCATCCGGCTCGCCCCGCCGCGCTCGCCCGAGGTCCGGGCCGGGGAAATCCCGATGGGCGTACGGGTGTTGCCCGCCGAGCATCCCGAACTGGTGGTGGTGCCCGAGACCACCGTGTGCGTCGAGGCGTTTCGTGAACTGCGCACCGAACTGGAACCGCGGCGCCGGCGCCGCCGACTCGGGGCCGGCTATCGCGTCGCGGTGCAGAACCTGGGGAACACCCCGGTCGACGTCGGGCTCGCGGGCACCCAGCCCGGCGAGGAACTGCGATTCGCCTTCACTCCGGGCCAACTGCGCCTGGCCCCGGGCGAGTCCGCCGACGCGCGGCTGCGGATCCGGACCCGCAAGCCGATCTGGTTCGGCGAATCGGTGACCCGGCCGTTCGAGGTGGAGACCAGGGTCGGCGATCCGGCCGCGGGCGCCGCGACCGAGGAGAGCGCGGCCCGGGACCAGGCGCTCGGACAACCCCCGGCGCTGCCGGGCGAGTTCGTGCAACTGCCGATCCTGCCCAAGTGGCTGCTGATCCTGCTTGCCGCGCTCCTCGCCTTGCTGATCGCCTGGTTCGCCCTGGTCCGGCCGTCGGTCCGCAGTACCGCGAAGCAGGCCGGTACGAAGGCCGCCGAGCAGCAGGCGGCCAAGGACGCCAAGCAGCAGCAGGACAAACTCGCGAGTCCCCAGGGTGCGGCGCCGCAGGCCGGCCAGGGGGCGTCCCCGGCTCCCGGCACCGGCACCGGCACCGCGAAGCCCGGGGCGACGGGCGGATCGGGCACCGGCACCGGCCCGGGTGGCGGCGGGGGCGGGGGCGGTGGGCAGAGTTCGGCCACCATCGATGTCCAGACGGACGCCGGCGCCGACAAGGTGGGCACCTACCGCGTCCCGGACGGAAACGTCTTTGCCATCACGGACATCGTGGTCGCCAACTTCCAGGGCGACGAGGGACTGATCACCATCGCGTTCGGCGAACAGAAGGTCACCACCATCGCGTTGGAGACGTTCCGCAACCAGGACTACCACTGGGTCACCCCCATCCGGATCCCCGCGAACGCGACCGTCACCGCATCCGTGACCTGCGCGAAGCCCGGCACTCCGGCCACCGGGAAGCAGGCCGCCGGGTGCCACGAAATCCTCAATGTCAGCGGTGTGTTGAGCAAGACCGAACCGTAACAACAGCGACACCCGACGGTTTCATCCTCCTTCGACACACACGAGAAGAACGGCAATCGGCGGGCCGACCCCGATCGACCCGTCGAGCGATGCTTCGGGGTGTGGCATTCCCCCCGGACGGTCGACCCTACGCATTTCGGCCGGCCACGCCGCCGAATGGGACCGAAAGGGCAACCGGGTCTGCCCGAAAGGGTGCTCCGCCGGCCCTGTACACCCGCCGGCGCCACCCACTCACCGGGGGCGCGGGAGCGCGAGCGGCGTGCGCGCCGCCCGGCGGTCGTGTGCTCCAACTGCCCTTTTGTCACGTGTGGAAGTTGGGCAAAAGTGGGGTGAATCGGCGAAGCCGCGCCGGCGCCATCGGAACACGGAGCGATCCGTGGGCGATTGGTGGCGCCGCGGGCGGTCGGCCGGCCCGGCGAAACCGAACCGGTTTCGCATCACCGCCGGTTCGACCGACCGACAGCAACAACCAACCGGAGGATAGCTATGCGTACCACAAGGCCCCTGTTCGTAGTGGGGGTTGGCCTGACGACAGCCGCCGTTCTGGGATTCGGCACATCGGTCTCGGTGGCGGTGCCGGCCGCCTCGGGCAACTCGAACCCGGCGGCCGGGCACGTGATGGTGGATGGGCACCGTGTGGTGGCCGGGAGCACGATCGGGGAGTGGGGCAAGACGAAGGACGGCGAGCTGTTCTCCTTCACCTACGAGGCCGGCAAGGCCAAGCCCGCCGCACCCGTCGCGTCGGCGAGTTGTTCGGTGTACATCTCGGACGTCTCGTTCCATGGCGCCGGCGCCGGTGCGTGGTTCCAGTGGGAGACCTCGCAGGCCTGTAGCGGGTCGTTCGGCTCGCAGAGTCTCCAGACGCAGATGTGGCGCAGCTCGTGGAGCGGACCACGCGGCTACAACAATTGGCACAGCTCGAAGCGGACCACGAACAGCTTCATCGACTACGGGTGGTCGACGGACTGCCACGACGGCGGCGGCACCTACACCTACTACCCTGTGATGCAGGGCTACGCCAGTGGCATCGGCTGGGGCCCGAAGACCCGCTCCAACAACGACCTGCGCAAGGGATGCGGGACAAGGTCGCCGAATCCGTAGGAGAGGCGCATGGCCGAACCACCCACGAAGTACTCGCCCGAGGGCACACCGTTGGGTCGCAGCGCGGACGACATCCCGCTCGGCAACAACTACTCCGCCGAGACCCCACGCGCCCGCAAGCTGTGGCGGCGGATCAGGGACGTACTCCGCCGCCCGGTGAGGAACAACAAGCAGCGCCACTGATCACGCGAGATCGGTGGGCCTACCGCGCGGGGCCGAGCAACTTCACGATGCCCGGCCACCGTGCCTTGCCGCCGAGGGCGGCAACGAGACGTACGGCCGGCTCGCGACGCCACCCCGAACGAGCCGGGGCAACAGGGACCGCGGCGACGCGGGACGCCGACGCCGGCGCCGACACCTGCCTGCGCGTAAGGCTCACGTGCCCGACGCGGGCGGCCGTGGGCGAGTGCCGGCACCGGCCTCGACCGGCGGCACCCGACCACACCGGGTGGCACGACGAACCACGACCCGTGGGCGGCGGGGATGTGGTTACGACACCGACCGCCACACGATCAAGATCCGCCGAATCGGTGCCCAGACCCTCCCGACCCGCGCGCGGGGGGTGGGGCGGGTGCGGCGTGGGGCAGGATCGGATTCATGACTTCATTTTTTCCGGGTTCGTGCTGCCGGCCGAGATACACGTGCAAGGGCATGGGGTGTGGTTGCGTGAGTGGGTCGACGACGATGTGCCGGTGATGGTCGACCTGTTCGACGAGGAGCGGGTCGTGCGGTGGACTCCGCTCGTGTCGCCGTTCGATGCCGACGCCGCGCGCGAATATCTGAAGCGGGCCAGGGACTTTCGCGCGCTGCATCGGGGCGCGCAGTTGGCGGTCACCGTCGACGGCGGTGAAGCGTGTGGCGAGGTGCTGCTGTTTCGGGCCGACGACGGTGCCCCCGTCGATCTGGGCTCGGACGACGCGGTGTCGGAGCCGGCGCCGACCCTGGTCGGGGAGATCGCCTACGTGATCGGTGCTCGGCATCGTCGCCAGGGGCTCGCGGCGCGCTCGGTGCGGTTGATGACCGAGTACGCGCTGCGGGACCTGGGCGCCGACGCGGTGATCCTGCGGATCGCGCCGGAGAATGCCGCGAGCGAGGCGGTCGCGCGGTCCGCCGGGTTTCGGCGGACCGACGCGGCGCCGGTGGTCCGCGAACGACCCGGGCGACGGGTCGTCCTGCACACCTGGGTGAAGCGCGAACCGGCTTAGCGGGTAAGGACGTTGCCGGCGGCGTGCGGATCAGCCGACGGCTCGCCCCGGAGCGGCGCGTCGGACGCCCGTCGTGCCGACGAGCAGGGCCAGGCCGGGAGCCATCGCCCGGATCCGGTGCGCCCCGGGCGACAACGCGCCCGACGCGGCGGCGCCGACCAGTTCGCCGACCGAGAGCGCGGCGAGCAGCAGGCCGAGGGAGCGCGGCCCGCCCGGCAGTTCGGTCCGGGCCAGCCACGGACCGGTGACCATCGACATGCCCTCGGCGATGTTGAAGGCCATGAACGCCACGGTGGTGGTGACCAGTACGCGGTCGCGCAACAACCCCGCCAGGCCCGCCCGCGCCGCACCGGGCTCGACCCGGTCGGCGGCACTCGGCCGATCCGGGCCCAGCGGCCGGCGTACCGCGAGCGCCGTCCAGGCGAACAGCGCGTGGCTCGCCGCGTCGAAGACCAACACGGTCTCCGCACCCACCACCGCGAGCAGCAGGCCGGCCAGTGCCGGGCCGATCATCCCGGCCAGGCCGAAGCCCAGCGACTCCAGCGCATTGGCCGCGTCCAGCCGCTCGGCGCGCACCAGGTCCGGAATCGCGGCGGGGAAGCCCGCCAGCGGCACCATCTTCAGCAGCCCGTACGTCGCGGCCACCACGAACGGCAGCGCGGTGGGTACCCGACCGAGCACCGCCGCGACCGGGATCGAGGCCACCGCCGCGCCGCGCAGCACACTGTCCGCGGCCAGCACGTACCGCTTGTCGAAGCGGTCGAGCAGCGGCCCGACCAGCAGCCCGCCGAGAAACACCGGCAGGGTGAAACACACCGTGAGCAACCCGAGCCGACCGAGCCCGCCGGAGTGCGACAGCACCAGCCAGACCAGCTGATCGCCGAGGTCGGCGCCGGGCCCCAGGCGCCGGCCCGCGCGCAACGTGCGCAGACCGCCCGCATCCTCCTCGAGACCACCGAACTGCCGTTCGGCGAGCTGGCGTTCGCCGCCGGGTTCGCCGGCATCCGGCAGTTCAACGACACCATCCGGAGCCTGTTCGCGACCACCCCGACCCGGCTGCGCGCGGCGGGTGCGGTGGGGGCGATGGGTGTGGCAGGTGGGACGGGCGGGACGAGCGGGGCCGATGACGCACCACCCCCGGCAGCCGCCCCCGGGGCGATCGCACTCAAGCTCGCCTATCGGCCGCCGCACGACGTGGCCGCGCTGCTCGACTTCCTCGGGGCGTACGCGGTCCCCGGCGTCGAGGAATACGCCGACGGCACCTACCGACGCTCCCTGACCCTGCCGCACGGGACCGGCATGGTTGCACTGCGCGATGCCCCCGGTAGCCCACACCTGGAGTGCGAGGTACGCCTGACCGACCTGCGCGACCTCACCTCGGCCGTGCACCGCTGCCGCCGGCTGCTCGATCTGGACGCCGACCAACGGGCCGTCGCGGCGCACCTGGCGCGCGACCCGCTGCTGCAGCAGCTGATCGAGCGATCCCCGGGCCGCCGGGTGCCGGGCATGGTGGACGCGGCGGAGTCGGCGATCCGGGCCGTACTCGGCGCGGGCACCGACCCCGACACCGCGCGCCCGCGCCGCCGCCCTGGTCCGCCGGTACGGCCGGCCCTCGGCCGCCCCGGTGGGCGCGATCACGCACACCTTCCCGGACGTACAGGCGCTGTCCGCCGACCCGCACCCCACCCTCGCCGCCCTCGCCCGGGCCCTGGCCGACGGCACCCTCGACCTGGGCCCCGGCGCCGACCGCGCCCACGCCGCACGGCAACTCGCCGAGCTGCCCGGCCTCGACCCGACGACGATCACCCGGATCCGGATGCGCGCGCTCGCCGACCCGGACGTACTGATCGTCGACCGAGCACTGCGCGACGGCCTGCGCGGGCTCGGCCCGGCCGATGACCGGCAGGACATCGCGGCCCGCGCCGAACACTGGCGGCCCTGGCGGTCGTACGCCACCCACCACCTGTGGGCCCTGGCCGACGGCCCGCCGGAAGACGCCTCCCCACAGGCCGGTCGCCTTCGTGTCGGTCGTACTCGGCCCGATCGCACTCAGCCGACCGGGTGCGGCTCGTAGCCCGGGAAAGGGCGATCGAACAGCCAGTTGTAGAGCATCTCCCGGGCGATCCGCGGCTGGAAAGCCGGCACCTGGTGCCCGGAATCGGGAATCCCCACCTGCGTCAGATTCCCGTGCCGGCGGACGAACCCCTTCGGGTTCCCCTGCGCCTGCATCCAGATCCGCCGCGGCGCGTCGTGCCACTGCCGATATGCCGGCTCGCCCCTGCGCCGCATCAGGTCGTCCAGGATCTCCTCGGTGCTGCGGAACCCGCACGCGGTGTCGAAGTTCCCGGTGTAGAGGAGCGTCTTGTAGCCCTTGTCGAGGATCTCGGCGTACAGCCCGGAGCAGTCCACCATGTTGTCCAGCACCAGCGCGTCGGCCACCGGACCCTCGTTGTCGGCGAACTGCCAGGTCACCTCGGTCGGCACATGGAGCGCCTGCTTGACGTCCGCGCTGTTCAGGTAGGCGCGCAGCGCCCCCATGGACAGGTCGCCCCAGCGCCGCACGTCGTAGAAGTCGAAGTTCCCGCCAAAGGCCAGGACCGCGGCGACCAGCTTGTTGCCGAGCTCGGTGGCCTTCGCGAACTCGCCTGCGGCAAGGGCGGCTTGGTAGACGGCGTACGACCGGTACAGGGACTCCTGCTGGGCCAGGCCGAGGAACCCGGTCGTATAGGCGTAGTCGATCAGCACCCGGAGCGAAAGCTCGGGCCTGATCCAGCCGTTGCCGACGGAGACGCCCCGCAGATCGATGTGCGCCCCATCGGGGTCGGCACGGTTGTGCGCGTCGATCTCCAGGGCGATCGCCGGTACATACTTGCCCGCGTAGCTTTCGCCGCAGACATACAGCGGACACTTCGCATACTCCGGGTGGGCGGCGAAGAACTTCTCCAGAGCCTCCCGGAACATCCGGGCAAGGGTCTGCTCGTCGCGTACGTACTCCCCGGCGTCGGAGTAGCTGTATCCGGTGCCGATCGGCTGGTCCCAGAAGACGACATGCGCCTCCTGATTCCAGCTGTCCGGGTCCGCCGACACCGTCCCGGCGGCGTCGAGGCCGATGGACAGTGGCCCGTTCTCCAGGAACAGCCCCAACAGCGAGGACGCGCCGGGCCCGCCGTTGAGCCAGATCAGCAACGGGGTTCGGCTGATCAGCTCCTGCTGATCGGACACCGCGACATTGGGGTTGCAGGTCTGGCTCTCGAAGAACCAGTAGAACAGGTGGTTCTCGGCGTTCGGGTGCTCCGTGCTGTCGACGTGCGCGTAACCGGCGTAGGAGCGAACCTTCTTGGTGTCCTTGGTGTAGAAGTCGATACTCATGGTGTTGGGGATGTTCGCCGGAATCGACCCGACGAGATCTGCGGACATGCTTCACCATCCGTTCGACGACGGCGGATTCGTCGGGGCGCGAGGCGCGAGGCGCGAGGGGCGGCGGCGCCGGGATCGGGGGTGACGGGAACCGGCGAACAGCCCGGCCGTCCTTCGCAGTTGCCCGAGGACGTCGATGCGTTGGCCCGGCAAAGGTTGCAGCGGCGGGAATCGGCCTCCTCCAGACTGGTTGGGCAGCCGCGCGAAACACAAGAGCGATCACCCGAACGGCCCAGCGACACGGGCCACTTAGAAGTCGTCTCATTTGGCGTGTTCGCTATTCTGGCGTGTGTGACGACGCTTGTGGAGCGGTTGGTGCCGGACGAGTTGTGGGAGCTGTTCGAGCGGGTGGCGCCCTCGAAGCCGACCCGGCCGCAGGGTGGTGGCCGACGGCGGTACGGGGATCGCGAGGTGTTGGCGGGCATCGTGTTCGTGGCAACGTCGGGTTGCACGTGGCGCCAACTCCCGCCGGTGTTCGGGGCGTCCTGGCAGACGATCCACCGGCGGTTCACCGAGTGGAGTCGCGCCCGCGTGTGGGCGAAACTGCATAGGGTCCTGCTTGACGAACTCGGCGCGCGTGGCTCGCTGGACTGGTCGCGGTGTGCGGTGGACTCGGTGAACATGCGGGCCCTGAAAAGGGGGAGTTGACGGGTCCGAATCCTGTGGATCGGGGCAAGTACGGGTCGAAGATCCACCTGTTGGTCGATCGGGGCGGTCTACCGCTGTCGATCGGCATCTCCGGGGCGAACACCCACGACAGCCAGGCGTTGATCCCCCTGGTCGAGAACATCCCGCCGATCCGCTCCCGCCGCGGACCACGCCGCCGCAGACCGGCGAAACTCCACGGTGACAAGGCTTACGACCACCGCTTCATCCGCGCCTACCTGCGGAAACGTCGCATCACACACCGCATCGCACGACGCGGCATCGAGTCCTCACAACGCCTTGGACGACACCGGTGGGTCGTGGAAAGAACGGTGGCGTGGCTCAACGCCTTCCGCCGACTCCACCGCCGATACGAGGTCAAGGCCACGCACTTCGGCGCCTTCGTCAGCCTCGCCGCCGCACTCATCTGCTACCGCCGATACACCAAATGAGACGACTTCTTACCAGTTCCCGACGCGCAGCAGGCTCAGCACCCAGCACCCAACGACAGTCCATGCAGGACGCTCGGCCGGGGAAATCCCGGCCGAGCGTCGGTCCAATCCGGGCGGCCGAAATCCGTTCGGCGTTTTCGGCGGTCTCGTGCCGATCACCATGTATCCGGTGCGATGCTGGTCCTATGTCTGACTGGACCCATGTAGTGCGAGGAGAGGCCGTCGTCCTGCCCGGGACCCTCGGTGGGATCCGTGCCGCGTTGCCCGAGGACCGGCGTGCGGCGTTCGACGAGGAAATGTACTCGACACCGCTCGAACACCTCGCACGACGCGCGATCCTCGGTTGGGCGCTGCCGCCGGAGGCCCACGAGGAGTCCGAGGAGGATCTGGCCCGGATCAAGGCTGGTGACTACACGGGGGTGACGGACGGCCTGGGCAACCCGGTGCGGTCGCCCGAGGAGGAGGGACCGTTGACGGCACCGTTCGGCTGACGCTGCCGGCTCGGCGACACACCCCCGGCCGGCCCGTGCCTACCCCGGCTCGACCGGGCCGGTCTGTGGTTCGGCCACGGAGTTGGCGGGGACATGTCTCCACGGTACTGCCGGCGCCCTCTCGCGCGTGCCCGATTGCCGATCAGTGTCCCTGTCGTGGTGAACTCCCTTGCAGGATTGCCATTGCCGCGTTGTGGCCGGGGATGCCGCTGACGCCGCCGCCGCGTTGGGCGCCGGCTCCGCACAGGAGGATTCGGGGGTGGGGTGTCTCGACGCCCCACGTGCCGGCGGTCTCCGGGTCGGTCGCGTATGGCCAGGACAGGTCGCGGTGGAAGATGTGGCCGGCGGGGAGGCCGAGTTCGTGTTCCAGGTCCAGGGGCGTGTGGACCTCCAGGCACGGGTTGCCGTCGGCGTCGCGCAGCAGGCAGTCCTCGATCGGTTCCGCGAGCACGCCGTCCACGGAGTCGAGCATCGCGCGCAGCGCCCTCGCCCGGGCACCGTCGTGGTCGTCGACGAACAGCCGCGCGGGCATGTGCAGGCCGAAGAGTGTGAGGGTGTGCACGCCTGCGGTCCGCAGGTCCGGGCCGAGGATGGAGGGGTCGGTGAGGGTGTGGCAGTACATCTCACCCGGTGGCAGTACCGGTACCTCCCCGGCCGCGGCGCCTGCGTATGCCGCCGCGAGTTGCGCGTATCCCTCGTTGACGTGGAACGTGCCCGCGAAGGCCCGACCCGGATCCGCGGCCGGATCGCGCAGGCGCGGCAGGCGCGAGAGCACCATGTTGACCTTGAGCTGCGACCCCTCCGGCGCCGCGCCGACCGGCGCGTTGCCCAGGAGCCGATCCAGCGTCGCGGGCGCGACGGCGGCGAGGACGTGGCCGCCGGTGACGCGGTACTCCTCGTCGCCGATCGTGTATCGCACCTCGCCGTCCGGATCCACGCCGGTGACCGCCGCCCCGGTACGCAACCGCGCCCCGCCTGCGCGGGCCGCGTCGGCCAGGCCCGCCGTGACGGCGCCCATGCCGCCCACCGGCACGTCCCAGTCGCCCGTCCCGCCGCCGACCACGTGGTACAGGAAGCACCGGTTCTGCCGCAGCGCGGCATCGTCCAACGGCGCGAACGTACCGATCAGCGCATCCGTCGCCACCACTCCGCGTACCGTGTCGTCGGCGAATTCCGCCTCCAGCACCCCGGACAACGGTTGCGCGAACAACGTGTCCCACACCCGCTCGTCGTCCACCAGGCGGCGGAACTCGGCGGCGGAGCGCAGCGGTTCGGTGAGCGTGGGAAACACCCGCTCGGCCAGCCGTGCCGTGGCCGCGCCGAACCGCTCCCATGCGTCGGCCTCGCGGGCACCGGCGAACCGGGTCAACTCGGCGCGCGTACGCTCCGGATCCGCGGCGTCGACGAGGAAGCCGCCGCTGCCGACCGGGGTGTACGACCCGATCCGCCGGCGCCGCAACTCCAGGGGCAGCCGCAGGTCTTCCACGATCTTCCGGGGCAGCAGGCTCACCAGGTACGAGTAGCGGGACAGCCGCACATCGACCCCGGGGAACGGGCGACACGACACCGCCGCACCACCGACCTCGTCGAGCCGCTCCAGGACGACCACCGACCGACCGGCCTGCGCCAGATACGCCGCCGCGACCAGGCCGTTGTGCCCGCCCCCGACCACGACGACGTCGAACCTGCCACCGTCACGAACCATTTCCGCCTCCGGCCTTCGCGAGCTTGGTACACCCGGCACTCACACAGGCAGCGTAGGCATCCGAGGCCCCACCCGACACACCCGGCGTGGGTGGGCGCGGATCGACATCACTGCACGATTCAACCGAACGGGTGGTTTCGCGCCGTGGACCCCGCCGCCGGGCGCTCGGACGGGTCACGCTGGATATGCGAAGTCGCGCCCGCAGTCGCGGAGTTGCGCGTGCCGCCGAGCAGTGAAGCAAAGGGGAAGAGATGGCCACGTACGAGACCGAGATCCACACGGGTGGCGGAGGCTGGCAGCCGGACCAGCCCCTCACGCTGTCCCTGGCCAATCGTTCGGATGTCGTTCCCGGAGACGGTGCGCCCGCAACCGGCACCTCCGTCACCTGGTCGGGTGACGAGGGCAAGGGCAGCGTCACCTTCTTCGACAACGGCAGCAAGTTCGAGGGGACCGCCCAGTTCCCGGGCGAGGGGCCGGTCGGCTACCGGGGGACCCGGGTCCGCTGACCCACGGACCCGCTGATCCACGGACCCACCCGCGATCCGAACGGCGACCTGCCGTTCGGATCCCGGCCGTCGGGAACGGGCGCCGCCCGCCGGAAACCCGCCCGAAAGCGGCGTCACCGCCCCGGCGCGTCCCGAGCCGGACGCTCCGCCGTCGGCCGCACCGGATCGGCCACCGGCGGGCCCGATCCGCTCTCGGGGGACGTGCCGAAGTTGCGGGTGCGGTGTGCGTACGCGTCCATCGCGTGCCACAGGTCGCGGCGGTCGACGTCCGGCCAGCGGGTGTCGGAGAAGTGCAGTTCGGCGTACGCGGCGTGCCACGGCAGCAGGTTCGAGGTGCGCTGTTCGCCGCCGGTGCGCCACAGCAGGTCGACGTCCGGCAGGTCGGGGAGCGCGAGGTGGGCGGCGAACGTGCGCTCGCTGATGTGTGCCGGGTCGAGCCGGCCCGCGGCGGCGGCCCGGGCCAACGAGGCGGCGGCCTGGGTGAGTTCGATCCGGCCGCCGTAGTTGATGCACAGCGTCAGGGTCAACGCGCCGCGGTTGCCCGTGTCGTGTTCCAGCCGGACCAGGTCGGCCAGGACGTCCTGAGGCAACCCCTCGGCCGAACCCGCCCAGCGGAAGCGGACGTCGTGGTCGAGGATGCCCTCCTCGAGCACACTCTCCCGCACCAGGGTGAGCAGCCCGTCGATCTCCTCGGGTTGCCGGCGCCAGTTCTCCGTGGAAAACGCGTACAGGGTGAGGTGGCGCAGGCCGATCTCCAGGGCGCCGTGCACCACGTCCTGCATCGACTTCCCGCCCGCCCGATGACCCTCGGTACGGGGGAGGCCCCGGTCGGTGGCCCAGCGGCCGTTGCCGTCCATCACCACGGCCACATGCCGGGGCAGTCGTTCTGCCGGCCGGCGCGGCGGGCGGGCGCCGGAGGGGTGTGGGCGAGGCGGTCTCGGTGTCTCGGAACGTGGGGCCGGCAGCAGGCGGTCCACCCTCGGCGGCCGGCCGGTCGCGCGGGCGGACGGGGACTGCGCGGGGCCGATCGGGGTGAGGAACTTCCATGCCACGTAGGCCTCGAGCCGCGCGGGCAGGAGGATGCGCTCGGCGGCGATGCGGGGCAACCGGGGCTTCCCGCAGAGCAGTTCGGGCCCGGCCCGCTCGATGCGGGCCAGGCGCAGCCGGCCGACGTCGGTCACCGCGCGCGCCACCACCGCGAGCGCCGGGGGCAGTGCCTCGAACAACTCGGGCTGGTCCAGCCAGGTACGCGCCTGCGCGGCCAACGTCTCGACCAGCGCGGCGACTTGCCCGTTCGCGGCGCCGCCCGTGATCAGGTCCGCCGCGCTGAGGCCGTGCGCGGCGAGTACCTCGAGCGGCAGGGTGATCCGACCCTGCGCGGTGTCCTCGGCGAGGTCCTCGAGGTTGTCGATGACGCCGAGTGCGTCCACCCACTGCCGGGCCGCGTCCAGATAGCGCAGGCGCAGTGGCAGGTACACTCCGGCGGCGGCCAGCAGTACCGCGCCCTGGGCGAAGAACGACGTGCCGACCAGCTGGGCGTAGGCGCTCCAGGCCTGCCAGGTGGGGTGGGTACGGCCGCCGATGTCCGCGCGCGTCGCGGCGAACGCCGCTTGGAGGCCGTCGGTCGGCAGGTCCCACGTCCGCACCGTGTGTACCAGGGCTCGGCGGACCGGATCCGAGCCGGCGCCGCGCCGCAGATCCTCGGTGAAGGCGCCGATCCAGGCGTCGCAGCGGGCCTCCCGCCGGGTGGGATCGCCGGTGTCGGCGAGGTCGTCCACCACCCGGCCGGCCGCGTAGATCGCCCACAGCGCCGGGCGTAACGCCGGCGGCATCAGCTGGGCCGTGGCGTATTCCGTACCACCCGCCCGGCGGACCGCCCGCCGGCACGCCTCGTAGCCCTCGACCAGGTCGGGTTCGGCGATCCGCGCCGCGCGGTAGACGGAACGGGGACGGGGCATGGCACTCCTCGGCCGGACGCGACGGACCCGCGTCGCGGTGGGCACATCCGTGCCGGAGGAGGTACGCTCCGGCCCGCCGAAACCGCGCGGAGCCCGCACGACGTCGACAACGCCCCTACCGCGACCGGGTGTTGGTGAACAACCTGGGCACAGGGGGAGACAACCGGCTGCCGGTGGGCCGTGTCACGCGAATGGCCCAAAGATGCCTCACAGGGGTGATTTCACAGGGCCGAACGGGTGATGAGGGTGTAGCGGCATGGTGGCATGGCGGCGTGGTGGAGCGCCAATGTGCCCACCCGGCGGCCTCGATCGGGCCCGAACCGAGTGGGCACAACACACGCGCGTCGGATTCAGACGATGAACCGCGTGTCCGGGTGGCACGGGTCGTTCCGGTCGAACATGCCGCGGTCGCGACCCCTCAGGTGCAGGTCGAAGTACGCCGCGACGTAGTCGTGTTGGGCGCGCACCGAGCGCGTCGGGTCGATGGTGCCGATCAATTGCCTGCGCCGGTCCGGCGTCATCAGCCGGGACACCTGCGGGACCAGGACCTGGAGGTCGGAGAAGCTGTTGTGCCCGGCGCCGTCGAAGTGCAGATCCCGCTTCCAACCCGGCTGGTTGGTCCAGAACTCGGCCCACGACGGATCGAGGTCGGTGTCCAGGTGGGTGTGCCGGTACTGGCGGCCCGTCTTGGGATCCACGGGATCCGAACCCACCAGCATGAACGGCCGGTCCACGCCGTGTTGCACGATCTCACCGGCTTGGCCGAAGGCCATCTGGCCGTCGAGGTTGATCCCGGCGGCGATGCGCCGGTCGTGGTACATCGACTCGCCGGCCGCGTAACCGCCCAGCGAGTGGCCGAACATGCCCACCCTCGACAGATCCAGGGCGCCGGCCAGCCCCTTCGGCAGGGCCCGGTGTTCGGCGTCCGGGTTCTCGCCGCGATCGAGGCGGGTCAGCTGGTCGAGGACGAACCGGGTGTCCGCGACCCGGGTATCGAGCGCGGTCTGCAACTGCCGCGGGTCGGTCGCGTCGACCGTGCCGGTGACGACCCGCCCGTCGGGGAACGCGACCACGGCCGCGTCGTACGGATGGGAGATGGCCGCCACCACGTAGCCGTGGCTGGTCAGGTCGTCGGTAAGCACCGTGTTGAGTTCCCGCGCCGAGCCGAAACCGGGCGAGAACAGTACGACCGGCCAGCCGCCGCGCGGACGATCCACCGCGGCCGAGGTACGGGCGTATCGCTTGGTCGCGGCGTAGTCGATCGTGTCCGCCGGCAGCCCCAGCAGTTGCGCGCCGACCCGGTCCACCACGTCCGCCACGTTCGGTGCCATCCACGCGGCGCGCTCGCCGTCGTGCCGGGTCGGGTAGGTCAGCGTGACCATCAACTCCCGCCGGTCGGTGGGCCGCCACGGGTCGGGGCGGGAGTCCACCAGATGCAGGTCGGTCGTACCGATCGGGTGCCGGCCGCTGAGTGGCGGCAGGGTGATGCGCGTACCGGTGCCGGCACCGGTCGCCTCGGGGGCGGCCTGGGCGGGCGCCACCAGCAGGGTGGTCGCCGCGACCAGGCCGGCGAGCAGTGTCGATGCGCGCTTGTGCAATGCGAACACTTCGGTGATCCCCTCCATCGACGATGGGTGGACGTCATGCTGACAGCGCTCCCGCGAGCACACATCGACGAACCGACCCATCCGAAGCGCCCGAATATGGAGAACCGGACAACGACATTCCGCTCCCGATCGGTAGGCGAGGTCCGGGACGCGCGCTGCGCCGTGACCTCGTCGCCGAACTCACCGCCGATCCCCGGGCGATGGGCTCACCAGATGGCGCTGCCGGCGCCGCGTCCGGCGTGCTCAACACGATCCGGCAGATCGGCACGGTCTTCGGCAGCGCCGCGATCGGGGCGATTGTGCAAAACCGCCTGGCCGCGTCCATCCACGACGAAGCGAGCACGCGGGCCGGCGAACTCCCGGACGACGTCCGGGGTTCGTTCCTGACCGCCCTTCACGACGCCGCCGCCGGCGGTCGCGAGGTCGGCGCGGGACGAAACGGCACGTCGGTGCACGCGCCGACGGGAACACCCCCGGACCTCGCGGACCGATTCGCACACGCGGCTACATCCGCGTTCGACCACGGCGTCGTTCATGCCATGCGCCTGACCCTGGTGTTGCCCATCGCGGTGATCGCGATCGGCGCCGCCGCGTGCCTGCTGGTCCGACGCCCGGGAGCCGGCGGCACGATCGCCGGCGAGGCGCCGCGACCCGTCGAACTCGGCACCTCGGCATAGCCCCACGCCGACCGTCGTCGAAGGCGACGATCCCGCCCGCGCCATCCCGGTTCGGTTGCGGGCCGCACCCGTCCTCGCGGCTCAATTCGTTTCGTCCGCGCGGCGAAGCCGGATCGGTGCGATTGCCCGGTCAGCCCTCGGTCGCGGTGATGGTGACGCGTACGTGTTTCATGATCGGTTGGGCGCTCTGGGTGCTGTAGTCGCCGATGGCGCAGAGGACGTTCAATTCGGGCATGTAGCCCGCCGCGCAGCCGCGTGGGATGTCGTACGGGATGGCGAGGTAGCCGTTGACCGTGCGGGTGGTGCCGTCCTTGGCCGTGCTGGTGATGTCGACCGGGTCGAACTCGCCCAGGCCGCGTTCGCGCATGTCGGCCCGGTTCATGAAGACCAGCGTGCGTAGGTTCTTGACGCCTCGGTAGCGGTCGTTGTCGGAGTAGATCGTGGTGTTCCACTGGTCGTGCGAGCGCATCGTGCCCAGGGCCAACGTGCCGGCGGCGGGGACGACGTCGGGGAGCGTGGCGGTGGAGAACTCGGCGCGGCCCGACGGGGTCAGGAAGATCAGTTCGCGGGCGGGCTGCTTGATCCGGAACCCCAGCGGCAGGCGTACCCGGCGGTTGAAGTCCTCGAAGCCGTCGAGGGCTTGGGACATGGTGTCGCGGATGCGGTCGTAGTCCTCGACGTACCACGCCCAGGGTGTTTCGCTCCCGGGGAGCGCGGCGCGGGCGATGCCCGCGACGATGGCGGGCTCGGAGAGCAGGTGTGGCGAGGCGGGCTTCTTCATGCCGACGGACAGGTGGACCATGCTCATCGAGTCCTCGACCGAGGTGCTCTGGATGCCGTGCCGCTGGTGGTCCTTCTCGGTCCGGCCCAGGCACGGCAGGATGAGCGCCCGCCGGCCGTGCACGATGTGGCTGCGGTTGAGTTTGGTGCTCACGTGCACGGTGAGTTCGCAGGCCCGCAGACCGGCTTGGGTGTACGGGGTGTCCGGTGCGGCGCGGGCGAAGTTGCCGCCCATGCCGACGAATACCTTTACCCGGCCGCGATGCATCGCCTCGATCGTGGCGACCGTGTCCAGACCGTGTTCGCGCGGCGGCCGGATGTGGCAGACCTCGGCGAGGCGGTCCAGGAAGGCGTCGGTGGGCCGGTGGTCGATGCCGCAGGTGCGGTTGCCCTGGACGTTGCTGTGCCCGCGTACCGGCGAGGGCCCGGCGCCCTCGCGGCCCAGATTCCCGCGCAGCAGCAACAGGTTGACGATCTCCCGGACGGTGTCGACCCCGTGCTCGTGCTGGGTGAGGCCCAGACACCAGGTGAAGATGCTGCGATCGGCCTCGCGGTAGACGCGCGCCGCCTCGAGGATCTCGGCGCGCTCCAACCCGCTCTGGCGCTCGATCTCGTCCCACGGGGTGCTCTCGCACAGGCTCCGGTAGGCGTCGAAACCGGTGGTGTGGCGGTCGATGAACTCCCGGTCCAGCGCCTTGGGATCGGCCGGCGCCTGCTCCAGGACGGCCTTGGCCATGCCGCGCAGCAGGGCCATGTCGCCCCCGATGCGCGGTTGCAGATTGAGCGTGCTGGTCCTGGTCGACTTGACCAGGGCCATGTCGACGAACTCGTGCGGGACGATGGTCCGGGTGGCGGCGGCCTCCACGAGCGGGTTGATATGCACGATCTGCGCGCCGCGGCGGTGCGCGTCGGCGAGCGCGGTGAGCATCCGGGGCGCGTTGGAGGCGGCGTTGACGCCCAGCACGAACAGGGCGTCCGTACTCTCCCAGTCCTTGAGGTCCACCGTCCCCTTGCCGGTGCCAAGCGAGGCCTTCAGGGCCCGGCCGCTGGCCTCGTGGCACATGTTGGAACAGTCGGGCAGGTTGTTGGTACCGAGCTCGCGGGCCAGCAACTGGTAGAGGAACGTGGCCTCGTTGCCGAGCCGGCCGGACGTGTAGAAGGCGGCCTGATTCGGGTCGGGCAACTCGCGCAGGGTACGGCCGAGCACCTCGAAGGCGTCCTGCCAGCCGATGGGTACGTAGTGGTCCGACGCCGCGTCGTAGACCATCGGCTCGGTCAGCCGACCCTGGTTCTCCAGCGCGAAGTCGCTCCACTGGGCCAGTTCGGTCACGCTGTGCGCCGCGAAGAACTCGCGACCGACCCGCTTGCGGGTCATCTCCCAGGTGACGTGCTTGATGCCGTTCTCGCAGATGTCCAGGTGCAGGCCCTTGATGTCGTCCGGCCACGCGCACCCGGGGCAGTCGAAGCCGCGGTTCTCGTGGTTCATCCGCATGATGGCGCGGGATCCGTCGACCACGGACCGCTCGCGCAGCAGGAACTTCGTCACGCTCTTCGCGGCACCCCAGCCCGCGGCCGGGTGGTGGTAGGGCCTGAACTGCGCGGGCTCCTCCGGCGTGGGCCCCACCTCGGGTTCGCCCCGGCCCGGGTCCCGGCCGCGGATCTGCTCCTGCTCCTGGTCCTGCGGATCCTGGGGGGCGTTCACGACTGTCACCTTCCACCGTCGGGGCGTGGGTCGGCACTCGGCAACCGCGCCGAGGCTACGTCCACCACCCGACCGATGCCCGGCGACGCGCGGGACGGGGGCGCGGTGGACCCGGATGGCCGAGCCGATTCGGACCTGACACAGGCCGGTTCGAAGGTGATTCTCACGCGTCCGCCGCACTGTCGGCCCAGTCCCGTACGCACGCGTGTCCGCCGCGCGCCTCCGGATCGTGGCCGGAAGCATGCATGCCGGCGCGCCCCCGGAGTGGCGGGGGCGCGCTGTGGGCTTGGGGTTGTGGGTCAGCGGGTGGTGTTTTGGACTACGTCGTACATCGTCTTGGTCAGGTCCCCGAAGCCGTTGGACATCAGGTAGGGGCCGTAGGCCCAGTTGGGGGTGCTGCCGTTGATGATTGCCCAGGCCGCGTCCCACCACGGGGAGTCGCCCGTGGTGTTGGTGAAGCGGGAGGTGACGGCGATCTGGGTGCCGGTACCGGTGGCGGGGTCGAAGTTCATCAGCCACGGGCCGCCGCTGGAGCCGGGGGACATTGCCGAGACCATGTCGTGGGCGATGCCGACGGTCGAGTCACCGATGGTGTTGCCGCTGTGCGCGTACATCAGGGTCCGGCCGTCGAAGCCGCGTCGAAGTGAGGGGTCGACGCCGAAGTTGGCGGACGTGGTGCCGTCGTTGTTGCGCTTCCAGTACCAGTTGCGGGTGTTGTCGGTCGGGTAGCCGAACTGGTAGAGCGAGAGCGGGTTGGTGGCCACGTTGAAGGCGATGTTCTGGCCGCCGGTGAGCTGTTGGATCGGGGTGGGGTCGCCGGGTCGTTCGACGGTCGCCATCGCGACGTCGCCGCCGGAGCGGAAGGTGCTGTCCCCGTCCCAGGTCGGGGTGATCCAGGCGCGGGTGATGCCCCACACGCCGTAGGGCGCGATGTCGGTGCCGGGGGCGGGCGCGGTGCTGTCGTCGCCACCGGCGAAGCGGGGTACGTTGGCGCCGTTGAAGCCGGGGATGAACGCCGCGTTGACGACCACGTCGTCGCCGAGCGCGCCGCGGATGTTGGCCGTCACCTTGAAGCAGTGGCCCGCGGCGACGATGGTGCTCTGGTTGGCGGCGGTGATGACGTTCGCCGAGCACGCGGCGGGCACGTACTGGCCGTTGACGGAGTTGCGGTACACCATCAGGAGCTTGCCGGCCGTACGCGAGACCGAACCCTGTCCGGTCCACGGCTTGCTCAGATCGTCCCAGCCGCCGGGCGGCGGGAACGCGTCGGCGCCGTCGGAGTTGAGGCCGTACTCGGCGATCCGGGCCACGTTCCACCACGTGACCTCGGTCTGTAGCGTCGCCGCGTGGTTGACGGGGTCGGCGGCCACCATCCGGGGCAGTTCGACCGGGGCGCTGTTGTCGGCGTGCGCGGTCGGTGCCACGGTCAGTGCGGCGGCGGTCAGGCCGAGTACACCCACCACCGTGGCGATCCTGCGGCGTAACGTCCGTTGAATGTGCGTGGACATGCGCATGGAGCGGTCCACTTCCTCTCGCATGGAAACACTGGAATCCTTGCCGACCGGTCGGTCGGCCGGTCACAAGGTGTTGGTATGGGGTGCAACTGTCAAGGCCACCAAGTGGTTTGACCGTGGAACGCGCCAAGGTGCGCGGTTCGCGGCGGGCGGGTCCGGCCGACGTGCCGACCGCAACGATCGAGTGCCGGCCGGGGTGCGGTGTTTCGTCGAGGGCCGGCGCATATGATCACCGGTCATGGGAACGGACATCACGGTGCTCGTCGTCGACTGGGCGCGCGTCGAGGCGACCCCGGTGGCACGGCGACTGGAACTGCTCCAGGACGCTGCCTATGCCAATGTCCCGGACGACGCAGACTGGTGGGAAGACCTGCCGTCGGGCGAGGGGTGGTTGCCGTCGACCGCGCCGGATGCCGACTGGTATGCCGAGTATGTCTTCCGGCTCGGCGGCGGCTCCTACAAGCCGCACTTCTGGACCGGCGAGGCATGGGAGGTAGTACGGGAGTTCGTGTCCCCGGCGGTGCGCGCCGCGCTCGACACATTGTTGTCCGGGCTGGTCTGGAACGGACTCGACGGCGAGGCGCTGCACATTCACCCCGGAATCGTCCCCGACGGCCTCGACCCCTACCGCCCACACCTGCATTTCGCCGTGCCCCCACGGGCCGTACTCCCACTGGCCGCGGCGTGGACCGTCGCCGAACCGCAGCTCGACACACTCCGCGAACCCTTCGCGGCACACATCGACGCACCGGGGCGCTGGATCGAGAACTTCGAGGAGTTCGAGGCGATGGTGCGCGGCTGGGGCGAGGTGGTCACCGAATGCGCCCGCCGCGGCTGGGGGATCGTCGGCCTACCGTAGGTCCGGGGTCGGGGCCGGGTCGTGGAGATTGACGCGGCGGAGGTGGCGGCGGGTGCTCGGGGTGACGGGCGCGGCGTCCTTCCCGTGGGCGTAGGCGTAGACGCAGGTGTCGACCCGGACGCGGAAGTGGGCGTGCTGTCCGGCCGGTTCGGGACGCGCGAGTCTGGATATCGACCGTCCGGTTGACTGCGATGCGTCCGCTTTGCTTCACTCTCGGCGCCCATCGCCCATCGCCCATACCCGCAAGTTCACCGTCGGAGGGCCGGATGCACAATCGCCGTCGACTTGCCCCCCCGTCCTATCTCCCCGCCGAGGATCGTGCCTCGGCACCGGTCACCGGCTGGACCCGGGAGCACTGGATCGCCACGGCCGACCGACTGTTGATCGGGCTGCAACCGCACACCAGTCCGCTCGGAGCGCGAATTTGCCCGCCGGGCCGGGGGAGCTGGTCGGGATCGGCCACCGACGGCTTGGAGGGGTTCGCCCGTGCGTTCCTCCTCGCCGCGTTTCGGTTGGCGGCTGCCGACCCGACCAACCCCTCGCCCGGGAAAGGGCGTTCGACCCTCCCCGAGGCGCCGGGCACGGACCCGGCACGGCTTGCCGAGCGGTTCGCGCGCGGTCTGCTCGCCGGTACGGATCGGGGCGGGCCCGAGGCGTGGCCGGAGATCACCGACGGGTCCCAGGAGATGGTCGAGGCGGCGAACCTCACGATCGCGCTGCACGAGTGCCGGCCGTGGGTCTGGGATCGGATCGGCGCCGACGGCCGTGAGCGGGTGATCGGGTGGCTCGGCGGCATCGTGGGACGGCGGCCCCGCGACAACAACCACGTGCTCTTCCAGGTGGTCGCCGAGGAGTTCCTGGCCTCGGTCGGCGCCGGCCACGACCGGGCCGAGATCGACGCCGGACTGGACCGGGTGGACGCCTGGTACACGGGCGACGGCTGGTACACCGACGGGCCGCAGCTCCGCCTCGACCATCGGGTGGGCGACCGGGTCGAGTTCGCCGCCGACCCGGCCGCCGGCTACGACGCCGGGCGCCGCTTCGACCACTACAACGCGTGGGGCCTGCACCTGTACCCGCTGCTGTGGGCGCGGATCGCCGGCGCCGCCGGGCAGGAGCGCGCCCGCGTGTACCGGGCCCGACTGCACACCTTCCTGGGCCAGTACGTCCACCTCTTCGGCCGCGACGGCGCGCCGCTGCACCAGGGCCGTTCGCTCAGCTACCGGTTCGCCTGCCTGGCCCCGTACTGGCTCGGCGCGCTCGACGACGCGACGCCGCTGCGCCCGGGGCAGACCCGGCGACTGGCCTCCGGCGTGCTCGCCCACTTCGCCGGACGCGGAGTGCCGGACGCGGCGGGGCTGTTGCCGCTCGGCTGGTATCGGCGATTCGAACCGGGCACGCAGATCTACAGCTCGCCCGGCTCGCCCTACCTCGCCGCGCAGGGCTTCCTGGGCCTGCTGCTCCCAGCGCAGCACGCCGTGTGGAGCACGCCCGAGGAACGGCTGCCCGACGAGGGCACGGACGGTGTGACCGCATTGCCCGCGCCCGGTTGGCTGGTCCACCGCACCGGCTCCGACGGGGTGGTGCGAGTGCTCAACCACGGGTCCTGCTACCTGGCCGCGCCCCCGGGCCGGGAACGCGACGACCCCCACTACGCGAAGTTCGCCTACGCCACCTGCGTCGCCCCGCAAACCGGCCCGCAGGCGGCGGCGCTGCGCCTGGACAACCACCTTGCGCTGCTGACCCCCGACGGCGAGCCCACCCGCCGGGAGCGTATCCACCCGCTCGGCCTGACCGATCGTTGGGCCGCGTCGTGGCACCGCCCGTTGCCGCCGGAGGGGGCGGCAGCAGGGGCGGCAGCGGGGATGGCGGATCCGGGCCTGGCGCCGGTGGTCAGCGTGTCGGTGCTGTACGGGGCATGGGAGGTGCGGACACACGGGGTGTACCTGCCGGCCGGGTGGGGCGTACGCGAGGGCGGTTACGCACCGGCGGCGGATGGTCCCGGCAACCCGGTGACCGGGGAGGTGACGCCGCGACCGGCCGCGATCGTCCGAACCGGGGCCGGCCCGACGTGCGTCGTGCTGGGACTGTACGGCTGGACCGAGGCGGACGTGCGATTCACCTCCGGGGCCAACGCGTTCGGCCGGCACTCGGCCGTGCCGCTGCTGCGCCGGCCCGCGACCGACCCGGTGCCGGGGGCGGGGGCCGGAAACCGGCCGGCGGCGGTCTTCACGGTCCTGGTGAGCGCGGTGTTCCTGGCCGGCGGGCCGGTCGACGCGCACGCCGAGCAGGCCGCGATGGGTGTGACGGTGCGTGTGGAGGGGTCGGACGTCCTGCTCGGCGGCGTGGGCCTGCCGGACCGGGTGGTACGCCTGGTGCTGCCGTGGCGGGAGCCACACATTCCGGCCGGAAATGGGTGAGTTGATTCCGTTTTAGCCGGTGGCAATGTGTCCGCAATACGCGTCCCGTACGCAACGAGTGTCACCGGATACTGACCACAGATCGGGTGCGCCACCCGCCGATCGACAGGCCGTACGCACTGCCGGTGACGGCGGAGAGGACGGACATGGCCCGATCCGCCGAGTTCGACCCCGCACCCGAAATCCCGCCGCCCGCCCCGGGGCCCGGCCTCGCCGACACCGTGTGTGTGGTCACCGGCGCCGCGTCCGGCATCGGCCGCGCCACGGCGCATGCGTTCGCCGCCGAGGGCGCGCATGTGCTGCTCGTGGACCGCGACGTCGAGCTGTTGCGGCGCACCACGAAGGAGTTCGCCGGCGCGGTCACCGCCGTACCGGGCGACATCTCCCGCGCGGCCGACTGCCAGGCGGTCCGGCGGGCCGCCGAGGACGTGGGCGGCCCGGTCCGTTCCGTGGTCAACTGCGCGGCCACCTTCCTGGCCCGGGGGGTCGAGGCGATGGCCCACGACTGGGACATCGCCCTGGGCGTCAACGTCAAGGGCACCGCGCTGACCACCGCCGCACTGGTGCCGGCGTTGCGCGCGGCCGGCGGCGGATCCGTGGTCAACGTGGCCTCGGTGTCCGGGCACATCGCCCAGCCCGGGCAATGGACGTACAGCGCCACCAAGGGCGCGCTGTTGGCGCTGACCCGATGTCAGGCGCTCGACCTCGCCGACTTCGGCATCCGGGTCAACAGCGTCTCCCCGGGCGTGGTGTGGACCCCCGAGATCGACCGGATGACCGGCGGCGACCGGGCCCGCTGGGGACCGGTCCTGGGCGACCACCACATGTTGCGCCGGGTCGGCGAACCCGAGGAGGTGGCCGCCGCGATCGTGTACCTGTGCGGCCCCGGGGCGGCCTTCGTCACCGGTGCGGACCTGCCGGTGGACGGTGGCTACCTGGCCATGGGCCACAGCCGCTCCGAACCCGAGACGCTGCCCGGACGGCGTTGACCCGGACGGCGTTGACCCGGGCGGCGTTGACCCGGACGACCACGACGCTCGTACCGCCCGGCCCGGCCCACTTCGGACACTCACCTGTGGGAGGTAGTACGTATGGTCTTGCGCGCCGTCCTGGCCACCGCCAATCCCGACAAGGCCGCCGAGATCCTGGGCCTGCTCGGCGACGAACTCGACCTGGTACCAAGGCCCCGATGGCTCGCGGACACCCTCGAGGACGGCGACACCGTGGAGGCCAACGCCTACCTCAAGGCGGTGGCCGTGGCCAAGGCCACCGGACTGCCCGCCGTTGCCGACGACACCGTGCTCGAAGTGGACGCGCTCGGCGGCGCACCCGGCCTGTGCTCGGCGCGCTACGCCGGTCCGGACGCCGGCTACGCGCAGAACACCGCAAAGCTCCTGGCCGAGTTGACCGGCGTGCCGGCGGGGCGACGCAGTGCGCGGGTACGGACCGTGGCGCTGCTCGGCTACCCGGACGGTCGACGCGTGGTCGGCGAGGCGGTGGTACCCGGCGTGATCACCGAACGCCCGCGCGGCGCGGGCGGGTTCGGCTACGACGCGGTGTTCGTGCCGAGCGAGGGCGACGGCCGCACGCTCGCCGAGATGAGCGCGGGGGAGAAGGCCCGGATCTTCTGCCGAGGACGGGCCTTTCGCGCCCTGGTCGGCCGCCTGGCGGCGGGCGAACACACTTGAGCCGGGCCGGAGCCGGAGCCGAAGCCGGGGCGCACGGCATCGGGATCGGGATCGGGATCGAGGTCGAGATCGGTGGGCATGCCACCGTGCTGCTTCGGGCCGCGGGGTTCACGCTGCTGTGCGATCCGCATTTCGGCGACGCCTATCGCGGCGGACTGCTGGGATTCGCCCCGGCGCGCCGCGTCGCGCCGGGGCGAATGGCCCGTCCGGACGCGGTCTGGATCTCGCACTCGCACCGCGACCACTTCGACATCGCCTCGCTCGACCTGCTCGACCGTGCGCTGCCGGTGTTCCACCCCGACGACCCCCGGATCGGGCACACGCTGCGCCGGCTCGGGTTCACCCGGACCACGGTGGTCCGGGACTGGACGACGCTGACACCCCGGCCGGGCCTGGAGCTGATCTGGACCCCGTCGACGCTCGCGGTGCCGGAACACGGGCTGGCCGTACGGACGATGGATACCTTCGTCTGGCACCTGGTGGACAGCCTGGTCACCGACGTGTGGGTGGACCGGCTGCTCGGCGCCGGCCGTGGCCCGGACGTGCTGCTCGCCCCCGCGCAGCCGGTCCTGGAGACCCGGGGCGTGGACGGCGTGCCGCCGGGGGCGGACGCCGACTGGGCGGACGCGCTGACCACGCTGCTCGGTCGGGCCCGCCCGGCGTACGTGGTCCCGCTGCCCGAGGGCCAGTTCGGCCTGGGCGACGCGGCCTGGCTCAACGGCCACGCCTTCCCGATCACGCCGGCGGAGGTCGACGAGGTGTTGCGGAGGGACGACCCGGGCCGACGGGTGCTGCGGCCGAATCCCGGCGACCGGTTGACCGTGGGACCGGGTCCGGTGGTATGGACACTGGCGGGCGCGGCGACGTGGGTCCGAGCCACCGGTGAGGGGCGCGACCGGGGCTTTCGGCCGGGGCACGGGATCGGGCCGCTCGTCTCCGCACTCCCGTCGCCGCACGTGGCGAACGCGGTGGATGCGGCGGATGCAGGGAACCCGGTGGACGTACGGAACGCGGTGAGCGCGGTGGCGGGTCTGGAGCGCCTGATCGACGGGCCCGATGGTCTGCGCGGCCCGCTTCCCGGCCTGGCGGAACTCGCCGCCGGCTTCGCCGGGCGGCTGCGCGACACCTCCTATCGCTTCGTCGTGGTCGACGCCGACGGCGCGATCGCCGCCGAACGGGCCGTACGGCTCCGGCCGGACGGAACCCTGGGGCCCGAACCCCCCACGCAGGCACCGGACATCGAGGTCGCGGTCACCGCCGCCGACCTGGCCGACCTGCTCGCCGCCCGCCTGGGCTACTCGGCCGCCCAGTACGGCGGCCGGCTGCGCGAGATCCGCCCCGGACCCGCCGCCGACCCCGAACCCGGGCCGATCGTCGTCGCCGGCCGACACGACCGGCCGGTGGCCCACCGCCCGGTACTCCTGTCCGGTATCGGACTGTTCGCCCTGCTGCTCCGGGCCCGACTCGGCGGCCCCCTGGCCGAGTTCGACGCCGAGATCGACGCGTGCGCCGAACGCCGTCCACTACGCCCGGTCGCCGCCGCGCGGGCCGCAGCCGTGCCCCCGACCCCCGACGTACGCCGGCCCGAGCACCCGGGCCCGGCGGTGGTGTGGGCACGCATCGCCGACCGGCTGGCGCACGGGCAGGATCCGGCGGGGGCCTCGGGACCCCTGTCCGAGCATGAACCCGGCAGCTATGTGGGCGTTCTCGGGCGCGACCCCTGGCCGCGACCCGCCCCGCCGCCGCCCGGTGCGACCGGACTGCTCGTGCTGACCTGCCTGGTCGAGGCCCAACCGCACCTCGGCGGCGGGGTGCGGTTCCCCGCCGACTCGTACCGGGCTCTGTTGGCCAACCTGATGGCCTCGCCGATCCGGCGTTGGCGGCCCATGGCGACACTTCCGGCCGGGATCTCCGTACCGCGTTGGCGGGCCGCCGCGCTGTTCCCCGTCTCGGTGCAGCGGCTGCGCCGGGACCTGGCACGGCGCGGCTGGGACGGCGAACTCCTGGACCCGATCCCCGAATCGCCCCCGGAATCCGGCCGGACCCCGCCGCCGCCGGAACGGCACTGGTGGCTCGGCGTACCACCACCCACCGGCCCGGAACACCCACCCCGCACCCTCGACGTCGTCGAGAGCCCTGGATGCCGGCTCGCCGGTTTGCTCCACGCCGCCGGACCGGGCCCGGAACGCACATATGCCGCACCGCTCGTCCCGACCCACACGCCCGACCCTGATCGCGAACGGCCCCGATTCGAACCGGACTTCCTGCTCTGGGTCGGCGCCTCGACGCCGGCGGTCGAGCCCGGTGCCGCACGCTTCCCGCTCGGTCTGCTGCTGCGCGGTGAGGTGCGGTTCTCCTGGTTGCTCTCGCCGACCCGGACCGTTGCCCGGGCCGAACGGCCCGTCGACGCGGTCGCGTTCGCGGAACGTGTCGCCCTGCTTGCCCTCGCCGGACTCGGGCGCTCGACCGACCCCGCCCGTTCGCGGGCCCGGCTCCGTCCACCGCTCGTGCGGGCGGCCCGTCGATCACCGGGAGAGTGATGCTCACCGACCTGCCACCCGGACACCGCCCGGCGTTTCGCCGCGCCGCCTGCCTGGTCGTGGACCGAGGCCGACTCCTGCTCGCCGAGCCGGCCGAATCCGCCGACCACCGGCCCGGATCACCCCTCTCTCGGCTGCCCTCGGCCGTCGTCGCGCCCGGCCACACCGCACGCCGTGCCGCCGCCCGAGCCGCCGCGCGGGCCCTGGGTCGGCGGGTCGCCCCCGCGCAGTTGGCATACCTGGCCGAACTCCACGTTCCCCCCGACCCGGTGGCCGCGTACGACCTGCGGATCTTCCGGTACGACGCACCGGCCCGCGCCGACCACCCGCCACGCCACCGCTGGCTCGCCCTCGACCGCCTGGCCGATCCCGATCCCGACGCCGATGGCGCTGCCGGCCTCGGCCTCGGCCTCGACCCGGACACCCGGGCCTGGCTCCTCGCCGCGACCGCACGCCCGACGGACGCCCCCGACATCGCCGGGATCGAGGCCCGGGCCCGACGGCTCGTCGGCCCCCTCCCGGCCGCGTGGCATACCGAGACGCCGACCTCGATCGTCGTCCTGGGCCCACCCGCCGTCGGCAAGACCACCCTGCTGAACCGCTACGCCGCGCAGACCCCGCACGTGGAACACGTCCGCGACATCATCCCCGTGTCGCGCGGCCCGGGTCGGGACAACCACCTCACCCGCTACCTGCGCGGCGACACCTCGTCCGCGTTCTTCTGCCAGATGGAAACCCTGCTGCTCAGAACCCTCCAACACCTGCGCACCGGCCGAACCCGCGTGCTGGACCAGGACGTACACAGCTCGCTGGCCTACGCGAAGGCGCTGCGCCTGAACGGCGACGTGAGCAGCCGGGAGTACGAGACCTACTACCGCTACCACCACCTGGTCGCCTCGGCGCTGCCCCCGCCGGCGGCCGTCGTGCACCTGACCGCCAGTACCGATGTGCTGATGCGTCGGATGCGCCGCCGCGACCGGGTCCTGGAACGTACCTTCGCCCACTCCTACGTGGCCCTGGTCGCGCAGTGCTTCGAGGACGTCGCGGAGGAGTTGTCGGCGTCGGTGCCCGTGCACCACATCGACGCCTCCGCGCTGCGCCCCGACGAAGTCCTCGACCGATTCCGCCCCCTGGTCGCCGCCCGTACTCCGCTTCCCCCGATCCCCGCCACGCCTCCCGAGGAGTCGCCGTCATGACCGCACCCCGCCCCGATTGGCGCAACCCGGGCCCGGCCCCCACCGAAGGTCCGCTCGTCGACACCTTCGGCCGGGTGGCCAGCGACGTGCGTATCTCGGTCATCGACAAGTGCAACCTGCGCTGCACCTACTGCATGCCCGCCGAGGGGCTGCCCTGGCTGAGCAAGGACGCGATCCTCACCGTCGACGAGATCGACCGACTCGCCACGCTCTTCCACCGGCTCGGCGTACGGGACTTCAAGATCACCGGCGGCGAGCCGACCGTGCGCCGCGAACTGCCCGAGATCGTCCGCCGGGTCTGCGCGCTGCCCGACGTCGACGTCTCGGTCACCACCAACGGCCTGCTGCTCGACCGCCTGGCCGCTCCGCTGCGCGCGGCCGGACTGCGCAGGATCACCGTCTCGTGCGACTCGCTGCTGCGCCACCGCTACGCGGCGATGACCCGTCGGGACGCCTTCGACGCGTTGACCCGGGGGTTGTCGGCGGCCAAGGAGGCGGAGTTCGCCCTCGTCAAGATCAACTGCGTGGTGATCCGCGGCGAGAACGACGACGAGGCGGTGGCGTTCGCCCGACTCGCCCGGGACGGCGGCTTCGACGTGCGGTTCATCGAGTACATGCCGCTCGACGCGGAACAGGCCTGGGAGCGCGGCAAGGTGGTACCGGCAGAGGAGACCCGCGCGGCCGTCGCGGCGGCCTTCCCACTGGTCGCCGAAACGCAGGACTCGCCGCAGCCCGCGAGTGCCTACCGATTCGCCGACGGCGCGCCCGGCTCGATCGGGTTCATCCCCTCGGTGACCAACCCGTTCTGCGGCACCTGCAACCGGATGCGGGTCACCGCCGAAGGTTCCTTCCGGGTCTGCCTGTTCGCCCTGGAGGAGACCGACCTCAGGGCGGCGCTGCGCTCGGGCGCCGACGACGCCGAGCTCGAACGCCTGGTCCGCGAGGCGCTGTGGCGCAAGTGGCCCGGACACAAGATCAACCACCCGGACTTCGTCCGCCCCGCCCGCAGTATGTCGATGATCGGCGGCTGACCGGTACGGACGACCCGGGTGGAAGTAGAAGTGGAAGGGGAGACACACATGGCGGAACGCATGGCGATCCGGGTATTGGTCACCAATGACGACGGGGTCGAGGCCGAGGGGCTGCGCCGACTGGCGGGCCGGGTCCGCGACTTGGGCATGGACGTCGTGGTGGCCGCGCCGGAGCAGGACACCAGTGGTTGCGGAACCTCGCGGGCCTACCCGGCCGACGGCCTGATCCGCACCGGCGAACGTCGGCTGCCGGGTCTGGACGGCGTACCGGTGCACGCGGTCGCCGGGCCGCCGAGCCTGATCGTCATCGCCGCCTTCGAGGGCGTGTTCGGGCCGGCCCCCGACCTGGTCCTGTCCGGGATCAACCCGGGGGCCAATGTGGGTCCTTCGGTCATGCACTCGGGCACGGTGGGCGCCGCGCTGACCGCCGCCGCGTATCGGCGCCCGGCGGTGGCCCTGTCGATCCGCACGGGCACGACCTACCACTGGGCGACGGCGCTGGCCGCCCTGACCGCCGTGCTCCCGGCCGCCCTCGTTCCGCGCCCGCACGGGCCGCCGCCGATCCTCAACGTCAACGTGCCCAACGTGCCGCCCGGCGCGCTGCTCGGCATCCGGCGGGCCGGACTCGCGCCGCACCCGGACGCCCGGTTCACGGTCCGCCGGATCGGCCCCCGCCTGCTCGGCGCCGACCACCACGCCCGGCCGGCGGCACCGACACCGACCGCGTGCTCGTCGCTGCCCGGCGATTCGGCCGTACTGGCCGCCGGCTACGCCGGCGTCACCGCGCTGACGCCGATCACCGAGGACCCGGGGGCGATCCCCGGCCTCGACGACGTCCGCGACGCGTTCGCGACACCGCGTGTGCCGACCGGGGAGGTCGGCCGATGAGCCGCCGGGTGGTCTCCTTCGCGTGGGGGCGGGGGCTGGGGCACGTCTCCCGGCTGATCGCCGTACACACCGAACTGCGCGAACTCGGCTGGGACTCGCTGCTGTTCACCGATCGCCGGCAACAACTCACCGAGGACCACGGCTTCGGCCAGGTCGTGGTGCCCACCGACGTGGACAGTTTGGTCGGGGAACCGCTGTACGGGACCGGGCCGGCCGTGGACCATCGGCCGGCCCGGGCGCTGGTGGCCGGCGCGCTGACCCGGGACGACGTGGTGTTGCACGACGTCACCGTGCAGCGGGAACTGTACGAGGAGGGGGTCCGACTGGGCAGCCGGCAGCTCCTGGTCCACCGCTACCAGCGCAACCGGCCCGATCCCGCCGCGTGGGTCGCCGGGCAGGTGCCCGCGATCCGCCGCGTCTACCTGCTGGGCGCGACCGGCCACGAGGAGAGCGCGCACGGCGTGCGGTTGGTGGGCATCCCCGATGTGGTGCGCCGGCCGCTGGACACCCGCTCGCCGTGGCCCGCCGACACCGCCGAGCCCAGGATCGCGATCGTCGCGGGTGGCGGCGGGCATCGCGACGCCGCCCCCTTCCTGGACGCGGCGCTGCGCGCGGTGCGGGCGTATCGCGACCACGACCCGCGGCCCGCCGACGTCCTGGTGCTGACCGGGCCGAACTTCCGGGGCACGCTCACCGTGCCGCCCGGGCTCGCCGGTCCCGTGCGGGTGACCCCCTACCTCGGCCCCACCTACGACGTCTACCGCCACGCTACCGTCGCGATCACCCACGGCGGCTACAACACCGTGCAGGAACTGGCCCGTTCCGGGGTGCCGGCCGTGGTCGTCCCCGGCGAACGCGACTTCGACGACCAGCGGGTCCACCTGCGGGCGGCGGCGTCCCGGCTGAACGCACTGGTGGTCGAGGCCGACCCGGGCACGATGGCCAAGGCGATCGCGGCGGCGGTGCGGGCCGGCAGGCGCCCGGAGGTTGCCGATCGGGAAGCCGCCCGGGGTGCCCAGCTCCTTGCCCAGGACCTCGTGAACGTGGCCCCGGCAGACGGGAGTTGATTACGATGTGCCGCTGCGCCGGGAGTTCGGCCCGCCGTCGAAGCGGGCGACGACCGGGTGTTCGCGACAAGGTCTTGTACGCGGAGCAGGTGCACGGCGTACGGGACCATCCGGTCCAGCGCGTGCCACGACGGAGTGGCGCCTCGACCCCGGCCGCGCAGGAGGCCGGCGAGCGGGCTGTCCGGCGCGGCCCAGTGCCGGTGCTCGCGACGCGCCGTGTATGTCATCAGGTCCGCGAGATAACGCAGCCGGGCTGCCGTCACCCAGGGGCCGTGTCGCATGGCACCCTCGACGAACGGCAGCGCGGCCGTGCGCGGGAAGGCCCGGTGGATGACGTCGGTGTGGAAGCGGCCGTCGGCGAGCACCCGCTCGGGCAACGCGGCCGAATAGTCGAACAGATCGTGATCCAGGTAGGGCAGACGCACCCGGAAATCCGCGCGGGCGGTCAGCAGCGCCGGATGGCCCGCGATGGCCCGCCGCCGCTGGTTCCAGAACATGAACGAGGCCAACGGGATCGCCGCCCCCTCATGCCGGGCGAACTCCGCGGCGATCCGCGCGACCGCCCGGGAGGTGCTCCACCGGCGCCGCCCGGCGGGGTCGAGCAGGTGCGGCAGGAACCGGTCCAGACCCTTCGCCTCGACCAGCCACGGGGCCGCGTCGGCCGCGCTGCCCAGTCGGGCGTGGCCGGCTCTCGGCACGCATGGGAGGACGTGTTGTGGGAGCTGCCACAATGCGTCGCCGCCGAACCCGTCGTAGCTGAACCGCCCATGCGCGCGGAGGAACCGCGCGATCGGCAACATCCACGCGCCGTCCACCGTGGCGTGCTGCTGAAGCCGACCGGCGACCAGGTCGGCCGCGAAATCCGAGCGCGGACGCGGGACATACACCTGCGGCACGTCGAGGAACGCGGCCACCTGGGCGGCGATCCGCACGTCGGCGTCGCCCCGGGTG
This sequence comes from Embleya sp. AB8, assembly GCF_049739465.1. Classification (NCBI taxonomy): domain Bacteria; kingdom Bacillati; phylum Actinomycetota; class Actinomycetes; order Kitasatosporales; family Streptomycetaceae; genus Embleya; species Embleya sp. AB8. The sequence continues at coordinate 181,046 of NZ_JBMHHY010000011.1, forward strand.
AACTTGCCGGTGGTGGCGGTCAGTCGGGGCCCGGCGCCCTGCCGAAGCAGTTCCAGGAGCAGGTGCCGGGAGTCGCGTCCGCCGCTGAGCGGAAGTGCGTAGTCGCCCGTGGTCGGCACAACGGCCGCCACCGCGCGGCGAAACAGTTCCAGGCACGCGTCGACGGCCTCGGCACGGGTCGGCTCCAGCGGCTGCGGGATGGGCAGCCGGGCGGCGTGTCCATCGGGCCGGCGCAGGCCCTCGGCGGCGCGCTCGGGCGTCCATACCAGGCAAGCGCCGGGCGGGACGGTACGCACGGCGCGAAACGGCGTGTCCTCACCGACGAAGGTGCCCAGGCGCAGAAAGACCGCGATCGCGTCGTCGTCGGGCTCCGGCGAGACGCCCATCGCCAACAACCGGCCCAGGTCAGAGGATACGACCACACCGCCTGGCACGGACCCGTACATCAGCCCGGGCAGCCCATACCGATCCGCCTCGATCCGCCTCGACCCGCAGTTCCCGGCCGTCCCATGCCCAAGTCGCCCACGGACCGGGCCCGGAGCGGTCGACGTGTCCGGTCCGTCCGTGCGACGGACCGTCGGCCGACACCGCCAAGGGCCGGCCCGGCCGCACCCGCAACCGCAGGCACGGTGCGGGCGGCGGCCCCGGACGCGGGTGACGGGCGGCGGATCGGCTGTTCATCCGGTTCCTCACCTTCCTCCTCGACACCGCCGGAAACCTCCGGTTTCGGATCGGCGCATGGAGGAGTTGCCCAAACCGAGGGCACCCGGAACGTTCGCAGCCGCCGCGGACCACACACTCCACCCGTCGACCAGGAGGCGATCATGCCCGACCCGGATACACCCGCGCCGCCGGCCGGATACCGCATTGTCGACGGACGCATCCGCAATCCCGAGGGCTGCGAGATCAATGTGGCCCTGCACTGCAATCTGCGCTGCCGCTCCTGCAGTCACCTCTCGCCGGTGCTGCCCGCGTGGTTTGCCGACCCCGCGCGGATCGCCCGCGACCTGACCGAGCTGGCCCGGGTGTACTCCTGTTCGCACATCAAGATCCTCGGCGGCGAACCACTGCTGCACCCCGACCTGGTCGAGATCGTCGCGGCGGTCCGGGCCTCCGGTATCACCGACCGGGTGACGGTGTGCACCAACGGTCTGCTGCTGCCCACCGTCGACGTCGCGTTGTGGGCGGCTCTCGACGAGATCGAGATCTCCGTCTACCCCGGCGCGGCGCCGGGGGACGAGGAACTGACCCTGTTCCGCAGGCGGGCCGACGAGCACGCGGTCCGCCTCGATGTGAAGCTGGTCCCGACGTTCCGTGAGTCCTACTCGGAACGCGGGGCCCAGGACCCGGAGTTGACCACCCGCATCTACCGCACCTGCGAGATCGTGCACGTCTGGCGCTGCCACACGGTGCATGAGGGCGTCTTCTACCGCTGCCCGCAGAGCTACTTCCTGCACCGACCCGGCTTTCCCGGCGCGGACACCGAGTCGGAGGGGTTGCCGATCGGCTCCGATCCCGACTTCGGGGCCCGGCTGTTCGAGCACCTGACCGCCTCCCGGGGGCCGGCCGCGTGCCGTTGGTGTCTGGGCACCGTCGGGCGCCGCCGCCCGCACACGCAGCTGGGCCGCGCGCGGTGGCGCGCGGCCCAGGACCTGCCGAGCGAGGAACTGGTCGACGTGCGGCTGTTGGTCGAACGGGAGGTGTCGATGGCGGACAGTCCGTACGAGAAACAGCCCCTGGGGGTCGCCGAGTTCGCGCCGGACGCGTGGGTCCGGCGAGATCGGCGTGGCGGCTGAGCCGCGTGCCGGGTTCCGGCCTCGGGACGGTGCTCAGCAGTCGTCCGGGTTGTTCCCCTTGACGGTGTTGTGGTCTTGCACCAGGTGGACGCCGTAGCGGACGACGGAGATGCCGCCGCAGTCGCCGTGTGCGGTGTTGCCGGTGACGGTGCTGGTGGTCAGCGTGCTTTCCTTGCCGCTCGACCCGGCCAGGCGCGGGCCGTAGCCGTAGAGGGAGATGCCACCGCCGTTGCCGCCGGCGGTGTTGTTGCTGATCGTGGTCGAGGTGATGGTGAACGTCGGGTAGGTGCCTTCGCGATACGTCTGTTGCGAGATCCCGCCGCCGTCCTCGGAGCTTTGGTTGCCGGTGATCGTGGCGCCGGTGATGGTCAGCGTGCCGTACGTGTTTCTGATCCCGCCACCGGGTGCGGCTCCGGCTGTGAGGTCGTGCCCGGTGCGGTTGTCGGCGATCGTGCCGCCGGTGACGACCAGGTCGGCACCGGTGGTGAGGATGCCGCCGCCGTAGCCGGTCTCCCCGGGGTATCCCGGGTGGAGCGTGCCGGGGCCGCCCGCCCCGCCGTCGCCGGAGATGTTCCTGCATACCGCGGTGTCGGTCAGCTTGGCGGTGCCCGTGTCCAGCTGGATTCCGCCGCCCGCGCCGCCGGTTCCGCCGTTGCCGCCGTAGCCTTCGGGGGTGCCCGTGACCGCGCCGCCCGTGCCGCCGGCCCCGGCGGTGTTGCCACAGATCGTGCCGTGCGAGGCCGTGGCCCGGGAGCCGTTGCGCGTGGCGATGCCGCCGCCGCTCCCGCCGGAGCCAGGGAAGCTCACCTGGTCGGGCTTGGTGGTGTCCGCCCCGTGTCCGCCCGCTCCGGCCCGATTGCCGGAGACCTTTGTGCGCACCAGGTTCAGGGTGCCGGCGTCGACGGAGATGCCGCCGCCGTCCCCGCCCGTGCCGGCGGCGGGGCCGGTGGGCCCCGCCTGCGCCCCGCCCGCGCCGGCGGTGTTGCCGAAGACGAGGGTGTCGGTGGCGGTCAGCGAGCCGGCCGGCCCGATGTGGATGCCGCCGCCGGAGCCGCCATCGACGCCGGAGGCGCCGACGCCTGCCGTACTGCCCATGACCACGACGTGGTCCAGGGTCAGCGCGCCGGTGGTGAGGATGCCGCCGCCGTTGCCGCCGGGTTCGGCTCGGCCGCCGGTGAGGATCAGATGGTCGAGGGCGACCGCCGCACCGTCGATGCGCAGGATGCGGAAGTCGGGGGCAGTGGCGGCCCGGGCGAGGGTGGCTCCGCCGCCGTTGATCGTGACGGCGGCGGTGACTGCCGGCAGTGGGGTGGTCAGCCGGTAGGTGCAACCAATGGCCAGGGTCAACGTGCTGCCGGGATGGGCATTGGCGGTGCTGATCGCCTCGCTCAGCCGCGTCGGATCGCACGGTACCGAGACGTTTGTCGTGGCCATGTCCGCAGTGGGGGGAGCCGCGACCGCCACCGGCGCGGCGAGTATGCCGGCGGCGGTTGCGGCGAGGAGCGCGGACACCGATTTTGCTTTCACACGGACCTCCTGGGTCATGTGTGCATCGGTAGTAATCGCTGGTGCCTGGTAGGCACGACCGATCCTGCCGGCGTACACGTGCCCCGCCTATGTCATTTCGGGTCGCGAGATGCCCGAGGGCCTGGCGGGATTTCGACCGCCGGTGGCCGGTTGCGGGGCCCGGGGCCCGAAGGTTCCGCGCCCCGCGTCGGGTTCAGCCGGCCGTCGGCGGCGCGACGGCGCCGAGGGTTCCGGGGTAGAGGTACTTGTGTTCCGGGATCACGGTGCCGCGTACCCACGCGTCGAAGAAGCCGGTGAGGTCCGGGTTGCCGGAGACCTGCTTGGCGAGGGCCTCGAACTGGAGCCAGGAGGCGTTGCCGTAGCGATGGTCCTGCTGCCACGTGCGCAGGGTCCCGAAGAAGGCGGTGTCGCCGACGGTGCGGCGCAGCGCGTGCATCATCATCGAACCCTTCTTGTACAGGGTCCCGTCCAACTCCTTGCCCTGGCCCGGGTCATGGAGCTTCATGGTCCAGAACTCCGGGATCTGCGCGGCCTCCTTCATCATGGCGGGGTAGAAGCCGGTGTCGAGATTGGCGCCCTGGTGCTCATCCCACAGCTGGTTGGCGTACTGGGCGACGCACTCGGCGATGCAGGTGTCCCGCCAGTCGGTGAACGAGACGCTGTTCCCGAACCACTGATGGGAGATCTCGTGCGCCATCCCGGCGTCGAACATCACGTTCGTGTAGGTCGGCCGGCTCTGCGTCTCGATCGCGCCGGGACCGCCGCCACCCGCTTCGCTGTTGACGACGATGCCGCCGGCCGAGGAGAAGGGATACGGGCCGAACTTCGAGGCCAGGAAGTCGATGATCTCCGGCAGTTGTTTCTCGGACTCGGGCATGAAGTAGGTGCCGGGGCTGTAGGCGTTGATCACCGGGGTGCCGTCGGCCAGTTGCGAGGTGTGCACCGTGAACTTGTCGATGGCGATGGTGCTGGTGTACGTGGTGAGCGGCTTGTCCTCGTACCAGCGGAAGGTCTTCAGCCCCTTGCCGGGCGAACTGGTCGGGCCGGGGCGGCCGTTGCCGATCACGGTCCATGCCTCGGGGACCGTCGCGGTGAGCCGGAAGGTCGCCTTGTCGGAGGGATGGTCGTTGGCCGGGTACCACGCGGTGGCCGAGTGCGGCTCGCCGGTCACGTTCGCCGCGCCCTCGGGGAGCCGGTGCCAGCTCTTGCCGACGGGCTTGCCGGAATAGCGGACGCGGACGGCGAACTTCGCCCCCTTGGCGATTCGGCGAGCCGGGGTGATCACCAGTTTGTGGGTCCCGCTGCGGGAGAAGCCTCGGGCGGGGATGCCGTCGACGGTGACCGCGCCGACCTCGAAGCCTTCCAGGTCCAGGCTGAAGCGGTCGAGCCGGGCCGTGGCGGTGGCGGTCACGGTGGTGTCCCCGGTGAGGAAGTCGGGGCGGGCCGGGTCGTAGTTGACGGCGACGTCGTAATTGGCGACGTCGTACCCGGAGTTCCCGTCGTCGGGGTAGTACGGGTCGCCCACCCCGGACCCGCCGCCGCCGTCGATGGTGCCGGCCGAGGAGGGCACGGCGGTCAGCAGCACGCTGCCCGCCAGGATGCCCACCAGCACGGGATAGCGGCGTCGTCTCGTTGTACTGCGCATACGTCCTGCTCCCGATCGTGGTAGCGGTAGCGGTAGCCGTGGTCGGCGGTCAGCCGGTGACCAGTTGCCAGGTCACGCCGAGGATGGCGTTGGTGCTGACGGTCTCGGTCTGCGGATCCACGTTGTCGATCCGGTCGCAGGCCTGGTGGTAGCAGTCGCCGACGCCGCTGGTGAAGCCGGAGACGGGGATTCCGGCGTCCCCGAAGGACACGTGGTCCGAGCCGCCGATGCCGATGTCGAAGGTGGGCAGGCCCTTGTCCTTGAAGTACGCCTCGAAGGTGTCGGTGGCCCTGGGGTCGTTGTGCACGACCAGCCACTGCTGGATGTTCTTGGTGCCGGTCATGTCGAAGTTGAGGTAGACGTCGATCTTCTTGCGCTCGGCGGCGGAGAGCTTTTGTACGTAGTCCTTGGAGCCGATCAGGCCCGGCTCCTCCGCGCCCCACCAGGCGAACCGCAGCCGGCTCTTGGTCGCGACGTCCGCGCGCGACATCGCGACGGCGGTGGCGAGTACGGCGGCCGAGCCGGAGCCGTTGTCGCTCATCCCGGGGCCGGCCTCGACGCTGTCGAGGTGGGCGCCGACGAGCACGACGTGGTTCGGGTCGCCGCCCGGCCAGTCGGCGATCAGGTTGTAGCCGACGGCGCCGTTGTAGGTGAAGGGCCGCAGGCTGGTGCGGTAGCCGGCCCGGTCCAGCACCCCCTTCACATACATCAGCGACTGCCGGAAGCCACTGGTGCCGTGCGCGCGGTTGCCGCCGTTGCGATCCGCGATCGACTGCAACGCCCGCAGGTGTGACATGACCTGCTCGGTGGTGACGACGGGCGCCTGCGCGGTCCTGGGCGCCACGGGTTCGGCCGCCGCGGCGGCGGGGACGGCGGGGGCGGCGATCAGGGCCGCACACAGGCCGAGTAAGGCGACGGTGCGCCGGAGGCGGCTGGGCATCTCCATGCGGGACTCTCTCCTTCGGGAAGGCGGGATCTTCCGGCCGTGGGCCGCGAGTTGCGGGCCGTGAGCCGGAGAAGAGAGTTGCGGGGAGATGTCAGGGAGTTGTCAGAAACCCGTGTCCGCGCGGTAGTTCGTCGGGACGCACGTCGCCCCGCCGGTGCCTGAAGCAGCAACCGGCGGGGCGAGGGAACGCGGGTCCGACCCGACGTCAGCTCTGCCGCGACGTCAGCAGGGGACCACCACGTCGATGGTGACCGGCCGCGCCGGCCACATGTACGAGTCCACGCCGAAGCTGCCGTGGACGGTCGAACCGCAGGCCACGGTGCTGCTCACGCCGGAGACCACGAGCGTCGTGGACTGGAAGACCGCGCTCTGGTTCACCGCGCCGAGCGAGGCGCCGGCCGCGTTGCCGGTCAGGTACAAGTTCAGCGGGATCTTCGGCAGCGGCAGCGGGGTGTCGGGCGAGGGCGGGCCCGCCAGGCCGACCTGGCCGTAGAGGCGGACGTCCCGACCGGTGACGTCGACGCAGACCTTGGTCGCGAGGCCGGACTGGAGCCCGTAGGTGCAGGTCGCGGTGGTCGGCACGGGATCGGCCGTGGCGGCCGGCGCGGCGGCGACGATGGTCGAACCGGCGATGGCTAAGGCTGCGAGGGTCGACATGCTCTTCATGAGAAGGAAGCCTCCGATGTTGTTCGAGGCCCGGGGTCGGGCTTCGGCTAATGGGATGTGAGGTGTGACATTGCACCGCTCACATGACGACATCTTTGCACGGCCATGAGCCATCCATTGACCTTTTGGGGGTCCTGACGTGTGTGACGTGCGTTACATGGAGTTCTCGACCATGAACCGTGGGTTACCTCGGGGTGTCCTGCGGTTCGACCTTGGCAGAAGTACTGCAATGTGAAATGGTACTGACGCGCCCAAGAGCCCCGCCCAAGAGCCCCGCCCAAGAGCCCCGCCCAAGAGCCCCGCCCAAGAGCCCCACTGCCCCGGAGGCATCCCGATGACCAACGACCCGACCACGGTCGTCGAGACCGTCGACTACCACACGGCAGGCGAACCCTTCCGGATCGTGCGCACGGGCCTGCCTCCCATCGCCGGCGACACCGTCGCCGAGCGCCGCGCGATCGCGATCGGCGCGGGCGGCACCGCCACCGCCCCGCGCCGCGGCCCGCTCGACGACATCCGGCGCCTGCTCACCCACGAACCGCGCGGCCACGCCGGGATGTACGGCGGTTTCGTGGTCCCGCCCGACGACGACGAGGCACACCTGGGCGTGCTCTTCTGGCACAAGGACGGCTACTCCACCGCCTGCGGACACGGCACCATCGCGCTCGGCGCCTGGGCCGTGGACTCCGGACTCGTCGCCGCACCCGACGACGGCGTCGCCCGGGTCCGGATCGACGTACCCTCCGGCCGGGTCACCGCCACCGTACGCAGGCAGGCCGGGCGGACCACCGACGTGACCTTCCGCAACGTCCCCACCCGGATCGCCGCGCGCAAGATCGCGGTGTCCACCTCGCGCGGCACCGCGTCCGTCGACATCGCCCACTCCGGCGCCTGCTACGCCTCGGTCGACGCGACCTCGCTCGGCCTGACCGTCACCACCGACCGGCTACCCGAACTCACCACGATCGGGCGGGAGATCCGCGCCGCCCTCGCCGACGAGCCGACCACCCGACACCCCGACGACCCGATGCTCTCCGGCGTCTACGGGGTGATCCTGCACGAGGAACTCCCGGCCGGCGCGAGCGGACCCAACCAGCGCAACGTCACCGTCTTCGCCGACGGCCAGATCGACCGCTCCCCGTGCGGCTCGGGCACCTCGGCCCGCCTCGCCCTGCTGGCCGACAGCGGCCGCCTCGGACCCGACGACGAACTGCGCCACGAGTCGATCACCGGCACCGTCTTCACCGGCCGACTCGCCGGGTACCACCCCCAGGGCGTGATCACCGAGGTCACCGGAACCGCGCACCGAACCGGCGAACACCGATTCCTCCTGCACGCCGACGACACGCTGGGGACGGGATTCCTGCTGTGACGACCCTCGACCCGACGCCGCCCCTCCCGCGACACGTGCCCGTCGCACTGCCCCCGACGGCAGCCGCCGACGCGATCGAGCGGGTGCTGCTCGACGGCCTCGACCCGGAGACCGTGCCGGCGCGCTCGATCGTGCCGGTCCCGGCCGGCGAGCTGCTGCTGATGCCTGCCGCCGGCGCCGACCACGTCGGCGTGAAGATCGCCGGCGTCGCCCCCGCCAACCCGGCGCGCGGCCTGCCCCGGATCACCGGCACCTACCTGCTCCTCGACGGACCGACACTGCGCCCACTGGCCCTGCTCGACGGCGAGGCGCTCACCTCGCTGCGGACCCCGGCGGTCAGCGCGGTCGCCGTACGTCGCCTGGCCGTCCCCGACGCGGCGCATCTGGTGTTGTTCGGCACCGGACCCCAGGCGTACGGGCACCTCGACGCGCTGCTCGCGGCCCGTCCGCTGACCCGGCTCACCGTGGTCGCCCGCCGGCCCGAACCGGCCGAGGCCCTTGCCGCGTACGCCCGTTCGCTCGGCCTCACCGCGACCCTCGGCACCCCGGACGCGGTCGTGGACGCGGACCTCGTGGTGTGTTGCACGACGGCCAGGACCCCGCTGTTCGACGGCGACCTGGTGCCGGACCGGGCCACGGTGGTCGCGGTCGGCTCGCACGAACCGACCGCCCGCGAGGTGGACACCGCCCTGGTACGTCGCTCCGCCGTCTACGTCGAGGCACGGACCACCGCCCACCGCGAGGCCGGCGACCTGCTGATCCCGCTCGCCGAGGGCGCCTTCGCGGACCGCGCGGCACAGACCAACCTCGCGGAACTGGTACGCGACAAGGCGGCCGTGCCCACCGACCGGCCCCGGTTCTTCAAGAGCGTCGGCATGTCGTGGGAGGACCTGGCCGTGGCGGTCGCCGCATACCGGAGCGCCTGACGCCCAGCCCGGGAACAGCGGGAGTCTCCCGGCCGGTTCGTACGCGGCGGCCGGTTGCACGATCAGCGCGTCCAACGGGTCGTCCCCGGTCGGCGGCGCCGCGCCGACGGCCAGTAGCTCACCGCCGACGCGCCGCATTACCGATACGTGACGGATTCGCTCGGCCGGCACGCTCCGTAGTGTGCGGGCACGGCGAATCGGACCGGCCGATTCCCGCACGGAGCACGAAGGACGAGTCGGATGAGCACGAACGAAACCGCGGAGACCACCCGGGAGATCGTCGCCGAGCTGCTGCGCCGGATCGGAGCGGGCGACTTCCGCGCTGTCGCGGAGCTGTATGCCGACGACGCCGACTGGAAGCTGAACTGGCCGCCCACCGAACACGGGCGGGCCGCCACACCGTGGATCCGACACCGCTCCACCCGCGCGGACGCGGCGGACCACTACCGGCTGATCGCCGAACACCATGTGCCCGAACTCGTCGGCACCACGGTCGAGCGTATCCTCGTCGACGGACCGGACGCGGTCATCCTGGGCGAGATCCGGCAGACCGCGCGGGCCACGGGACGCGCCTACACCGCCCGATTCGCCATGCATGTCACCGTCGAACACGGGCTGATCACCCGCCACCACATCTACGAGGACAGCCTGGCGGTGGCAACCGCCTTCGCCGACGGATCCCCCGGGGCGGCCGGCTGAGCGCGACCCGGCCCGCGGCCCGGGCCCCCTCGACGCCGGGTCAGAGCTGCTCGGTCAGAGCTGCTCGGCGGTGACCCGCCCGGTCCGCACCGCCTCCAGCAGCGCGGCGTGGTCGCGTTCGTTCTGGTCGGCGTAGCTCTCGGCGAACGTGGCCACGGCCCGGTCGAACCGATCGCCGCCGCCCAGGTAGGCGGCGACGGCGATCCGGTCGCCGGACCTGGCGTGGGCGCGGGCCAGGGTGGCACCGCACAGTTCGCCGAACACCCGCATCCCCTGCGGCGCCATCAGCGCGGGTTCGGCGACGCCCTTCCAGTCGCGGAGCTGGCGAACGTAGAAGTCCCGTGCGCGGCCGTCGATCCCGTCCACCCGCTCCCAGCCCAGGAGCAGGTCACCGGCGGCCTGCATCAACCGCTGCCCGGCGACGACCCGCTCACCCTGCGTCGCCGTCGAGCCGGCGCCGACGTGTGCGGCCAGGACCGACTCGTCCGCCTCCTTCGCCTGGAGGAACAGGGGATCCTCGCGGTCCCGGCCGAGCAGGAGCAGGATCCAACACCTCGTGCCGACACTGCCGACCCCGACCACCTTGCGGGCGATGTCCACCACCGTGTACTGGTCGAGCAGCCGGCACAGATCGGAGCGCAGCGTACGGCGATACCGCTCGATCAGCTCGCCGAGCCGCCCCGCCAGCGCGTCGCCTCCCCGACCGGAGGAGAGTTCGGCGATCGGCGTGATCAGCGGGGGAGCGGAGATGATCCGGGGCTCCCCGTCGACCGTGCGGGTGAGCTTGCCGAAGGCCTGGAGGCTGTCCCGGGTCCGGGCCTTGGCCAGCGCGCGGGACACCTGCCTGCGGGCCCGCTTGTGCAACTGCCCCGACGCCAGCGCCCGGACCCGGTCCGCGTCGGCCTTGGCGTACCACACGTCGAGATTGCGCATACGGGCGAAGCCGCGCATCGCCTCCCGATAGAACCGCACCGTCGTGCGCACGACGTCGGCCCGCTCCCGGTCGGTGAAGCCGTTCTCGCGCCCGGCGATGACGAGACTGGTCGCCAGCCGTTTCACGTCCCACTCCCACGGGCCGGGCAGCGTCTCGTCGAAGTCGTTGAGGTCGAAGAGCAGCAGCCGCTCGGGCGAGGCCAGCAGCCGGAAGTTCAACATGTGCGCATCGCCGCACACCTGGACCCGAAGGCCCGACGTCGCGGTGCCGGCGAGGTCACCGGCCATGATCGCGGCGGCACCCCGATAGAACCGGAACGGCGACTCGGCCATCCGCCCGTACCGGATCGGCACCAACTCCGGTACGCGTGAGGCCGATTGCCGCTCGATCACGGCCATCGGGTCCGGTCGCCGCTCGGTCGGCGCGTACTCGGCGTGGCTCGACCGCGGCGCCCGGGCCCGCGCGGCCCGGCCGCGCTCGGCCCGCTCCCGGGGCGAAGGGGGCGACGGGGGCGACGGACGGGCGCCGTCGCGGGCGTCGCTGTTCGCGGTCGACGTCATCGCCTGCCTCCGGGGCCGGATCGAACCCGCGGACGCGGGCCGTCCGCACGGTGCTCCCGGTGTCCGGTATCGGCCATCCGGGGGAAGGGCGGCGCACCGCCCCTCCCCAGGAGACGCGGCACGCCGGGTCCGGGCGAGCCGGGTGGATCCAACGAGTGACGCCCGCCGCGCGCATGTACACGACGCCGAGTCGCCCCGCCCGGTCCGCCGCCGACGGCACACCGGGCGGGCCGGTGGGTGGGACCGGAACCGGCCCCACCCACCGGCCCCGCTCAGCGCGAGCCGACCAACCGCGCGCCGGGTGCGGTCGTCGCCGTGACCCGCGCGAGGTCCGGCACACCGTGCCGGTCGCCGCGGCCCGCCAGCACCAGCGCCCAGGCGAAACCGGCGAACGAGGCCATATTGGCCACGGCCCGCGCGATGTTCCACGCGACCCACTTGTCCTCGAACGCCGCCCGGACCGCCGCGAGATCGCTCACGTGGTTCGGGTCACCCGCCGCGGCCAACTTGTCGTTGAGCGGCACGTTGAAGCCCACCGTGATCAGGAACATCGCGGCATAGCCCGCGCACCCGGCGAGCAACCAGCCACGCAGCGCACGATCGGTGCTGCGTCGGTTCTGCCACACCGTGGCCACCGCGCAGCCGAGCCCGCCCATGAAGCAACTCATGAACAGCGGATTGACGATCACCTCGTTGATGTTCTGCATGACCTCGACGAACGCGTGGTCGTCGCTGCGCCGCAGACCCGGCATCACCGAGTAGGCGAACCCGGCGAACAGACCGGCGTTCAGCCCCGAGGTGATCGTGGCCGCCACGAGGGTGGCCATCCGCAGGCGCTTCACGAGGCCTCCGTCGGGTGCCAGATCCCGGTGGCGGCGGTGTTGCGGGCGTACTCGCCGAAGTCGCGCGGCGCCCGGCCGAGGACCTGGCGGACCCCGTCCTCGACGTGCGCGTTGCGCCCGTCGAGCACCGTGGTGAACAGGTAGGTGAGGAACTCGATGTCGCCCTCGGGCAGGCCGGCCGCCTCGAGCGCCTTGGCGTACTCGTCCGCGCCGACGGAGACGAACCCGATGTCGCGTCCGGCCGCCGTCGCGATCTCCGCGACGGCGTCGGCGAAGGTGAGCAGGCGAGGCCCGGTCAGCTCGTAGGTACGCCCGTGGTGCCCCTCCTCGGTGAGCACGGCGACGGCCACCTCGGCGATGTCGTCGGTGTCCACGAAGGGTTCGCCCACGTCGCCGACCGGCAGTACGACCTCGCCCTCCAGGACCGGTCCGACCAGGAAGTTCTCGCTGAAGTTCTGGTCGAACCAACTCGCCCGCAGCACGGTCCACGGGATTCCCGAGTCCGCCACGACACGTTCACACGTCTGCGCCTCCTCCTCGCCGCGCCCGGACAGCAGCACCAGGTGCCGCACGCCCGCGCTGGTCGCGGTCTCGGTGAAGGCCCGGATCGCCGCCGGGGCGCCGGGCACCGCCAGGTCCGGGAAGAAGGACACGTAGACCGCGTCCACGTCCATCAGTGCCGGCGGCCACGTCGCCGGGTTCTCCCAGTCGAACGCCGGGTCGGCCCCCCGCGAGCCCACCCGCACGTCGGCGCCGCGCGCGCGGAGCAGGTCGACGATTCGGCGACCCGTCTTCCCCGTTCCGCCCAGCACCAGGATCTTGCCTGAACTCTCGGTCATGTCACGTCCGTTCGATGAAGCGAAGGTGTGCCTCAACGATCGATCAGCCACCGGTCGGGAACAAGGACGCCTTGATCAACTATCGTTGAGAAGCAGTCAACGATGTGGGCGGGGACCTTCGTGGAACGATACGAGATAGAGGCGTTTCTTACGCTCGCCGAGGAACTGCACTTCGGCCGCGCGGCCGAGCGGCTCGGCGTGACTACCGGCCGGATCAGCCAGATCATCCGCAAACTCGAACGCCGGGTCGGTGCCGCGCTGTTCGACCGGACCAGCCGGTTGGTCGGGCTGACCACCATCGGCACCCAGTTCCACGAGGACCTGCGTCCGGGCTACGAGCAGGTCCGGCACGCGCTGGAGCGCGCGATCATGGCCGCCCGGGGCTTCGAGGGGCCGCTGCGGGTCGGCTTTCTCGGCGCCGCCGCGGGTGGATTCGTGCTGGAGGTGGCCCGCGCCTACCGGGCCGCGCACCCCGCCGGCGAGGTGTTCATCCACGAACTGCAGATCCACAACAGCCTCTCGGACCTGCGCGACCACCACACCGAAATGGTCCTCACCCCCCGTCCGATCCAGGAGTCGGACATGGTCGAGGGCCCGGTGTTGTGGGCCGAACCCCGCTACCTGGCCGTCTCGTCCAGGCACCCGTTCGCGACCCGGGCGCAGGTCACCCAGGAGGACCTGGCCCGAGTGCGGCTGCTGCGCTTTCCCGAGAACGCGCCGGTCTCCTTCGTCGAGGACCGGGTCCCCGGCCACACCGCGCAGGGACGGCCGATCGCGCACGGACCCCGGGTCTCCTCCTTCATGGAGGCGCTGGCGCTGATCGGCGCCAACGAGGGGGCGTTCACGGTCGGTGGCCAGGTGACCCGCTTCTACACCCGCCCCGATGTGGCCTACATCCCGTTCGCCGACGCGCCGACCGTCGATTGGGGCTTCATCTGGCGCGCCTCCCACGAAACCGCCCGGATCCGCGCCTTCAACGACGTGGCCCTCACGTTGCGCCCGGCGCCGACCCGACCCCGCTGAGCAGACACTCGGGATCGGGTCGGCCGCACACATCAGTACGCGCGGGCCACGACCGCGATGTTGCCCGGCTGGTCGTCGCGCTCGGGGACCGAGCCGTCGGCGGCGACCAGGCACCGCACCGACACGCCCCGCTCGGCCAGCCTCGCCTCGCCCTCCGGGCCCAGCGCGGCCCAGGGGATCCGGCCCCAGCCGGTGCGCGCGGCCTCGACGGCCTCGTCGATCGAGGTCACCTCGACGGTCCGGCTCTCCCGACGGGCGCGCGATTGGGCGAGGAGCAGCGCCTGGTCCTCGGTCAGTACGCCGGGCACCAGTTCGGGCAGCGCGGCGATCGCCACCGGATCCTTGCTGCCCGGGATCCGCCGGACCAACACGGCGGTGCCGTCGGCCAGATCGCGCGGCCCGACCTCGATCCGGACCGGCACGCCCTTGAGCTCCCAGTCGACCGCCCGGCGACCGAACGGGACATCGGTGCGGTCGTCCACATGCACCCGAACGCCCGCCGCCGTCAGCCGATCGCCGATCGCACGCACCTCGGCCAGGACCGCGTCATCGCCCTTGACCGCCACCACCACCGCCTGAATCGGCGCCAGGCGCGGCGGGACCCGCAGCCCGTCGTCGTCCCCGTGCATCATCACCAGCGCGCCGACCATCCGGGTCGTGGACCCCCAGGAGGTCTGCCAGACGTACTCCCGCTGCCCCTCCTTCGACAGATACCGGGTGTCGAACGCCTTGGCGAAGTTCTGCCCCAGCTCGTGGCTGGTGCTCATCTGGAGCGCCTTGCCGTCGCCCATCATGCCTTCGAGGGTCAGCGTGTTGATCGCCCCGGCGAACCGCTCCCGCACCGTCTTGCGCCCCGGCACCACATCCATGCCCAGGACGTTCGTCATGAAGTCGGCGTAGACGTCCCGCTGGATGCGCGCGGCATAGTCGCGGGCGTCCGCGTAGGTCGCATGCGCGGTGTGGCCCTCCTGCCACAGGAACTCCGTCGTGCGCAGGAACACGCGCGGGCGCAGCTCCCAGCGCACCACGTTCGCCCACTGGTTGATCAGCAGCGGCAGGTCGCGATAGCTCTGCACCCACTTGGCGAAGTAGTCGTTGACGATCGTCTCGGAGGTCGGGCGGATGACGACGGGCTCCTCCAACTCCTTGCCGCCGCCGTGCGTGACGACGGCCAGCTCGGGGGCGAATCCCTCGACGTGCTCGGCCTCCCGGGTCAGGTAGGACTGCGGGATCATCAGCGGGAAGTAGGCGTTCGAGGCGCCCGCCGCCTTGATCCGGGCGTCCAACTCCTGCTGCATGCGCTCCCACAGGCCGTACCCGTACGGTCGGATGACCATGGTGCCGCGCACCGGACCGTTGTCGGCCAGTTCGGCCTTGTCGACCACGTCCTGGTACCAGCGGGGGAAGTCGTCCGCCCGGGGGGTGAGTACAGCTGCTTTGGCCATGGCCGGCATCGTAGGATGCCGATCCGGCCGAGCACGAATCGATATTCGCCGCTCGACCGGCTCCACCGACCGGACCGGGCGCGCGCCCTGAGGTGCCCTCGTGAAGGCCGCAGGGTGGTGCTCAGGTGGGCCTGTCCCCACCCCAACTCTCCACCTGGGGCCATGGATTGGACCCTCGGCCCGGACCAGAGTGCGGTCATGCCCACTCGACGCGAAGCACTCGCCGCCTCGGCCGCCCTGACCGGCGGCGCCATCCTGTCCGTCACCCCGGCCGCGCCGGCCACGGAGGCCATGGCGGCCGAATCCGGTCCGCGCCCCGGCGGCGCCATCGCCCTCACCGGAGTTCAAGTACCTGCCGGCCTGGATGACCGACTCCTGGCCGAACACCCGGGCGGCCTGACCGCCGGCCGCTCGGCCGCGGTGGGTGGTGGCCGGCGAGGGTGAGTCCCGTGCGGGTCGGCGTCTCGGTCGTTCCGGGATCAGGCGTGGATCGGGACGAGCAGGATCGGGGACTTGGCGTGATGGAGGACGGTGTGGGTGACGCGGCCCAGGTTGGGGCCGAAGCGGCCGGTCTTGCGGTGGGCGGCCAGTACGACCAGGTCGGCGTCGGTGCTCGCGGTGATCAGGGCGTGTGCGGGAGTGTCGAGGATGAGGTCGTCGGTGACGGTGACGTACGGGTACTGGGCGCGCAGGGGCTTGAGGGCGGCGGTCAACGAGGTCTGCGCCGCGCTGCGCCAGTCGTCCATGACCCACGCGGCCGGGGCGTAGCCGATGCCGCCCGCCATCATCGCGGGGTAGCGCCACGCGTGGATCGCGCGCAGGGGGACGTTCCGGGCGTATGCCTGGGCGAACGCGACCTCCAGGGCCGCGGCGCAGTCGTCGGTGGAGACGCCGACCACGACCGGCTTCGGCACGCGGTCGGCGACGGTGTCGTGGTCGGGGTGCACGACCAGCAACGGGCAGCGGGAAGTCGCCGATACCGGCAGGCTGACCGAGCCCATCAGGAGGCCGGCGAAGCCGCCCATGCCTCGACTGCCGACCACCAGCAATGCGGCGCGATCGCTCGCCGCCGCCAATACGTCGACGGCGTCGGCGATTTCGACGGTGGCGAGGACGCGCAGGTCGGGCCGGCGCGTGCGGGCGCGGGTGGCGCCCCGGTCGACGATGGCGTGGGCGTTCTCCCGTAGTTGTTCGGCGAATCGGTCGTCGGCGCTGCCGAATTCGACCCATTCCAGGGCGTGCAGCACCTCCAGGGTGGTGTGTCGGCGCGCGGCTTCGTCGGCGGCCAGGTCCACGGCGCGTTCGGCGCCGGGTGAGCCGTCGAACCCGACGACGACATGGCCCCGGGGCGGAGTCGGCCGACTGGGCGATCCGGCGGGGGGCGTGGCCTGCTTCATGGTGGATTACCTTTCGCATGGTGGTCGGTGGCCGAGGGCCGGCCGGTGGTGCCGGTTCAGTGCCGGTCGGCCGCCTCCTCGCCGTGTGGGGTCGGGACGATCACGAGTGGGCAGCGGGCGTGATGGATCAGTCCGTGGCCGACCGAGCCCAGCAGCAGGCCCGTGAAGCCGCCTCGGCCGCGGGTGCCGACGACCAGGCACAGCGCGTGCTCGGCGGCGTCTCGCAGCACCTTGACCGGATGTCCGACGGCGACCTCGCGACGCACCGGCACATTCGGATACTTCTCGGTCCACCCGGCGAGGGTCTCGGCGAGCCGGAGCCGGCCCTCCTGCATCTCCTCGCCCATCTGCAGCCCGGCCAACAAACCACCGGAGGGCTGCCGGACGGCGACCGCCACGATCGTGGCGCCGCGCCGGGCGGCCTCGTCGAACGCGTACGCCACGGCGGGCTCGCTGTGCGCGGACCCGTCCACGCCGACCACGATCGTGGCGGGGTCGGCGGTGGTGTGCTCGGGTACGCGGACGACGACGACCGGGCACGTCGCGTGCGCGGTGAGCGGTACCGCGATGCCGCCGGTGGTCAACAATTCGGTGGCCGCGGACAGGCGGCGCGAGCCCAGCACGAGCATCGCCGCGTCGCGCGTGTGCTCGCGCAGGACCGGCACGGGTGCGCCGTGGGCCAGGACCGTCTCCGCGGCGAGCCCGGGGTGGCGGCTGGTGGCGAGTTCACGGGCCTCGTCGAGCGCGCGGAGGCCGGCCGAGCGGAAACGATCGCTCCAGGTCTGCCGATGCGGGTTCGGCGCGGTGTCGTGGTCGATCCCGGGGGGCCAGTCGAGGGCGTGCACCAGGCGTAGCGGCAGGCCGCGACGGGCCGCCTCGTCGGCCGCCCACACCACGGCGAGCCGACCCGCGTCGGTGTGCTCGACGCCCACGACGATCGGTGCTGTCTCCTGGTTCGTGGTCACCGTCGGCTCCCTCTCTCCGAGGCCGATCGCCCGTCGGCCCGTGCTTCGAACAATGCTCCGTTCCAGGGGGTCCGGACAGGGCCGTTGGACCCGGGCCGCGGGACCGGTCGGCCCTGCCCGGCCGTGGTGAGCGGCGCGATGCTGGCGGCGAGCGGCGCGGGCGCGCCTCGGTCGAAGGGAACGAGTCGATGAACGAGTTGGGCACACCGCACGAGGTCTGGGCGCTGGCCGCCGACGGCGAGACCGTACTGCTGCGCCGGCCGAACCCCGACGATCGGGATCGGATCCTGGCGATGCATCGCGCGATGTCGACGGAGAATCTGCACCTGCGATTCTTCGGTGCCTCGGACACGTCGGTGCGCGAGACCGCCGAGCGGGTGAGTACGCCCGACCGGGCCGGGTGCGGCGCGCTGCTCGCGCTCACCCACGACGGCGACGAGGTGATCGGCGTCGTCGAGTACAACGGCGAAGCCGGCTCCGGCACGGCCGAACTCGCGTTGGCGGTGGCCGATTCCTGGCACGGCCGCGGGATCGGCACGTTGTTGATCGAGCACGTGGTCGCGATGGCGCGCGCCGACAAGGTACGCACGCTGGTCGCGGACACCTTGGCGTGGAATCGGCCGATGTTGCGGGTCCTGGAGGACCTGGGGCTGCCGATCCGCAACCGGCTC
Source organism: Embleya sp. AB8 (assembly GCF_049739465.1). NCBI lineage: Bacteria > Bacillati > Actinomycetota > Actinomycetes > Kitasatosporales > Streptomycetaceae > Embleya > Embleya sp. AB8. The sequence continues at coordinate 199,299 of NZ_JBMHHY010000011.1, forward strand.
GATGCCGGCGTGCTGACCTGCGTGATCCCGCTGGACGGCGACGACCTTACGACCGAGCGCTACCTGACCGCGCTGGCCCGACGCGAGGCGCTCGCGGACGTGGCCGGCCTGGTGCCGCTGTTCGCACCCCGGTCGGTCGCGGTGGCGGGTGCCGGGCATCGGGCGGATTCGGTCGGCCGGGCCCTGCTGCGCAACCTGAAGGCGGCGCACTACACCGGGTCCCTGGCGGTGCTGCATCCCACCGCGACCGAGGTGGACGGCGTGCCCGCGTTCCCGACGCCGGACCGGTTGCCCCAGGTGCCGGATCTGGTGGTGGTCGCCGTTCCCGCCGGCGCGGTCCCGGATCTGGTCGAGAACTGCGGGCGTGTCGGTGTGCGGGCCCTGGTCGTGGTGACCTCGGGCGGCACGCCCGAGCAGGCCGCGCGCGTGCACGACTCCGTCCGCCGGCACGGGATGCGGATGGTCGGCCCCAACTGCCTGGGCATCGCGCAGACCGATCCCGCGACGGCGCTGAACGCGACCTTCGGCTGGGTCGTCCCCGCGCCGGGCGGTGCGGGCGTCGCGGTGCAGTCCGGCGGGGTGGGGATCGCGTTGATGGAGCAGTTGAACCGGTTGGGGATCGGGGTGTCCACGTTCGCGTCGCTCGGTGACAAGTACGACGTCAGCGGTAACGACATGCTTCAGTGGTGGCAGGCCGACACCCGAACCACGATGGCGATCCTGCACCTGGAATCCTTCGGCAACCCGCGCAAGTTCTCCCGGATCGCGCGCGCCGTCGGCCGCACCAAGCCGGTGCTGACCGTGGACGCCGGGCGCTCCGCCGCCGGACGCCGCGCGGCCGGATCGCACACCGCCGCGGCGGTCACCCCCACGGTGGCGCGCGCGGCGCTGTTCCGCCAGGCCGGGGTGACCGCCGCACAGACCCTGGGCGACCTGGTCGCGATCGCGGCGCTGCTGTACGCCCAGCCGCTGCCCGACGGTGCCGCGGTCGCGGTGATCGGCAACGCGGGCGGCGCCGGCGTGTTGGCCGCGGACGCCTGTGTGGACGCGGGCCTGGTCGTGCCGCGCTTCGGCGCCGACCTCGAGGCCGAACTCCGCGCCCTGCTGCCCGCCGGCGCCGCGTGCGCCAACCCGGTGGACACCACCGCCACCGTCGACGGGGCGACCCTGCGCCGGTGCGTGGACCGGGTGATCGCCGCCGGGCACGTGGACGCCGTGGTGCTGGCCCTGGCCCCGACCGCGCTCGGCGACCCGCTCGGCGACATCCTGGCCGGTCCCGCGGTCCGCAAGCGGCCGGTCCTGGTGATCGCCCCGGAACGCGCCGCCGCCGTCGAACTGTTGCCCGCCGTGGGTGGCAATGTGCCGGTGTACGGCGACGCGCGCACCGCGGCCGTCGCGCTCGCACACGCCCACGAGCGGGCGATGTGGTTGACCCGACCGCGCGGTACGGTACCGGCCCTGCCCGACGTCGATCGTTCCCTGGCCCGCTCGATCGCCGCCGAGTTCCTGCTCCGCGACCCCGAGGGCGGCTGGCTGTCGCCGCGAGAGTGCGCGCGCATGCTGGGCGCGTACGGGATCGAGCCGACCCCCTGGCGGGAGGCGTTCGACGCCGAGGAGGCGGTGGCGATGGCGCGCGAGCTGGCGCCGCTGGGCGCGGAGGGCGCGGTCGTGCTCAAGGCTCATGGTCCGCACCTCGTGCACAAGAGCGACGTGGGCGGGGTGCGCCTGCGGCTGATCGGCGACGACGCGGTGCGTGAGGCGTACACCGATCTCGCCCGGCGAGTAGGCGTGCTGATGGAGCGGGTGATCGTGCAGCCCATGGCGGAATCCGGGGTGGAACTGATCGCCGGGGTGACCCAGGACGAAGTGCTGGGCCCGCTGGTGGTGTTCGGCCTCGGTGGGGTGGCCACCGACGTGCTCGGCGACCACGGCGCCCGGTTGACCCCGCTGACCGATCTGGACGCCCGGTCGTTACTGGTCGGCTCGCGCGGGGCGCCGCTGATCTACGGCCACCGGGGCGCGGTACCCACCGACACCGCCGGGATCGAGGACATCCTGCACCGGTTGTCCAGGCTCGCCGACGACATCCCGCAACTCGTCGAGGCCGACCTGAACCCGCTGATCGCCCGCCCGGACGGGGTCACCGTCGTCGACGCCAGGATCCGCCTGGCGCCTCGGCACGAACACGACCCGTACCTGCGTCGCCTGCGCTGAACCCGGGCCGATCGGGGCGCGTTCGAGGGAGTCGACCGGTCCGAGTCGGCGTGGGCCGGACCGGACCGGCGGCCGGGTCGGCGCGAACCCGCAACCCGCCGGGCGGGTACCGGGCCCTGGGGGCGGGGCGGCCGAGGCCGGCTCTTCGGGATGCTCGGACCCCCCGTCCGGATCCGGGTGTCGGAGTTGTTGCAGGACGGCCCGCTGCCGGTCCGCAGCCGGTCCGCGCCCTGCCGGCCGCCATCGAGGTCGAGCCGTCGAACCTGTCCCGGCAGCTCGCCGTGCTGCGCCGCTTTGGGATCGTCACCTCCAGCCGGGACGGGGCCACCGTCGTCCACCGGCTCGCCGGCGGGGACGTCGCCGACCTGATGCGCGCCGCGCGCCGGATCCTCACCGAGATGCCGGCCGGACGGCAGGAACTCCCGGACGAGCTGCGCGAGGCGGAGGCTGCCGCCTCGTGAGCGTGCGTACCGTGTGGAGGTCCCCCTGGTCGCGGATCCGCGCACTTCTTCCCCGGCGCGCCGATGCGGCGGCGGCGCGCCGCCGGCCGCGCCGGGATCCGATCGCCGGGGCGACCGTGGCGATCGTCGCGTTGCCGCTCGCGCTCGGCTTCGGGATCTCCTCCGGCCTCGGCGCGGCGGCCGGGCTCGCGACGGCGGTGGTCGTGGGGGTCCTGGCGGCGGTGTTCGGCGGGTCGAACCTCCAGGTGTCCGGGCCGACCGGGGCGATGACCGTGGTGCTGGTGCCGATCGTGCACGCGCACGGCGCGCCCGGGGTGCCGGCGGTCGGCTTCCTCGCCGGGCCCCTTGCTCATCGCGTTGGCGCCGGCGAAGGCGGGCGGGTACATGGCCTACGTCCCCGCCCCCGCGGCCCGGCACGCGGTCCGGGACTTCGCCGGCCACCCGCAGGGCGCCGCCCTGGCCATCTCGGCGGCGGTCCGCCGTCGTCCTGAACGACACCGACCACGACGCCGCCGGCCGACCCGCTCCGCCCCGGCGGCCGGTCCTCCCGTCGGAGGGCGGCGGCCGAGGTCGCGGCACGTCGCCTCGGGTGGTGTCCGCTACATCGGGACATCGGGTTCGGCGGGAGTGCGCACGTCGACCGACCGGTGCACGAGCCTGCCGGTGACGAACTCGGAGGTGACCCGGAACCATGCCTGGTCCTCGTCGGCACCTCCGACGTCGGGAAACAGGTGCGTCAGGCGGGCGACGGCGGACGGATCGGCGACGCGGGAGGCGTGGCCGGTGACGGTGCCCGTCCAGCCGGTCCGCGTGGCCGGGTCGATGTGGTCGGCCTGGAAGGCGACCACCGCTTCGTGGGCGGCCTTGGCCAGTGACGAGTCGCTCGGAGCGCGAAACACCACGCACTCCCCGTCGAGGGCGAACGCCACGAGATGTACGGCCGGCAGCGCGCCCTCGGTGACGACGACACGTCCCACCGGTGTGCTCGCCATCAGTTGCAATGTCTCCCGGCGGCCGAGGGGACGTTTCGTCACGGGGTGTTCGCTCATTCCTCCACCCTCGAATTCCGACCGGGTCGGTGACCAGGGCCGAACGGCCCTGTGCTCACGGGCCCGGTGGGACTCTCCGTAGCGGGCGGTCCCGACGATGGCTTCGGCGCAACTCGGTGGAACTCGGCGGTGTCGAAGTCGTAGCGGATGAAGGGTTCGGCATCGTCCCAGCCGGCCCGGATTCCGCTCGGTAGGAGGAACCCGCCGCGCGACACCTCGCCTTCGCAGGTGGCGGTGAAGCGATGTTCGCGGAAGGGACCCCCGTCGGGGTTGCCCCACCGCGGCAGTGAGACCGAGGCCAGGGCGCCGGACGGGGTCACGGTCACCGTCACCTCGTGTGGATGGCCGGCGACGGCGACCCGGGCACGGGCCCGCGTGTCGTCCACCGGTTCCCAGTGCACGTCGCGGTGCGCCGCGAAGGCGGGCAACAGCACGAACTCCCCGGCCAGGCGGCCTGCGGCGCTGCGCGTGACATCCGCCCCCGACGCGCCGACGAAGGGCAACACGCCGAACAGCCGCCAGTGCATCGCGCCACCGTCCGGACCCAGCCGATCGAACCCGTCGATCCGGATCCCGGCCGGCCCGCGCACACGCGCGTCCCAGCGGAACGCGGTGGGCGGGACCAGGATCTGTCGGGATTCGAACCGACACCACCACCGGTGTACCCGAATCAGCCCGTGCGCGCGCAACTCCACCGAGGTCGGGGTGGGCGCGCCGGACGGCACGGTGTGGGCGAGCAGGCGCCGGATCGGCTCGGGCGGTTCGGGCGCGGGATCGCCGATGCCGGCCGGGCGGTCGGCAAACGGTGCGGGGGTGGGTGCCCCGGGCCGCGGGCGTGGTGTGCGCATGGCTTTCGGCTCCTTCCGGTACGGGGTGGTCCGACGCGCAAGGCTCGGCCGGGCCCGTCGGGTGGACGGTGCCCGGCCGAGCCCGACGGCGGGTCAGAGCAGCCAGCGGTGGTCGCGCACGATCGGCAGGCGGGCCCACCGGGCGCCCAGCCCGAGCCGGCCGCCGACCGCGACCGCCGCGAGGGCGATCAACGCGATGGCGTAGATGACGTGGTAGTCGGTGAACGGGTTGGTGGAGGAGGTGGCCGCGCCGGTGTCGAGGTGCTTGGCGGGCGGCCATTCGGCGATCCACATCAGCGCCATCATCGCGGTGCCGGCCAGGGCCGCCATCCGCAGCCCGATACCCAGGATCAGCGCGCCGCCGATGCCGAGCAGGCCGAGCATGAACAGCCAGTCCGCCCAGCCCTCGCCGGCCCAGCCGCGCAGTGTGCCGGCCATCGGGCCGACGTGTACGTGGGAGAGGAAACCCTTGGTCGGGGAGCCGCCGTCGACCCACCCCTTGCCGCTCGCGGTCGCGTAGCCGAGGCCGAACGCCTTGTCCAGGAACGCCCACAGGAACACGAAGCCCAGCAGCACGCGCAGTCCGGCGACGGCGACGTCGGTCGGCCGGACCAGGGCGACGGCCCGGGACGCGGTCACCGTGTCGGGCCCGGCATCGTCGATCGTGGTCCGGGGCGCCGAGGTCCGGTGGCGCGGCAGGTGCAGGCGCGGGGACAGTCGGTGGTCGTGTGACGTTGCCATGTCGATTCCCTCCCTGTGGGCGCCGGGCCCGATTGCCCGACGCTGGGCCGCGAGCGTGGTCTTCGCGGGCCGTGCCGTCAATCTCCCGCGTGCCCGGCGCCCGCCACAGGGTCCACCGGCCCGACTCGGCAGGCCCAACAGCCGGTTGCGGTAGGGACGTTGCCGGGCGAGCTGCGAGCTGCGAGCCGCGAGCGGCTCACGGCAAAGCGGCGGTCTCCCCCGATGGTTCGGGGAAGACCGCCTGTGGCCGGAGCCGGGACGTCGAATCAGCCCACCGGTACGAACAGCACGGGCGCGTGCGCCCGACGGGCCGTCGAGCACGTCAAGCCTGCGGCACGCGCCAGTCCAGGAGCGCGCCACCCTCGGGGCCGGGCCCGAACGAGCAGGTGCCGCCGAGGGATTCGGCCCGCTCTCGCAAGTTCCCCAGACCACTGTCGCGGGTGCGGTTCGCCGGCGGGCCCACGCCGTCGTCGCGGACTCGCACCCGCACGCCCCCGTTGTCGGTCTCCACGTGCACCTCGACCCGGCTCGCGTGCGCGTGGCGGGCGGCATTGGCCAGTGCCTCGCGCAGGACCGCGATCACGTGCGCGGCGATCGGCTCCGGTACCAAGGTGTCCAGCAGCCCGTCGACCCGCAACGTCGGCGCGAAGCCGAGCATTTCGGTGACCGCGTCCACCTCGCGCAGACATCGCGAACGCAGCCCCGGGCCGGTGCTCCGGTCCCGGGCCTTGAGCGAGAAGATGGTCGATCGGATCACCTTGATCGTGTCGTCCAGCGCGTCCACCGCCGATTCGACCCGCTCCAGGGCCTCGGGGTGTTCGATGAAGCGCGTCGCACTCTGCAGCGTCATGCCGGTGGCGAACAGTCGCTGGATGGCCAGGTCGTGCAGGTCACGCGCGATCCGGTCGCGGTCCTGAAACACCGTCAACAGCTCGGCATCGGCGCGCCGTTCGGCGATCTCCAGGGCCAGTGCCGCGTGGTCGGCGAAACCGGTGACCATGCGTACCACCGCGTCCGACAACTGGGGACGGTCCACCCGGTTGGCGATCTGGAGCACACCCCGAATGCGCTCACGGGTACCCAGCGGCAGCAGGAACGCCGAGCCGAGATCGGGCCCCACGGCGCTGGCCACCACCGCGCCCGGATCATGGCTGAGATCGCTGCTGACGATCGTCTCGCCGGAGCTGAACACCTTGCCCATCAAGGTGCTCTCGCCGGACAGGACCAGCCCCCGGACGCGGTCCGCCAGCGGTCCCTCGGCGGCCTCGATCACCAGGTCGTCGGTGCCGGCCACCGGCAGCGCCAGCGTCACCAGATCGGCGTCGGCCATCTCCCGGATGGCCGCGGTGAACGAACGCAGCACGCTCGCCGGGGCATCGCCGGAGAGCAGACTGCGAGTCAGGTCCGAACTCGCGGCCAGCCACCGCTCGCGGCGGCGGACGTCGTCGTACAGGCGCGCGTTGTCGATCGCGACACCGGCCGCCGCCGCGAGGGTGCGCAACACCGCCTCGTCGTCCGCGTCGAAGTCCGCGCCGCCGCGCTTCTCGGTGAGGTAGAGGTTGCCGAAGACGGTGTCGCGAATCCGGATCGGCACCCCCACGAAGGAGTTCATCGGCGGGTGGCCGGCCGGGAAACCGAACGAATCCGGGTGCTCGGCGAGATCGTGCAGCCGCAGGGGGTGCGGATCGCGGATGATCAGCCCGAGGATGCCGCGCCCGGTGGGGAACGGGCCGATCCGCAGGATCGTTTCCGGGTCCATGCCCACCGGCAGGAACCGGGCCAATTGCTCCTCGTCGCCGATCACCCCGAGCGCGCCGTACTCGGCGTCGACCAGGGTCACCGCCGATTCCACGATCCGCTGGAGCACCGTTTCCAGGTCCAGGTCACTGCCCACCGACAGGACGGCCTCCAGCAGTCCACTCACCCGATCCCGGGTCGCACGGACCACCTCCACGTGGGCCTGGAGCTCGTCCAGCAGTTCGTCCAAGCGCATTCGCGGCAGTGCCGGTCGCTCGTCCGACGCCACAAACAACCCCTCCAAAAGATCGGTGATCCGTCGAAACATTCGCGACCCCATCGTGTCAAACCGGGTCGCGCACGTCTCGCCTTCACCCGATGGACACCGGCGCGGTTCCGGTCGCGGGTCGGCGCGACGGACCCTCGCGGGGGCCGAACGGCCCTGACGAAGCCGCCGGAGCAGGGCCGGGAGGCCCTGTGCGGCTTCGCCGTCGGAGCGCAAGGTGAGGTTGTACCTCTCATGGAGGAGGAACCGATGGACACGCGCCCGCCGCCGTCCGGCTCGCCGTACGTCGTGGTCGGGATCGACCCCGACCCTTCGATGAACCGCGAATCCGTTCACTGGGCGGCCCACGAGGCGGCCCTGCGTGGCGCCGCACTGCACCTCGTGTACGCCTGGGAGCCCGGGTCCGCCCACCACGCGCACTACGCGCCGATGCACACCCTCGTCGACCCCACCGTGCAGCGCCGGCGCGCCCGCGAGGCGCTGGAGAAGGCCGAGCAGGCCGCGCACCACGTCCGGCCCGAACTCACCGTGGTCCGCCGGTCGATCGAGGGACCGACCGTACCGGTCCTGCTCGGCGCGGCGGGCGAGGCCGCGCTGCTGGTCCTGGGCAGTCGTCCGCGCCACGTGGACCGGCGCCCGCTCGGACCGGTCACCCGCGAGTGCCTGCGCTGCGCCCGCTGCCCGGTGGTCACGGTGGGCTCCGTGTCCGGCCGCGAAGACCGCCGGTCGACACCGACCGGGACACGCACGACAGGAGTATCGCCATGACCGAGACAACGCGGACCACCACGGAGCCGACCCGTCGGATCCCGACCGTGCGCGAGGTGATGAGCGGCCCGGTGATCTCGGTGACCACCGAGGACACCCTGTGGACGGCGATGGACAGGATGGCCGTCGCCCAACTGCACCACGTCGGCGTGCTCGACGGCACCCGGGCACTCGGCCTGATCAGCGACCGCGACCTCGTCGCCGTATGGGCCCTGGACCCGCTGGGCCTCAAGCAGCACACCGCAGGCTACGCCCTCGTCGGGACCGAGACCACCTTCGTCGCCCCCGACACCGACGTGGTCACGGCCGGCGAGCAACTGCTCGGGCATCGCCGCGACGCCCTGCTCGTCGTCGACGCCGACGGCGGCGCGATCGGAATACTGACGGACCGCGACCTGCTGACGATTCTCCTGGAACTGCATCGCCCGCTACGGTGACGGATACGGGCGCCTTCGACGTCCGACCATGGAGTCATCACCGATCTCCGGAGGAGGGCCGTGTCGACATCGCCCATTCGCGTATTCCTGTTGGACGACCACGAGGTGGTCCGCAGGGGCCTCGCCGATCTGCTCGGGGGCGAACCCGACATCGACATCGTCGGCGAGTCGGGTTCCGCGGCCGAGGCCACGCGGCGGATCCCGGCGCTGCGCCCGGACGTCGCGATTCTGGACGGCCGGCTGCCCGACGGCAGCGGCATCGACGTGTGCCGCGAAGTGCGTTCGCGCTTCCCCGAGATCAACGCGCTGATCCTGACCTCCTACGACGACGAGGACGCGCTGTTCGCGGCGATCATGGCGGGCGCCGCGGGCTATGTGCTCAAGCAGGTGCGCGGGCAGGACCTGATCGCGGCCGTGCGCGCGGTGGCGGCCGGACAATCCCTGCTGGACCCGGCGGTGACCACGCGTGTGCTGGAACGGGTACGCAAGGGGCCCGCCGCCGAGCCGGGTCCGACCGGACTCAGCGAGCGCGAGAAGCAGGTCCTGGAACACATCGCGCAGGGCCAGACGAACCGGGAGATCGCCGAGAGCCTGGGCCTGGCGGAGAAGACCGTCAAGAACTACGTCTCGGCGGTACTGAACAAGCTCGGCCTCGAACGCCGGGTCCAGGCCGCCGTATACGCGACCGAACTGCACCAGGACCACGAGCGACACCGCAACTGAGGCCGGTGGGGCCCGAGGAGCCGACCCCGATACACGCCGACATCGCCCCCGAACCCGACAGCGGGCTCGGGGGCGATGTCGGCGGTTCAGTGAGTGGGACGTCCGGGCGGCATCTCCGCGCGGCGGCCGAGCCTCGGCGAAGGCGCCGGGTGTTCGGCGTCGAACGGGCGGGCGAGATCGTGGGTGACCCGCTCGACGCCGTCGACGGCGGCGCACAGCCGCACCACGATGTCGACAAACGTGGGGTGACCGACCTCGCCGGACAGATGTACGACGGCGTCGCGGACCTCGACCTCGACCGTGCCCGGTGCCAGGCACGGCATGTCGGCCAGGACGTCGTTCTCGATCTCCGCGCGGATGTCCGCGTCCGACCGCAGGAGGGCGCCCAGCAGATCGCCACGACCGACGATGCCCACCAACCGCCCGGACCGGTCCACCACCGGCAGGCGCTCGACGTGGTGGCGGTCCATCAGCCGAGCCGCCGACACGGGGCTCGCCGCGGGTGTCACGGTGACCACGGGAGCCGTCATCAGCCCACGCGCGGTGCGCTCCTCACCGGGCGGGTCCCCGGCGGCGTCCCGATCCGGGCCCGGTCGAATCCGTCGCGTCCGGGTGTGCGCCACACACGCGCGCAGCAGATCGACCTCCGAGACGATGCCGAGCACCCGGTGTCCGTCGTCGACCACAGGCAGCGCGCCGACCTGCCGAGTGTTCAGGAGGCTCGCGATCTCGCGGAACCGGGCGTCGGATCCGACGGTGGCGACATCACGCGTCATGACGTCGCCGATCGTGTTGCGTGTCATGGGATTCCTTCCGGAGCCGGCGCGCCCGTGACCAGCGCGTCCGCGATGGTGTCGGCCCACGCCTCGATCTCGGCCCAGTCGCGGAAGTCCCCGTAGCGGCCTCGCGCCAGTCGGAAGAACAGGCGTCCGGAGCGGGGGAGATCACTTCGGGCGAGGGCGCCCGCGAAGCGGTGGTAGTTCCGTACCTGCGCGACGGCCGAGAGCGCCGTGACGCTCTCGGGGGTGCCGGCGTGGCGCTCGAAGCCGCCGCCGATCGCCCGGGCGAGGCCGACGTCGAACAGCCAGACCGGACGATCCCCGAACTCGGCGCGGCGCTCGTCGGCGAACGCGACGGCGGCCGGCAACCAGGAGCCGCCGTGGATCGCACTGCCCAGGACACAGGCATCGAATCCCGACAGGTCCTCGACCCCGGACACGGGTTCGACCCGCACGGACAGACCGTGCCCGCGCAGGCGGTCGCCGATCCGGTGGGCCACACCCCGCGTACTGCCGTGCGCGCTCGCGTACGTGACGAGGATGTTCACGGTGTCACCTCCCCAGTGGACACCTTCAGCGTGCGACCGCCACCGACGGTCGGTCAGGGCCGCGCAGCCCGGATATCAGGGCCGTTCGGCCCGGGTGCGCGGGCATGGGGTGCGGTGTCCTGGGAACCGTATCGATCCATGGACCCTCAGGAGGCCGTCGTCGTGTTCCCCGTCGAACCCCACCCCCGGACGACTCCCGCATCCGCACGCCGTGGCCGCGTCGGTGCCCGCGCGAAGTCGTGCCCGGCCTTCGCGGCGGCGGTGCGCGATGCGCGCTGACCCGAACCGCGGGCCGAAGGCCGGCGCCGGCCGGGTCCTGGTCGTCAACGCCGGATCCTCCAGCCTGAAGCTGTCGGTGGTCGAGCCGGACGACTCCATCGCGTGCACCGCGAACCTGGGCTGCGCCGACACGATTCCACCCGAGGCGATCGCCGAGTTCGTCCGGGTCGCCGGGCCGGTCCACGCGGTCGGGCATCGTGTCGTGCACGGCGGCGCCGACTTTGCCGGCCCGGCCCGACTCGACCCCGACGTGTACGCGCGGATCGCCGCGCTGCGCCCCCTCGCCCCCCTGCACCAGGGCCGGGCGCTCGCCGGCATCGACGTGGTCCACGAGCTGTATCCCGAACTGCCGGCGGTCGTCTGCTTCGACACCGCCTTCCACCGCACCCTCCCGGCCGTGGCGAGCACCTACGCGCTGCCCGAGGCGTGGCGCGCCGAGTGGGGTTTGCGGCGCTATGGCTTCCACGGCCTCTCGCACGCGTACACGTCGGCGCGGGCGAGCGAACTGACCGGCCTGGACCCGGCGTCGGCGCGGGTGGTCAGCTGCCATCTGGGCGCGGGAGCGTCGTTGGCCGCCGTAACGGGCGGGGTCTGTGTCGACACCACGATGGGCTTCACCCCCACGGAGGGCCTGGTGATGGCCACCCGCGCCGGCGACCTGGACCCGGGCATGCTCGTCTGGCTGCTCCGCAACGGTGTCGAACTCGACGACCTGGCAAAGGTATTGGAGTACGGGGCCGGGCTGAGCGCGCTGGCCGGGCACGGCGGCGACATGCGCGCGATCCGGGCCGACGCCGACGCGGGCGACCCGCGTGCTCGACTGGCGCGCGGGATCTACGCCTACCGGGTGCGCACCAGGATCGCCGCCATGGCCGCCGCGATGGGTGGCCTGGACGTGCTGGCCTTCACCGGCGGGGTGGGCGAGCACGACGACACCCTGCGCGCCGAGGTGGTCGCCGAACTGGGGTTCCTGGGAGTGCGGTTGGACCCCGAAGCCAACGCACGGGCCCGAGCCGACGCCGAGATCGGGGCGCGGGCCGCGCCGGCGCGCACCGTGGTCGTCACCGCCGGCGAGGATGTGTGGATCGCGCGCGAAACCCGCGCGACGGCGGGCTGAATCCCGGTTCGCCACTTGGGGTGTGCCACCCGGAGCGGGTCGGCGCGCGGGGGCGGAAGCACGGTGTGCGGTTCCGACGAGCCAATCCCCGATTCCTACCCCGACAGGTCGAACGGCCCTGTCGAACCTCGGCCCGTGCCGGGACCGTCGGTGGGACTACGCCCCTGCTACCGACGGAGGCAACACCCATGCACGACGAGACGGCGGGCACACACCGCCCCGACCACCTCGCCCTGGCGATCGGCGTGCGCACGCGGCGGCGCGGGCTCGGGCTCACGGTGCGGCAACTCGCGCGCCGCACGGACCTGTCCGTGACCTGGCTCGAACACCTGGAGGAGGGCTCCGCGTCGGTCTCGCGCGCGGCGCTCGCGAGCGTGGCCGGCGCCTTGGGCACCAGTGCCGAACGTTTGGCAAGCGACACCGTGGAGATGCCGCCGACGCCGGTACCGACACCCGCCGCCATGTCCGCGCCGGACACCCGGGAACTGATCGTGATGACGGAGGAGGAGTGCCGTGCCCGACTGTTCCTGCACGATGTGGGGCGCGTCGTCCCGGCCATGGCCCGAGAGCCGTTCGTGCTGCCGGTCGACTACGTGATGGACGGCACGGACGTGGTCTTTCGCAGTCCGGCGGGCTCCCGGCCGGCCGGACTGGTCGGCCGGGTGGCCTTCGAGGTGGACGACCTGCTCCGGGTGGCCCGACTGGGCTGGAGCGTGCTGGTGATCGGCGACGCCGAACACGTCACCGATCCGGCCGAGACGGCCCGGTTCGCCGCGGCCGGCGCTCGCACCTGGTCCGCCGGCGGCCGCGAGGTCTGGACCCGAATCCACGCGAGCCACATCACCGGCCGCCGATTGCGGCCGCGGCCGGCGGACGACTGAACCGACGCGCGCCGGCCCAACCGGCTCCCGCCGCCGGGCCGTTGGACCCTGTCCGACTCGGCGGCGGGAGACGAGCGTCGGAGGTGAACGGACCGGATCGATCGAGCCGACCGAAAGGCTGTCATGACCGACATCGACGTCACGTCCGACCTGCGGACCGACCACACGCCCTGGCGGGACTTCCGGCCCGGGAAGTGGAACGACACCATCGACGTCCGCGACTTCGTCCAGGCCAACCACACGCCCTACACCGGTGACGCGGACTTCCTGTGCGCGGCGACCGCGCGCACCCGGGCGGTGTGGGCGAAGGTGTCCGCGCTGTTCCCCGAGGAGCGCCGCAAGGGCGTGCTGGACGTGGACACCGCGAAGCCGTCCACGATCACCTCGCACGCCCCCGGCTGGATCGACCGCGACCGGGAACTGATCGTCGGCCTGCAGACCGACGCCCCGCTCAAGCGCGCGATCATGCCGGGCGGCGGACTGCGCATGGTCGAGGCCGGTCTGCGCGCCTACGGCTACGAGGTGGACCCGTTCGTGCGCGCGGTGTTCGGCACCTACCGCAAGACGCACAACGACGCCGTCTTCGACGCCTACACACCCGAGATCCTGCGGGCCCGCCGGGCCGGATTGATCACCGGACTCCCGGACGCCTACGGCCGGGGACGGATCATCGGCGACTACCGACGGGTGGCGCTGTACGGCGTGGATCGCCTGATCGAGGCCAAAATCGCCGAGCGCAGTGCCCTGGACCCGTTGCCCGCCACCGCCGAGGTGATCCGTGATCGCGAGGAACTGGCCGAACAGGCACGGGCGTTGGCGGAGCTCAAGGAGATGGCCGCGAGCTACGGTTGCGACGTCTCGCGGCCGGCGGCCACCGCGCACGAGGCCGTGCAGTGGCTCTACCTGGGCTATCTGGCCGCGGTGAAGGAGCAGAACGGCGCGGCGATGTCGCTGGGCCGCACCTCCACGTTCCTGGACGTCTACCTGGAGCGCGACCTGCGCGAGGGCCGGATCGACGAGAGCCGTGCGCAGGAGCTGATCGACGACTTCGTGATCAAGCTGCGGATCGTACGGTTCCTGCGCACCCCCGAATACGACGCGCTGTTCTCCGGCGACCCGACCTGGGTCACCGAATCCGTCGGCGGTATCGGCACCGACGGGCGGCCGCTGGTCACCCGTACCTCCTTCCGCTACCTGCGGACCCTGGACAACCTGGGGCCCGCGCCGGAACCGAACCTGACCGTGTTGTGGTCGCCGCGCCTGCCCAGCGGTTTCAAGCGGTACTGCGCCCGGGTCTCCATCGACACCAGCTCGATCCAGTACGAATCCGACGACCTGATACGCCCGCGTACCGGCGACGACAGCGCGATCGCCTGCTGCGTCTCGGCGATGGCCGTCGGCAAGGACATGCAGTTCTTCGGTGCCCGGGTCAACCTCGCCAAGGCCCTGCTGTACGCGATCAACGGTGGCCGGGACGAGCTCACCGGCGTGCAGGTGGGCCCGAAATCCCGCCCGCTCACCGGGAATCGACTCGACGCGGCGGAACTCGACGCCGCGTTCGACAACGTCCTGGACTGGCTGGCCGGCACCTACGTGAACGCCCTCGACATCATCCACTACATGCACGACAAGTACGCCTACGAGCGCTTGGAGATGGCGCTGCACGACCACCCCGTGCACCGCACCATGGCGTGCGGCATCGCCGGCCTCTCGGTGGTCGTGGACAGCCTCTCGGCGGTTCGGTACGCGGGCGTCGAGGTGATCCGCGATCCGGAGACGGGACTGGCGGTGGACTATCGCGTCCTGGGCGAATATCCCGCGTTCGGCAACAACGACGACCGCGCCGACACGATCGCCGTCGACCTGGTGCGCTCGTTCCTGACCAAGTTGCGCCGGCACCCCACGTACCGCGACGCCGAGCACACGCTGTCGGTGCTGACCATCACCTCCAACGTGGTCTACGGCAAGCACACCGGCAACACCCCGGACGGCCGCCGGGCCGGCACGCCGTTCGCGCCCGGTGCCAACCCGATGAACGGCCGTGACCGGCACGGGATGGCGGCCTCCGCGCTGTCGGTCGCCAAGATCCCCTACGACCTGGCCCGCGACGGCATCTCGCTGACCTCCACGGTGACCCCGGAAGGGCTCGGCCACGACCCGGCCGAGCGCGCCGACAATCTGGTCGGTCTGCTCGACGGCTACTTCGCGGCCGGCGGCTTCCACATGAACGTCAACGTGCTGGATCGGGCCACATTGGCGGACGCGATGGCACATCCGGAGCGGTATCCGGACCTGACCATTCGTGTCTCCGGATACGCGGTGCGGTTCACCCGTCTGACGCGTGAGCAGCAGCTCGACGTGATCAGCCGTACCTTCCACGAGACCCGGTGAGCACGATGCGACCCGCAACCGCGCCGCTCCCGCACGACATTCGGGACCACGATGGCGGGCGGGTGCACTCGTGGGACATGTCCACGGGCGTGGACGGTCCCGGGACACGATTCGTGCTGTTCCTCAACGGCTGTCCGCTGCGCTGCCGGTACTGCGCCAACCCCGACACGTGGCGCCTGCGCGACGGTCGCCGGACCGGTGTCGAGGAGGTGCTGGAGAAGGTGGCGGCGTGCCACGACTTCCTGCTCGCGACCGGTGGGGGAGTGACCGTCACCGGCGGCGAACCGCTGCTCCAGGCCCGGTTCGTCGAAGCGGTGTTGAGCGGCTGTCACGAACTGGGTCTGCACACCGCGCTGGACACCTCCGGGTTCCTCGGCGCCCGGGCCGGCGATCGGCTGTTGGCGGCGACCGATCTGGTCCTGCTCGACATCAAGTCCTTCGACCCGATCGCCTATCGCCGACTCACCGGCGGCGAACTCGCGCCCACCCTCGCCTTCGCCCGCCGGCTGGCCGGCGCCGACATCCCGGTGTGGCTGCGTTTCGTGCTGGTCCCGGGCCGGACCGAGGACGCGGCGATGATCGACGAGTTGGCGGCGTTCGCGGCGGGGCTGGGCAACGTCGAGCGGGTGGATGTACTGCCCTTCCACAAACTGGGCGCGGCCAAGTACGACGAACTGGGCATCGTCTTCCCGTTGCGGGACACCCCGCCGCCGACGGCCGAACTCGTCGATCGTGTCCGCGCGCAGTTCCGCGCGCGCGGACTTCGGGCCCACTGACCGCGAGCGCGACGGTGGGACGAGGCCGTACCGATTTCTTCGCATGGAAATGGAGATGTGACATGGACCGGACACCGCTGGTCGTCGCGGCGACCGACGGCTCACCCGCCTCGACCGAGGCCCTGATCGAGGCCGCCGACGAAGCGGCCCGACAGGATGCGGAGTTGGAGATCGTCTTCGTTTGGGAGTGGCCGGCGCACGAGCGGCACGGCGCCGACCGCGACGTGTTGAGCGACTACGTGGAACGTATCCGTCGGGATGCCGCGGAGATCGCGCGGACCCGGCAGCCGGGGATCGGGATTCGCACGTCGGTCGTGCACGACACGCCGGTGCCGGGTCTGCTGGAGGTGGCCAAGCGAGCCGATCCGTTGGTCATGGGAAGCCGAGGGCGCGGTGGGATATCCGGGATACTCCTCGGATCGGTGAGTCTGGCGCTGGCCGGTCGAGCGAGTTGCCCGGTCCTGGTGGTCCGCACCGGGGTACCGGCCGACCGACCGGTTCTGGTCGGGGTCGCCGGCGAGGGGAGTCGGCCCGCCGTGGAACGTGCCTTCGTCGAGGCCCGAGCACGCGGGGTGGGCCTGATCGCGCTGCACGCCTGGGACCTCCCGGAGATTCCGCGCGCACTCCGGGAGGCGCAGGGAACCGAGTCGCCCTACCACCGGGCCCAGGAGTTCGCGCGGCACGTGCTCGGGTGCGTCGTCGCTCCCATTCGCGAGCGACACCCGCGGGTGGCGGTCGAGGAGCGCGTGGTGCGCGCCGGCGGTGGCGCCGCGCTGATCGAGGCATCCCGGGACGCGGGCCTGGTGGTCGTGGGCCGGCACCACGCGCCGCACCACTTCGGCCCTCGACTGGGACACGCGGCCATCGCGCTGCTGCATCACGGGCACGCGCCGTTGCTGGTGCTGCCGTCGGACTGACCGCGGCTGCCTGCGCACGGCCGAAACCGCCGGGTGGTTCGCCACCCGGCGGTTTCGGCCCTATCGGGATATTCGCCGTCAGTCGATGGGGATCAGCAGGACCGGTGCCTTGCAGTGGTGGAGCACGGTGTGCGTGACCCGGCCGAGGTTGGCGCCGAAACGGCCGTGCCGGCGATGCGCGGCCAGCACCACCAGGTCGGCCTCGTCGGTGGTGGCGAGCAGCGCGTGCGCCGGGGTGTCGCGGACGACCTGCTCGGTGAGCGCCACATGGGAGTACTTGTCGAGGAAGGGTGCCACCGCCGCGCCGAGGGTGGCCTCGGCGGTCTTCTGCCCGTCGTCGGTTTCCCACATCGGCGGCGCGTAGGGCGCGACGGGGGACACCGGGTACGACCACGCGTGCAGGGCGCGCAGGGGCACGCCACGTGCCTGCGCCGCCGCGAACGCGGCGTCGATGGCGGGGGAGCAGTCGAACTCGGAGACGCCCACGACGACGGTGCCCGGTTCGTCCGCCGGGGCGTTGGTGAGCCGCGCGCGGACGATCAGGATCGGGCAGCGCGCGCCGGCGGCGACGGACAGGGACACCGAGCCCATCAGCAGTCCGGTGAAGCCGCCCCGGCCGCGACTGCCGAGCACGACCAGCGCCGCCCGCTCGGTGGCCCGCTCCAGGGTGGGGAGGGTGTGCGCGAGGTCGACCGTGGTGACGACCCTCAGGCCGGGGTGTCCACGGCGGGCCCGTTCGGCGACCTTGGCGACCAGGGCCTCCGCCTCCTCCCGCAACCGCGCGGCCAAGCGCTCTCCCTTGCGGGCCGGGGCCCATTCGACGACGTGCAGGATCTCCAGCGGTACATCTCGCCGGGCCGCCTCGTCGGCGGCCCGGTCGGCGGCCAGTTCCGCGACGGGGGAGCCGTCCACGCCCACGATGACGTGGTCGCGCAGGAGCGCGCCGTCGGGTGCGGTGGTTTCGGCGGCCGAGGTGTCGTCGTTCACGTTTGTCCTCCAAAGGTATGGGTGCGGTCGTGGTGCCGGAGTTTTCGATGGTCGTGTCGTCCCGGTCCCCGAGCGGGCGGCGTCGTCGCCGGCCGCGCCCGGGCCCGCCGCGGGCTGCGGACCTCGGTACGCGCGTCCGGAGTCCGCGGCGGGGTTCAGCGCTCCGCGAAGCCGTGCGGTCCGTACAGCTCCAACAGGCGACGTCGGCTCGACTGGAGTCGGCCCGCGATCACCTGTGCGCAGGCGAGAGTGATCGCGCGCCCGAAGGCGGGGTCGCGCTCACCCGCGGCGCGCACGGCCTCGGCGTCGAACTCCAGCGCGCGTACGGCGCCGACGGCCTGTGCGCCCAACTGCCACCGGAAGGGCGGGAACAGCCAGCTCCACCCGACGAGTTCGCCCGCGCCCAGGGTCTCCACGGTGGCCGCGTGGCGGCCGGGAACGTGCAGGTCCAAGGCGACGGCGCCGGCTTCGACGAGCCAGAACTCGCAGGCGGCCCCGCCCTCCTCGAACAGGCGGGTGCCCGATGCGAAGGTGACCGGGTGGCCGAACGCCAGGAGCCGGTTCAGGTGTTCCTCGGGGATGCGGCCGATCCGGCCGGTGGCATGGAACACGGTGTCCTCCTCAACGGCCGGGGACGCGGCGCGTGAAGTGCGTGGGACCGGGCCTGAGGTGGCTGTCGTCGAAGTCGAAGGTGAGGTCGTGGGAGACGCTCTCGACGCCGTCGACCGCCCGACACAGCCGGAGCACGATGTCGATGAGACTGCGGTTGTCGACGTTGCCGGACAGGCGGACGACGGCGTCCCGGACGTCCACCTCGATGGTGCCGGGCTCCAGCCACAGCGCCGAGCGCAGCACGTCCTGCTCGATCTCGGCGCGGATCTCCGGGTCCGGACGAAGGAATGTGCGCAGCAGATCGCAGCGACTGACGATGCCCACCAGGTGGCCGGCGGAGTCCACCACCGGAAGGCGCTTGACGTGGTGGCGGTCCATCAGCCGGGCGCCGCGCAGTGTGCTCGACAGCGGATCCACCGTCACCACGGGCGAGGTCATCAATTCGCGCGCGGTGTGGCCTTCGCCCCTGGTGTGCCGGGGCGTTCGCCGGCGCAGGCCGGGCAGACGCCGATCGTCCACGGCCTGCTCCACCTGGGCGCGCAGCAGGTCGGCTTCCGAGACGAGGCCCAGGATCCGCCGCTCGCCGTCGACGATCGGCACGGCGCTGATCCGCCGAGCGTCCAACGCCGCGACGATGTCGGTGAACTCGGCGTCGGGACCGACCGTGCCGACGTCGCGGGTCATGACGTCCTCGATCTTCCGGTGCAACATGCGAACCCCCTGGCGTGCGACGAGTCGCCGAGAGCGTCGAGTTCGACGTCTTCGGCCGGACACCACGAGCGTGTCTCCGTTCCGGACCGTGCGGCAGGGCCGCGTTGCCCGGCGTAGTGGGCCGTTCGGCCCGGTCGACCGCACACCGGAGCAAGGTGCCCGGTCCGGCCCGAGCGGGCGTGGTGACCATCGGCGTTCGCGTCGGGACCTTCGGCACCGGCGCGGCTTCGTCGGTGCGGCCACGCTGCGAACGTTCGGCCGGCGGAGTTCCTTCACGGCACCCCGCCCTGTCCGGTCGAAACCCATCGCGACGACGAGGATTCGCCATGCGCAGGAACAGCACGGCCCCGACCGAGGCCGGCGACGAACAATCGGAGTCCCGTGTCGTCGGAGCGCATCGCCCCGCGTCCACCTTCGGTCTGCCCACCGCCACCGCCCTGGTCGTGGGGAGCATCATCGGCACGGGCGTGTTCGCCCTGCCGTCCGCGCTCGCTCCGTACGGCCCGATCTCGCTGGTGGCGTTCGTCGTGGTCACCGTCGGTGCCCTCGCCCTGGCGATGACGTTCGGGCGGTTGTCCCAGCGGGTCCCCGGCAGCGGCGGACCCTACGTCTACGCCCGGGAGGCGTTCGGCGAGTTCGCCGGGTTCCTCAACGCCTGGTCGTACTGGATCACCGCGTGGGCGGGCAACGCGGCGATCGTGGTGGCCTGGGTCGGCTACGTCGAGGTCTTCGTCAACACCGGCCACAACAAATGGGGTTCGGTGACGATCGCACTGGTGGGCCTGTGGATCCCGGCGGTGATCAACCTCGCCGGCCTGCGCAGCATGGGCACCTTCCAGATCGTCACCACCGTGCTCAAGTTCGTTCCGCTGATCCTGATGGGCACCGTCGGCCTGTTCTTCCTGGACACCGACAACCTCGGCGCCTTCAACGCCCGGGGCGGCTCGCCGATGGGCGCGATCTCCGCCGCCGGGGCCATCGCGCTGTTCAGCTACATCGGGCTGGAGACGGTCTCGGTCGCCGCCGGCCGGGTCCGCGACCCGGGCCGCAACGTGCCACGCGCCACCGTGTACGGGACGCTCGCCTGCGCGGCGGTCTACCTGCTCGGCACGCTCGCCGTCTTCGGCGCCGTCCCGCACGCCGAACTCGTCTCCTCCACCGCGCCGTTCACCACCGCCGCCGACCACATGGCAGGCGGCTCGTGGGCCGGCAACGCGGTGGCGGTGGCGGCGATCGTCTCGGGGATCGGCGCGCTGGGCGGCTGGACGATGATCTGCGCCGAGATGCCGTACGCCGCCGCCCGCGAGGGCCTGTTCCCCAAGCCGTTCGCCCGCCGGCGGGGCGAGATTCCGGTCTTCGGCATCCTCGCCGCCACCGTCCTGGCCTCGCTGATCACCGTGGCCGCCTACAGCAGCTTCGACCACGTGTTCACCACCATCGTGCTGCTGAGCGTGCTGACGGCGGCGATTCCCTACCTGTTCTCCGCAGCGGCCCAGCTCTACTGGCTGCTCACGCACGCTCGACAGGCGAGCCGGAGCCGCTTCGTACGCGATGTGGTGGTCGCCGGCACCGCGCTCGCCTTCTCCTATTGGTCGATCCAGGGCAGCGGCTACCAGACCGTCTACTACGGGCTGTTCGCCGTACTCCTCGGCATCCCGGTGTACATCTACCTCAAGCGTGATCGCGGCGAATACGGCGAGCGGGCGATGCCGTCCACGCCCGTACCCGCCGAGCAGCCCGTCACGTCGGAGGTCACACCGACGCCCCAAGGACGCGCCGCCTGACCACCACGGCGGACGCGAGGTCGCACGTGTGTCGGTGCTCCCGGGCGGGACCTTCGGCCCCGCCCGGGAGCCGCTCGGCCCTGGGTGTCCGCGGTGGACGCCGATGGACTGGGCGCCAAGCCGCCCCCGCGGATCGAACAGCCCATGGAGCGAGGCGCTTTGTGATCACCATCGCAACCACTCCGGCCCGAAGCCACGGACGACTCGCACCCGGACCGGATGTCACCGTGCGGGTGCGCGGCGAACTCGACCTGGACAGTGCGGCGATCATCGAGCCGACGTTGTCCGCCCTGGCCCGAAGCGGGATCGCCGAGCTGCGGCTGGACCTGGGCGCGCTCGCCTTCTGCGACACCTCCGGCCTCAACCTGTTCCTGCGCCTGCACCACCGATGCGCCCGCGCCCACACCACGCTCGTGCTGACCGGCGTCGGCGGGCAACCGGCCCGGGTCATCCGGCTGGTCCGGCTGCACCACCGGATCGCCTGTCGCTTCGTGACCCCGACCTCGCCCCGACCCGCCGTGCCCGGTGTCGTCGGCGCTCCCGCACGGGTCGGGGCCACCCGGCCCTGATCGTCCCGGGACCTCCGGCCCTGTCCCGCGGATCCGGATGCCCCGAAACTGATCACCACGTCGCCCCGACCGGGTGAGCGCGTCCGTCACCCTCGGGGAGCACACCATGCACACAGCCGGGATCAGCACCGAAGCCGTCGCCGGGGCACGCCTGCCGCGCGGCACCGGCAGCACCCGCGCCCTGGCGCCACGCACGCCGACCGGACAACCGACCGGCCCGATCAGAGTGTTCCTCCTCGACGACCACGAGATCGTCCGACGCGGCCTGGCCGACCTGCTGGGCGCCGAACCGGACATCGAAGTGGTCGGCGAGTCGGCCTCCGCGATGGAGGCGATCCGCCGAATACCGGCGCTGCGCCCGCACGTCGCGATCCTGGACGGGCGGCTCCCCGACGGCAGCGGGGTCGACGTCTGCCGTGCGGTGCGGTCCTCCTTCCCGGAGATCAACGCGCTGATCCTGACCTCGTACGACGACGAGGACGCACTGTTCTCCGCGATCATGGCCGGCGCCGCGGGGTACGTCCTCAAGCAGATCCGAGGCGGCGACCTGGTGCGCGCCGTCCGCGAGATTGCCGCCGGTCGCTCGACCCTGGATCCGGCGACCACCACGAGGGTGCTGGAACGGGTGCGCACCGGAACGCACGAGGACTCGCGCGTCGCCGCCCTCTCCGACCAGGAACGCCGGATCTTCGACCTGGTCGCCGAAGGGCTGACGAACCGCCAGATCGCCGAGCGCATGCACCTCGCGGAGAAGACCGTCAAGAACTACGTCTCCACCATGCTGCACAAGCTCGGCTTCGAACGCCGCGTCCAGGCCGCGGTCTTCGCGGGAACCCTGCCGCACCGCACCTCCGCCTGAGTGATCCTCCCGGGCCCCAGCCGCCGCGTGCCCCGACGCGAGCGCCCCGCACCTCGAGGTGAGTGTGTCCGACAACGGCCCCGGCGTGCCGGCCGCGTCGAGAGCACGCGTCCTCCCGGCGGCGGGCGATCGGCCGCCCGAGCCCGACGATCGGGCTCGGGCGGCGTCGGTGGTGTTCGGGATCAGGTGTCCGGCGTCGGTACGAAGACCACCGGGGTGGCGCTGTGGCGCAGGCAGTACACGCCGGTGGGGCCCGGGATCGTGGGGCACTCGATGCCGCTGGTGCCGAGCACGAGCAACCGGGCGTTTCGCGCCCGGGCGACCAGGACCGCTCCGGCCGGCCCGGGCAGCGGGGTGGCCACGATCCGCTCCGGCGGGATCGGCGCGCGCACCAGAGTGGCCAGGGCGTGCGCCGGCCGCTCGCGGGCCACCGACAGCGGGGCCCCGGGCAGGTTCAGGGTCGGCTGCTCGGGATCGGCGTCCGTCCAGGCCGCCACCACGTCCAGCACCACGCCGAGTTCGGCGGCCTCGCGCGCGGCCCAGCGCAGCGCGAGCGCGGAACCGAAGGAGCCGTCCAGGCCCACCACGATCCGGCCTTCCGGGCGTTGCGCGGCAGCGTCGTCGGCGGGGGTGGCGCCCGGCCGAGCCGTGACGCCTACCCGGGTACCGAGCGTTTCCATGTCCGGCTCCGTTTCGTCGTGTTGCGTCGTGTCGTGGGTTCGGGTGGCTGCGGTCTCGATCGCACGTCGAACGTCCGGAGTCGGGGCCGATCGGGTGTGCCGGGCCGGGGGCGGTAGCCCACGGCCCGGGAGGATGGCTCGATGCCGAGTCGTATGCGGCGGCCGGTGAGCACCGGCCCCGGCGAAATCAGCGGGCGTCCGCGGAGCCGGCCGACCAGGCCCAGTCCCGCACCTCGGGCATGTCCTCGCCGTGTTCGAGGATCCATTCGCGGTGCCGGGCCCGGGCGTCGAGCATGGCCTGACGCACGCCGGCGGCCCGCGAGCCGAGAGCGGGCACGCGGTCGATGACGTCGATCACGCGCTGGTAGCGGTCCATGTCGTTGAGCACGACCATGTCGAACGGCGTGGTGGTGGTGCCGTACTCCTTGTACCCGCGCACGTGCAGGTGGTCGTGGTTGTGCCGGCGATAGGCGAGCCGGTGGATCAGCCACGGGTAGCCGTGGTACGCGAAGATCACCGGGACGTCGGTGCCGAACAGCGCGTCGTACTCGGAGTCGGGCATCCCGTGCGGGTGTTCGCTCTCCGGCGCCAACCGCATCAGGTCGACCACGTTGACCACGCGCACCCGTACCTCGGGCAGGTGACGGCGGATCAGGTCGACGGCGGCCACGGTCTCCAGGGTCGGCACGTCACCGGCGCAGGCCAGCACCACGTCCGGGTAGCCGTCGTCGTTGGAGGCCCACTCCCACACGCCCGCGCCGCGCGTGCAGTGCAGCACGGCCTCGTCCATGGTCAGCCAGTTCGGACTCGGCGTCTTGCCCGCCACGATCACATTCACCAGGCCGCGACTGCGCAGCACGTGATCGCCCACCGACAGCAGGGAGTTGGTGTCCGGCGGCAGGTAGACCCGGACCACCTCGGGCCGCTTGTTGATCACGTTGTCCACGAAACCGGGATCCTGGTGCGAGAAGCCGTTCTGGTCCTGCCGCCACACGTGAGAGGTGAGCAGGTAGTTCAGCGACGCGATCGGCGGTCGCCAACCGATCTCGCGCGAGGCGTGCAGCCACTTGGCGTGCTGGTTGAACATCGAGGACACGATGTGGGTGAACGCCTCGTAGCAGGAGAACACGCCGTGCCGCCCGGTCAGCAGGTAGCCCTCCAGCATGCCCTGGCAGGTGTGTTCGGACAGGATCTCCACCACCCGCCCGTCCGGGGCCAGGTGGGTGTCGAGGTCGGTGATCGGGTCCTGCCACGCCTTGGCGGTGGCCCGGTAGACCGCGCCGAGCCGATTGGACTCGGTCTCGTCCGGGCCGAACAGGCGGAAGTCGCGACGGCCGGCCGTCCGGGCGAAGACCTCGCACAGGTATTCGCCGAGCGCCCGGGTGGGTTCGGAGGTGGACGCGCCGGGTTCGGTCACCTTGACGGCGAAGTCGTGCGGGTTCGGCAGCGGCAGATCGCGCAGCACGGTGCCGCCGTTGGCCTCGGGCACCGCCCCGAGGCGGGTGTCGCCGGTGGGTACGTTGGCGAGCACGATCGGGGTCGGCCGGCCGTCCCGGTCGAAGAGTTCGTCCGGGCGGTAGGAGCGCAACCACGTCTCCAGCAGACGCAGGTGCTCCGGGTTCTCGCGTACGCCGGCCAGCGGCACCTGGTGCGAGCGCCACGTCCCCTCGACGGGCAGGTTGTCGACGGTGTGCGGGCCGGTCCAGCCCTTGGGGGTGCGCAGCACGATCATCGGCCACCTCGGGCGCCCCTGCGCGGTCGCCTTGAGTTCCGCGATCTGGTCCAGGGCCTCCTCCAGCGCGGCGGCGAACGCGGTGTGTACGCGGGCGGGTTCGTCGCCCTCGACGTGGATGGGGCGCCACCCGTAGCCGGTCAGCAGCGCGTCCAACTCGGCGCGCGGCATCCGGGCGAGCAGGGTCGGATTGGCGATCTTCCAGCCGTTCAGGTGCAGGATCGGCAACACCGCGCCGTCGGTGCGCGGGCTGAGGAACTTGGTGCCGTGCCAGGACGCGGCGAGCGGACCGGTCTCGGCCTCGCCGTCGCCGACCACGCACGCGACGACCAGGTTCGGGTTGTCGAAGGCCGCGCCGAACGCGTGGGAGAGGCTGTACCCGAGTTCGCCGCCCTCGTGGATGGAGCCGGGCACGCCGGGCGCGATGTGGCTGGGCACACCGCCCGGATAGGAGAACTGCCGGAACAGCACGGCCATGCCGGCCGCGTCCCGGGACACGTTGGGATAGCGCTCGCTGTAGGTGCCGTCCAACCACGACGCGGCGAGCGCGGACGGGCCGCCGTGGCCGGGGCCGGTCACGTGCATGGCGTGTGTACCGCGCTCGCGGATCACCCGGTTCAGGTGGGCGTAGATCAGGTTCAGGCCGGGGGAGGTGCCCCAGTGGCCGAGCAGTCGCGGCTTGATGTGGTCGGGGCGCAGTGGTTCGGCCAGCAGCGGGTTGCCGCCCAGGTAGATCTGCCCCACCGCCAGGTAGTTCGCCGCCCGCCACCAGGCGTCGACCGTCGTCAGGTCCGGACCCTCGGGAATCGCCATCGTCATCGGTCGTCCTCTCGCGCGTCGCCTGAACTGCGTTCGTTCCCACGCTCGTGCCCCGCGCGCACCCGGTGAAGGGCCGAACGGCCCTACGGGACCGGGCCGTCAGGGGTCGATCTCGGCGAGCCGAGGGTCGTCTGCCCGGCTTCACGCGGTACGCCACGTGCCCTGACTCGTCGCCGTCGTCGCTTACCCGTACGAGAGTCCGGGCTGAACGAACGACCGGCCGTCGCTTCGGCGTTGGGGTTCTTCTCGGTCCGCCGACTCGGCATGCGGCGACGACCCGGCGCGCTTGGCGGCGGCACTGGTGCGGGTGGAAGCGGACCACGAGTTCGCGGAACGGGTGACGGCCGCGCCATGGCGCGGTGAGCGGCCGATGGGGGAGTCAGGTGGCCGGGGCGTCGCCGGTGCCCTGGATGTCGACGCGGTCCGGGTGCCCGGCTCCGATCCGGATGCCGACCACCAGGAATCCGCCGCGCGCGCCGTACGGGAGGCACAACCGGCCCCGACCGGCCCGGTAGATCTCGTGCAGGTCCGAGCGGGCCGCCGGGCTCTTGGGGCTCAGCGTCGCCGTCCAGCCGATGGGTGTCGCGTCCGGTCCGGGATCCCAGAGGTGTTCCTCGTCCGCGTCCACGATTGCGTGTACGGCGATCCGTCGGCCGCTCGGCAGGACCACGGTCGCCGAGCCTTCGTGATCCTTCATACGCGTCAGTCTGGTCGGTCGAGGACGGCTTGGCACGTGGAGCGGGACGTGTCGCGGTGCGAATGCACACGAACTCATTGCGTCACACCGGGCTGACGCGGATGGCCGCTTGAACACGGTGGGCGTGCCGTGGTCAAGGGGATTCGTGCTCGAGTGTGGCGATCATGGCCTCCAGCCAGGCGCGGTCGGCGCGGCTCGTGGCGGCGGCGAGGGTGAGCATGCCCTTGCGGAACGGGTCGGCCGTCTCGGCGGCGCGCAGGGGGCGGCCGTCCGCGTAGAAGTAACTGGCGGGCTGGTTCATGAACTCCAGTCGGCGGCGGAGCACGCGGGCCTGGTCGGCCGGGTTCGGCAGCCGACCGAGGAAGGCGAGCAGGACGAGGAAGGAGTTGCGGTCGGTGATCTCGACGTCGGCCGGCTCACGGAGCCTGGCGATCAGTTCGGCATGGCCCTCCGGCGTGAGGGAGAGCACCTGGCGCGGAGTGGCGCCCCGTCCGGGCATTTCCTCTCGGGCCAGGAACCCGGCTTTGTGCAGCCGGTTCAGCGCGGGGTAGAGCGCGCCGTCGCTGACCGGGCGGACATGGCCCGACAGGCCCGAGATCCGAGTCCGGAGCTCGTACGCGTGCAGCGGCTCTTCGGCCAGGAATCCCAGGATGCTCAAGGTCAGCACACTCGCATCCTACCAGCGAGGGCCCACGAATCGTGTTGACTCTATTCGAGTGCCTCGATTAGAGTCCACGATCGGAACCCGCTTGAGGAGTGAGTGAACTCATGACTGAACTCGTCGTCGGCAACGCCCGCATCCACTACCGCGCAGAGGGCGATGGGCCCGCCCTGGTACTCGTACACGGCGGCGGCCCCGGATCGGTGATCTGGGACGCCATCAGCGGCCGATTCGCCGACCGGCACACCGTCCTGGTCCCCGACCTCGCCGGCAGCGAGCAGGCCACGGACGGCGGCGGTGACCTCACCCTCGACGCCCTCGCCGAGCAACTGGCCGCCGTCATCGAGCATTCCGGCGCCGCGCCGGTCGACGTGCTCGGCTTCTCCCTGGGCGCGGCGGCGTCCGCCGCCCTTGCGGCCACCCGCCCCGAACTGGTCCGCCGGCTGATCCTGGTCGCGGGCTGGACCCACCCC
The DNA here is from genome assembly GCF_049739465.1 of Embleya sp. AB8. Classification (NCBI taxonomy): domain Bacteria; kingdom Bacillati; phylum Actinomycetota; class Actinomycetes; order Kitasatosporales; family Streptomycetaceae; genus Embleya; species Embleya sp. AB8. The sequence goes on from NZ_JBMHHY010000011.1 coordinate 226,835, forward strand.
GGGGACGAGTACTTCCGCAACAGCATGGCGGTCTGGCTGAGCCTCGCCGGCGACGCCGAGGCCTTCGGACGATACGCCGCCGTGCTCGCGCACAGCCGTCGGCATCTCAACAACATCGGCCGCGAGGCCGTCGAACAGGCCACCGGCTTCATGCGCCCCACCACCGGAATCCTGCGGCAGCTGGACCTCGCCCGTCGCGTCGACCTCCGCGACCTGCTACCGGACATCCAGGCCGAGACACTCGTGATCGGCTGTGCCCACGACGCCCTCATCCCCGTGCAGAACGCACGGGAACTGCACGCCGCCATCGCGGGCAGTGCCTACGCCGAACTCGACAGCGGCCATGTGTTCCGCGCCGAACAGCCCGAGGAATTCGTCCGGCTGGTCGGGGACTTCCTCCACCCCGCCACCGCCACCGCCACCGCCACCGGCACCGCCACCGGCACCGGCGTGAGCTGAGCGCCGGCGACGGCGGGTTCGTGGACGTGCCTCGTGCGATCCGGGCCACCCGATCGAGAGTTGCGCCTCGATCGCGGGCCCGCTCATTCGGCGGGGTGGCGTCCCGGGTCGGCCTGGGCGAGCAGGCGTTGCAGCCAGCGGGTGCGGGCGTGGCGGGCGTCCCGGCTGAGGGCCGCCTGTGGGGCCAGGCCGTCGAAGCCGTGGTACGCGCCTGGCCATACGTGCAGTTCGGCCCGGCCGCCCGCCTGCCAGATCGCGTTCGCGTAGGCCATGTCCTCGTCCCGGAACATCTCGGCCGACCCGACGTCGAGATAGGCCGGCGGCAGTCCGGACAGGTCCGTGGCGCGGGCGGGAGCGGCGTACGGCGGCAGGTCCGGATCGCCGTAGCGGTCACCCAGAAGGGCCTGCCACGCGGTCGCGTTGGAGGTGAGATCCCAGATGCCGCGGCCCGACATCTGCCGACCGGAGAAGGTACGGTCGCGGTCGTCGAGCATCGGGCACAGCAACAACTGCCCCAGCGGCACGGGACCGCCCCGGTCCCGGGTCAGCAGAGCGAGCGCGGCGGCGAGCCCGCCACCGGCGCTCTTCCCGCCGATGACGATGCGGTCCGCGTCGATGCCCAGTTCGGCGGCATGTTCCGTGACCCAGACGACTCCCGCGTAGCAGTCCTCCAGGGGGCCCGGATACCGGGCCTGCGGAGCCAACCGGTACTCGACGGAGACGATCGCCAGTTCCAGCGGAAGGGCCCACTCGCGCAACATCCGCGGCAGCACGGACCACGCGTTGCCCATCACCATGGCGCCGCCGTGCATGTAGTACAGCAGCGGCAACGGCCCGACCAGCCCGGCCGGCCGCGCGCTGACAAGCGTCACGTCCGGTCCGCCCGGCGGCCCCGGCACCCGCAACTCCGCCACCTCGAACCGCCCGTCGGCCCGAAGCTCCGCGACCGTCGGCCTGGGCCGGCCGGCGGCATCCCGCTCCTGCCGGGCGGCGAGGTTGTCCGGGGTCAACGGCTCCCTGGACTCCTCGCCCAAGGCCGCCAGTACAACGCCCAGTTCGGGATCGAAGGGAGGCACCGGGACACGGCCCGACTCCGACAGCGCGTGGCGGTCGCTCACGACCCACCTCCGCCCGATCGGCAGGCGGGATACCGCCCGCTGCCCGCGCCGCAACGGCCCGCCCGCGCACACGTGCCCCCGAGGCACACTCGCCTGTGACCCATACGCCGTACCCAATCACACCGCCGATACGGCCCGGGCGATCAGCCCCGACGACGTCCCGCTCCGCTGTCGAAGCGTTTGACGTCGGTTGCACAATCCATGGCATGGGCATGGACATCAGCGGATTCGTCGAGTGTCGGGCGTGGCCTCCGCGGGAGGCGAAGGGCGAGACGAACGTGGAAGGGGGAGGGGAAGGAGAAGGGGTTGCCTGGCGGGCCGCCATCGATCTCTTCTGCCTCAACACCACCAGGAACTACGACGCGTTCGGATGTCTGTTCGGGATGCGCAACTACGCCAACTTCAGCCCTCTGGCCGCCGAACGCGGACTGCCCGTCGACGTGTCCGAGACGGTTCGAGCCGAACTCGTCCGGGTCGCCGAGTGGGGGGATGAGGTCCACGGGACCACCTGGATCACCTGGGCCGAGCTGAAGGTGGTCGACTGGGACGAGCCGGCCGAGCGGGCCGACAGTCGCCTCCACCAATACCGGCAGACCCCGGAGGGGCTCCGGTTCGTGGGCAAGGCCGCCTGGGACGAAACATTCGCCCAGGCCGTCGGTCCCGCCGCAGGAGTGGTGGGACAGCCGACGGAGTGGCCGGAGGGCAGCGAATGGCTCGTCGGCGACACCCTCTACCGCGCCGAGCGGATCCGCCGCCGCGACGCGGTGCGGGAAGACGGCGAGTGGGCGCCGGTCTGGACGGTCATGGAGACGCTGGCCGCGCTGCACGGCGACGACAACGTCCGGCTCGTCGTCTGGTTCGACATCTGATTCGACATCTGATTCGGACCTTTGGTCGGGGAGTCGCACGGCTGTCTTGTCGGCGATGGTCGAGCTATATAGAGTTTGGTCATGGCAGCGAGAGTTGACGGTTCCCCGCAGACCCGGCTGGTGTTCGAGGCGTTGCGAAACTCCGGCGAGGTGTGGCGCTACGGCTACGACATCGTCAAGGACACCGGCGTCGCTCCCGGCACGCTGTATCCGATCCTGGGTCGGCTGAGCGATCGGGGGTTGCTGGAGAGCCGCTGGGAGGAGGACCCGCCGGAGGGCAGACCCCGCCGCCACCTGTATCGGCTCAGTGCCGCCGGGGTGGAACGGGCGCGGGAGTTGGCCGCCGAACCGGCCGGCGCCGGTGCCCGATCGGCGGCCCGTCCTCGTTCTCGCGTGCGTCCGCGGTTGGCGGAGGGGTCGGTATGAGTACTTCCCGTCTCGTGCGGATCCTGGCGCCGGCCGTGTGGTGTCTGCCGGTCGCCCGGCGGGAGTTGTACCGGGCGTTGCTGGCCGAGGCGGCTGCGGCCGAGTCGATGCGAGACCGTGCCGGGTGGCTCTGGGGGGCCGCCTGCTTCGTCGTGAAGGAAGGCATCATGGGTTGGTTGCGGCGGGCCGCCATCGGCGGCAGTGCGCTGTTCATTCTGTGGATCGTCTACAACGGGATCGACTCCGGCTTCCAGGGCACCCCCGTACAGATCGCCGCCTACCTGGGGCTGCTGTCGCTGCTCACCGTCAATATCGTCGTGCTCACCCGCGCCGGCACACGGCACCGCGACGCCGACTGACTGACGGGCACCGGCGGAGGGATCGCCGCGGCTCCGGAGGCCGGTGGGCCCTCCGGAGCGTGACGCTCACCTGTTCGGCACTGGGTCTCGGACAGGTGGCCTGCCCCGGCCGGGTGGGGATGTGTTCGGCCTGCGCCCGATCGAGGCGGGTGTTCCGTCAGTGGGTGGGGACGGTGCTCCAGCATGCGTCGTCGTTGGGGTCCCAGGCATTGAACAACGCGTCACCGGTGTTGGGTCCGACGATGCCGTCCACCCCCAGGTGATGGTTGGCCTGGAACCGCTCGACGGCGGTCTCGGTCTTGTCGCCCCAGATGCCGTCGAGGGCTCCCGGGTGGTAGCCGACGTGGGCGAGGATCCGCTGCACGCAGTGCACGCCGACGCCGCTGTCGCCGTAACTCAGGTTGGGCACACCGGGATTGGCCTGCGCGGGAGTGGCGATGGCCAGTACCGCGGCCACGGCGCCGGCGGTCACGCCGGCGGAGAGCGCCCTTCGTGTGAACCTCACGTCTGGTCCTCCCTGATCGATGTGACGCGCACACTCCGGGCGAGCGCCCGCCGTTCGCGTCCTCGAGGCAAACGCTGCCGGCCGGGGCACGATGATCGCCATACCGCGAATGGGGGAACCCGGGGTACCGCAGTGGGTTGACCTCGCCCCCCGCGCTACCACCACGGCGGGCCGGGAATCCCCAACGAGCCTTCGACGCCGGGGCGTTCACGCTTTCGACAGACGAGGGGAGACTACGAGCCGGTGCCCCGGGCTCCGGCGGGCTCCTCGATTCGATCGGTTTCGGGGGTGGTCGTGGCCTCGTCGGCGGGGCGGCCCCGGCGACGGCGACGACGGCGTACGGCGATCGCCGCGACCAACGTGAGCAACAGTGCGGCTGCGCCGACTGCCGTCCACGGGATGGCCGGTACGGTGCTGCGCGCGTGGGCGGTGGGGCCGGTTTCCGTCGGGCCGCCGGGGACCGGGACGGGGTGTACCGCCAGGTCGACGTTCAGGCGGAAGGCCTGGGTCACGCCGTCGATGCGGACGGTTCGGGTCAGCGCGGCGCCGGGGAGCAACTCCGGTAGCACGTCGAGCCGTTGGTGCTTCGTGGTCAGGCCCCACGGGCCGCGGACGGTCAGTTCGGGGCGGGCGCCCAGGCGGATGTTGCCGGTGTTGCGCACCGTGTAGGTGACGGTCAGGCCGCCGTCGAAGGGGTCGAGCGCGGTGTGTACCTCCGCGGCCAGCCCGCCGGTGCCCAGCGCCGGGCGCAGCGGGCCGTCCACGCGCAGGTAGACGCGGGTGCCCACCCGTCGGTCGACCAGCACCTGATTGCCGGCCGCGTCCCGCCCGGGGGTGGCGACCGACGCGACGACGCCGCCGGAGTGGTCGCCGGGGGAGGCGTTGTCCGGGACGGCCAGTTCGAACGGTACGTCGCTGCGCGAGCGCGGCGGCACGGTCACCCGGGTCTGCTTGAGCCGGATCCACGAGCCGACGTCGGCCGGCGGCCGGCCGGCCGCGAGCAGGTCGAAGCCACCGGCGGCGGTGGTGAAGGCGTCCTGGGCGTAGAGGTCGACGGTCAGCGGCGTGTCGCCGGCGTTCGTCACGGCGACGTAGTCGAGCTGCCGGACGCCCGGTGCGAGTGCGTAGCGGAAGAACGGCCGGTCGTCCGGGCCGTGTTCGGTCGACGGCTGGACGGACCACGTGGTGGGCGCGGTCGCGGGCGCGGAATCGGCCGCGCCGGCGGGCGTGGCGCACGAGAGTACGAGGCACGCGCCGGCCGCGGCGAGGGCGGCGAGGGCGGCGAGCGCCCGGCGGAGGCGATGACGGGGGTGGGGCATGAGGGATTCCGTTCGCGGCCCGGACCGGGCGGGATGGGGCGGGGCGGGTGACATGGGGTCGGGTGTGGGTGCGAGGTACGGAGGTGACCCGTACCTCGCAGCCACCGGTGTCGGCGCCGCCCCTCGCAACGGCGCGAGGGACGGCGTCGGTTCAGCGATGCTGCGGTTCAGCGATGCTGCGGTTCAGCGGTTCAGCGGTTCAGCGGTTCAGCGGCTCAGCGGATCGTCAGATCGCGGTGACCGTGAGGGTTGCGCTGTACGTACCGGGCGCGGTCGTCGTCGGCAGGTTCAGGCCGAGGTCGGCGCCGAGCACGGCGGTGCCGCGACCGTGGCCGGCCACCGCCTGGCCGAGCGTGCGCGCGGTCTTGACACCGCCGTCCGTTGCCGGCGCGACCGGCTGACCGGCGGTCACCTGCTGGCCGTCGCCGGCCTTGACCACCTTCGGGGTCCAGCCGAGCGCCGAGCCGTCGAAGCCCGCGCCGCCGTCGGCGGCGAAGTCGGTGACCTGACCGCTGACGTTCCAGCCCGGGTCGGCCGCGCGCAGGTCGGTGACCTGCACCGTGTTCAGCGCGCCGGAGGTTACCAACCGGTCGCCCGAGGCGGTGAGTTCGGGCGAGGGAAGGGTGACCGTGCCGCCGTTGACCGTCATCGTCAGCGCGCCGCTGTTCTTGACCGTGGTGGTGATCACCTCGGTGCCGGACAGCGGGTCGCCGCCGGGGTTGCCGGCGCCGCTCGCGGTGAGCGAGACCTGGTCGACCGCCCAGAAGCGACTGTTGGTACCGGTGTAGCGGAAGCGGATCTGCGCGGTCTTCGCGCCCGCCGGAACGTCCAGCGTCAGCCGCTCGACCTGGTTGGTGTTCGTCCGGTACGACTTCACCAGCTTGGCTGCGCCGCCGTCCCAGGACACGTACACGTCGCCGGTCTGCGGGCCGTCGACCTGGTAGTCGCTGACGTAGCTCAGCTCGGCCTTCGTCTTGCCCTCGACCGGGTAGGCCGGGGACACCAGCGTCGAGTCGAACTGCCCGGCGGCGTGCGCCTTGTCGTCCCACTCGTCGGAGTCGGCGACGGCGAACACGTTGCGGCTGCGCACGTTGCCCTCACGGGCCTGGCCGCTCTCGGTGTGGGTGAAGAACTCGTCGGTCGCGAACGACCAGCCGCGCCACTCGGTCACGCCGCCGGCGGGCATCGCCGAGTTGTCGATCGACCAGCCCTGGGGGGTGGTGTGGGTGAAGCCCTTGATGCCGGCCGGGATGCCGGTCTCGTCGACGCGCTCGGACAGGATGGGCCGCAGCGAGTCGAACGCGTCCGGCTTGATCTCGTCGATCGGCTGACCGTCCAGACCCCACGCCGGGTCGATCCGCACCCCCTCGTGCTTGAGCACGGTGGGCGCGATGTCCACGAGGCGCACGTCGTAGCGGACCGAACCGGCGGGCAGGCCCGCGCCGTTCGCGATCACGAAGGTCTGCCGCTCCTGCGGGGAGTCGCCGCCGTGGCCGCCGGAGTCGGTGTGGCCGTGGTCGGCGGTGACCATGATCAGCCAGTCCTCCTGGGCGTAGGTCGGCCGGGCGCGCAGCGCGGAGAGCACCTTGCCCACCCGGGTGTCGGCCTCCTGCACGGCCTTGGCGTACTCCGGGCTCGCGCCGCCCTTGCCGTGGCCCGCGTCGTCGACCGCGTCCAGGTGCAGGAACGCGACGTCGGGGTTGCCGGTGGACAGGTACTGCGCGGTGTCGTCGGCGGCGACGTCGTCGTTCTCGCCGGTGGGTATGCGGACGTCGACCTTCGGCGAGAAGATCTTCGTCGAGATCGGCTCCCACGCGCCGACCACGAGCGTGGAGGCGGCCGGCTGGGCGGTCTCCAGGCGCGTCGCGAAGTCGGGGTACTTGTCGTACTGCGACCCGGCGAACGAGTTGTCGTGCACGCCGTGCTTGTCCGGCCAGACGCCGGTGGCGATGCTGGACCAGCCGGGGCCGGAGACGGTGGGCGCGAACGGCTGCGCGTACAGGTTGCTGGGCGCGGTCACCCCGCCGGCCATCAGGGCCTTGAGGTTGGGCGCGTCGCCGCTCTGCAGCTTGTCGAAGCGCAGCCCGTCGATGCCGATGACCAGCGTCTTGGTCTTCTTGGTACCGCCGGGCAGCGGCGGCAGCCCGTCGGCCGAGGCCGGACCGGCGGCGAGCGCGGCGCCGGCCAGAGCGAGCGGAACGGTGACCGCGACGACCGCGGCGGCCGCGAGACCGCGTTTGGCTCGGGTGGATCCGTACACTTCGATAACTCCCTCGGTGGATGAACCGGAGTGGGGTCGGGCCGTGGCGGGGGCAATCCGCCACCGGCCCGCCGGGCCGATCGCGTTCGCGCGGTCGGCCCGGCCGTTTTCTGTTACGGGTGGAACGGTTTTCCTGCTCCTGGTGAACAGGTGTCGCGTGCCGATCTGCGCGAGGTACGGCCCGAGTTGCCGGTCCGGCCGGGCCGCTCCGCGAGAGCGTGCGCCACCACCATGCAACGCCTCGGGGATCGCCCACCCACGAACGCCCGTCGGCCGGTTGAATAGCGAGAGAACTTCTGGTCCGAACCCGTTACCATTCCGTGATCAATCGATGGTCGCTTGGACCGAGGCGGTCACGACGTCCGGCCCTCCGGTCGCGAAGTGGCGGTCCGGGACATGAGGATGCGCAGGGCGTCGTGGGACGGGGTGCCGGGTTCGGCGGTGAGTACCACCAGGCGCTGCCCGGAGCCGTCGGGGCTGTTCCAGGTGTCGCAGTCGAGCGACAGGTCGCCCACCAGCGGGTGGTGGTAGAGCTTGCTGCCGTAGCCCGCGCCGGTGACCCGGTGTTCCGCCCACCAGGTGCGGAAGTCGCGATCCTGGACCGACAGTTCGCCCACCAGTCGGGCCGGCGCGGGATCGTCGGGGTCGGCCGCCGCGTCCATCCGCAGCGCCGCGACGGCATCGCGGGCGTCGTGCTCCCACCGCCGGTGCAGGCCCCGGACCAGCGGGTCGGTGAACAACAGGCGTACATAGTTGCGGCGATTCGGCGGGAGTTGCCCGAAATCGGTGTAGAGCGCGGCGGCGCCGGCGTTCCAGGCCAACACGTCGAGCCGGCTGCCCAGCACGAGGGCGGGCGTGGCGGTGAGTTGGTCGAGCAGCCGGCGCATCGCGGGCCGCAACTGCTCGGCGGGCCGCTTCCGGCGCGGGCGGGCGTCGGTGCGGCCGGCCACCTCGTACAGGTGGCGCTGCTGATCCTCGTCGAGGCGCAACGCCCGGGACAGTGTGGCGAGGACGCCGGCGGAGGCCCGGACCCGGCCCTGCTCGAGCCGCGTGTAGTAGTCCACGCTGATCGCCGCGAGCTGGGCCACCTCCTGGCGGCGCAGCCCGGCGACCCGGCGCGGCGAACCCGTCTCCGGCAGGCCGACGTCCCGGGGTGCCAATTGGGCGCGGCAGGCCGTGAGGAAGGCACCGACCTCGTCGGGGCCGGCTGAGGCAGTCATGGCTTCATTGTGCTGTCGGCGGTGGCCGGTGTGCGGGGGCGGATTCCTGGCCGGCCGGGAACCCGGCGCTGTTGCCGGCCCACGAACGCGCCGATCGTGAAGGTGTGCCCGGCGGCGTGCCGGGCCGGGCCCGGGGCCGCCGAACCGGTACGGCCTCGCCTCGCCCACCACGAAAGGGAGAACCCCGATGACCCCGATCGACGTCACCTACGACAGCGCCGGCATCCGCATCGCCGGTCATCTGTACCTGCCCGAAGACGTGCCCGACGCCCCGGCGACGCCCGGCCCACGCGCGGCGATCGTGGTCGGCCACCCGGGCAGCGGGGTGAAGGAGCAGACGGCCGGCCTCTACGCGCGGCGGCCGGCCGAGCAGGGCTTCGTCACGCTCGCCTTCGACGCCGCCTACCAGGGCGAGAGCGGCGGCGAGCCGCGCGGCCCGGAGGACCCGGCGCACCGGGTCGAGGACATCAAGGCCGCGGTGTCCTTCCTGTCCACCCGCGACGAGGTCGACCCCGACCGGATCGGCGCGCTCGGGATCTGCGCCTCGGGGGCTACGCACTCGTCGCGACGGCCGGCGATCATCGGATCCGGGCCGTCGGGACCGTGAGCTGCGTCGACCTCGCCCGGCACTTTCGCCTCGGGCCCGACGGTACGCAGGACCCGGCGGTGTTCCAGGGCATGCTGGACCGGGCCGCCCGGGCCCGTACCGCCGAGGCCCGCGGCGAGAAGCCGTCGTCGTGGCCGGTGTTCCCGGACACGATCGAGCAGGCGCGCGCCCTGGGCGGCGAGTACGGCGCCGAGGGCTTCGAGTACTACCGCACCCCACGCGCCCACCACCCGCGCGCGGCGACGTCCCTCACCTGGACCAGCGTCGACAAGCCGGCCACGTTCGACGCGTTCGCACCGATCCCGCTGATCGGGCCGCGCCCGGTGCTGATGATCGCCGGCACCCGGGCCGTCACCAAGTGGATGGCCGTCGAGGCATTCCAACGCACGGTCGGCCCCAAGGAGTTCGCCTGGATCGAGGGCGCGAGCCACAACGACCTCTACGACCGCCCGCAGTACGTGGGTCCCGCGATCGAACGGCTGGCGGAGTTCTTCGCCAAGAACCTGGCCGCCGGCTGATCGGGGAGCCGAACCGCCGACACCGGCGCGCCCGACTCCTCGGTACCCCGCATGACAGGCTCTGACCTGCACATCTGGCCATTTTGGTACCGGCTGGGCTAGCCTGGCGGCATGCCTGCATTGAACGTGGACTTCAGCGAAGACGAACTCGCCGCGCTGCGGGAGATCGCCCGGGAACGCGGTGTCACCCTCAAAGCCCTGGTGCGCGAGGCCGTCACCGAGGACCTGGTCCGTCGCCGAGCCCTGGCCGGCATGACCGACACGGTGCGTGCCTTCGCGGCCGAGCACACGGCCGCGTTCGACGAGGCGTTCCCCGACGACGCTCCTGCGGCCGGTGCCGCCCGGCGTGGGGCGGCCTGACCTCCGATGGTCCTGCACATCGATTTGCGCTGGCTCCTGGAACGCCAGGCCGACGTCCTGCCCGACGGGATCGAGGTCCACGACTACTCCGGTCTGGTCGCGGCCGTGGCCCGCCATCGGGTCAACACGCCGCGTCTGGGCGAGGACGCCGACAATGCCTGGCGGGCTGCCGCCCTCCTGCATGCCCTCGTCCGGCTTCGTCCGCTGCCGGCCCGCAACGCGCTGTTCGCCTGCGGAATCGCCATTGCCTACATGGCCGCCTGCGACGACGCCCTCGACCCGCCGTTCGGTGCGCTCGTCGACCTGGCCCGGGCCGTCGACACCGGCACGGTCGACGTGTACACCGTTGCCGAACACCTGCGGTCCTGGCGGGTCTGAACCCGGCCGCCCCGGTGCGGGGTTGCGGCCGGTCAGCGGGTGGCGGCCTGCGGCCCGACGTCGCGCAGGAAGTGACGCTGGTCGGCGAGGTAGCCGTCGGCGAACAGGGAGCGAGGGGCGAAGAGGGCCACGAGGGTGATTTTGAACTCGGAGTCCTCCAGGTTCATCTTGACCAGGGCGTGCGTGGCGTTGGAGTTGTGCTTCACCGTCAACGCGCCGGACGCGTCGAGTTCGCGGCGGTAGCCGGTCTCCGTGTCGGCGACGTCCACGTTGATGTCGTGGTCCGCCAGGACGAGCAGCACCGGCACGCCGCGCAGCGCGCGCAGGTCGGTCGTCACGTCCGCGGTGTGGTTTCGCGAGACGAAGCCCCAACGGCGGGCGTTCATCGTGTCCTTGGTGCCGACGGCCCTGAGGTAATGGTCGAAACCGGCGTGTTCGGCCGGCAGTCGGCGGATGGTGTCGCTCTTGGCCGCCACCTCCTCCCGATCGACCTCGGCCGGTGCGGCGCCGCTCTCGCGCAGTTCGGCCGGCAGGTTGCAGCGGCCCTGGCGCAGCCAGTTGATCGCCGGCGAGACCGCGATGACAAAACCGATCGGGGTTCGGGCCGCGACCTTCGGCAGCACCCAGCCGCTCTGGCGGATGGTGACCTTCTCCTCGTCCATGTCGAACGTGTTCTGCCACACGACCATTGGTGGGGTGAGCCGGTGCCCGACTCGGGTGCCGACCCACCTCCGTACCCTCGAGGAGGCTCGCGCGGTGCCCACGATGCGCGCCGACTCGTCACCACTACCGGGAGGCTCAGATCACCGTGACCGGCCGGCCACACGCCACACCCCGAGTCGAGGTCCCCACCCGCATGCTCGTCCACGCGCTGATCCGCGCGGACGGGACGGTGGACGCCGGCGAGCTGTACGCGGTCGCCGCCACCCTCGGGATGACCGACCAGCAGGTACGCCTGTGCCTGAAACGACTCGTCGCGGAGGGCCGCTTCACCCACGAGGGTCGTGGCCGCAAGGCACTGCTGCGGATCACCGCGGACACCGAGCGGGCGATCACACCGGACACCGAATTCCTCTGGTACGCCTTCGAGCAGGACGCCGGACGTGCTCCCTGGGACGGCAGTTGGCACCTGGTCGCGTTCGCCGTGCCCGAGGCCAAACGGGTGGCCCGGGACGCCCTGCGCGAGACGCTCGCCCACCTGGGCGGCGCCCCGATCCAGGGCGGCCTGTACGTGAGCGCGAACGCGTGGGAGACATACGTCGAGGACGAGGCCCGCCGCCTCGACATCCTGGACGGCGTCACCTTCCTGACCACGAGCACGCTGCGTCGCGGCGAGGAACGTGACCCCGTCGCCCTGGTCGCCGCGCTCTGGCCGCTGGCGGCGATCGCGGCCCGCTACGAGCGGCTGATCGAGGTCGCCCGGGTACGCCTGGACCGGATCCGCGACGACGCCGGAGTCTCCACGCAGGAGGCGCTCACCATCGCGGTCGAACTCGCCGCCGAGTTCTCCCGCGCCATCGAACCCGACCCGCTGCTCCCGCCGGAACTGCTCCCGCAGCCGTGGCCCGGCACCCGGGCCCGCGAACTGGTGGCCCGCTGCTGGGCGTTGTTGCCCCGGATGACGGGCGAGGCGCAGCCGACCATCTTCGGCCGCTACGACGACGCGATCCGCGAAGCGGTCGAGCGCGCCGGGGGCGGGACGGGGGAAGGGTAACGCGCGAGGGCGCGCCGGGCGGTCGATCGGTCCGCCGGCGGGCAGGTCCTACATCGGTCCCACGATCTGGACGACGGTGATGTACATGACACCGGGCGAGACCTGGTATCCGACGAAGAAGCGACCGACGGTGACCTCCCGCCGGTCCTTGTCGTAGGTGGGTGTCGAGCCGCACCCGTAGGGGTCGCGCGCGACCGATTCGATTCCCGCGTCCAGGGCGTTGCGGTCCCCGGGGGCGAGCGCGTCACGTTCCCGCTGCGCGCGCGGGCTGTACCTGACGCTGTACGACATGGATCCTCCTAGCCGGGACGTTCCTCCGCTGCGCTCTTGTCGCGCCGTGCCCGCGAGGTCGCCGCGTGCTCCGCGTGCAGTTCCTCGATCGTGATCTCGCCGTTGATCAGCCGGACCTCGTCCGCCCGAGCCTGCGCCACGGCCTCGGCCGCCGCCTCGTTCGTCTCCTCGGCCAGACGCGTATCCCGAAACGCCCAGTCCTTGACCACGAACGGCAGCCGGTATGCGGGGGCTTGGCCGACAGCCCGCTCGAACGCCTCGCGTTCGTCGTCGGTCAGCGTGGCCCGGACGCCGTCGATCGTACCCGGCCGGAGCACCGTCTCGCCGTCGACGATCGCCCGAAGCATGCGGCCCTCGCCCTCGTCCTCGGCCACGATTCCTCCTGTCACACATCGCCTGCCGGGACCAGTCTCCACCATCGCGGTGCGCCCGCGCGGGGACACGCGGAAACTCGGTTGCCCGCGTTGAGGCGTACGCCGGAGGATTTCCGTATGGTCGAGGCTGTGTCCGGTGGTTCCGGTTTGTTGCCCTACCCCAAGATCGCCGCGAAGGTGCGGCTCGGGATGGTCGGGGGGCGGGAGTGGGTGGCGCTGGAGAAGGTACACGGGGCGCATTTCGCGGTGGTGTGCGACGACTTCGGGGTGCGGCCGGCGAAGCGGCGGGAGTTGTTGGCCGACGAGTTGTTGGACGAGTTCTTCGGGGTCAGCCGGATCTGGCCGAGACTGTCCGTGGCCGCCGCGCGATTCGCCGCATCGGTGCGTGCGGTGTGCGGCGACGGGGCCGCGGTGACCATCTACGGGGAGCTGGCCGGCGGGTGTTACCCGCATCCGGATGTCGCCGCGGATCCCGGGTTCGAGCCCGTGCAGACCGGCGTCTGGTACGCGCCGGATCTGCACTGGTTGTTGTTCGACGCGGTGGTGGAGGGCGCGGACGGGCGTTGCTGGCTCGCCGACCGGGCGTTGCGCGAAGCCGCGGCGGACGCCGGGTTGTGCTGCGTACCGGTGCTCGGGCACGGGTCGTTGCACGCACTGCAGCAGTTGCCCGTCGTCTTTCCCAGCCTGGTGCCCGGCTTGCTCGGGTTGCCTGCGATCGTGGACAACCTTGCCGAGGGGTACGTGCTCAAGCCCGCCGGGGAATGGCGGGAGCGCGACGCCGCCCGGCCGGTGGCCAAGGTGAAGCAGGACGGCTTCGCCGAGGACGAGCGCTTCGCCGGCTCCCGGCCCTACCTGGCGCCGCCGCAGGGCGCGGCCGGCGTACCCGCGTGGCTGTTGGTCCAGGCCGCGGCACTGCTCACCCCGGCCCGGGCGGCGGCAGCGGTGAGCAAGCTCGGGCCGCGTGCCCCGGTCGACGCCGTGGCCGAGGAGCTCACCCGGGATGTGGCGGAGGAGATCGCCGACGCGGTGGGCGGGCTGCCGGATGGGCAACTGCGCGAGCTGACCCGGGTACTCGGGCCGGGCGCCCGTGCCCTCGCCGACTTCGACGCCGCCGAACGCCGGGCCGCGCGGCCCGGCCGTGGCGGAAAATAGCGGTCCGGCCGAGGTACCACCACCCCGGCACCCCGAGCGCGCGTCGAATCGCCGACGCCAGCTCGAACGAGCCGAAGAACAAAGGGAATTGGCTATTCCGTAAGGCCGGCGAAGAGCGGGCTTCGGGGTGGAAGTCAAGAGGGCGCGGGTGATGATTTCGTACGTGTGCCTTCCCTATGCTGACGCCACCCGCGACCGGAACGGTGGCGGGCGATTCATCAGGCATCGGTCGTAGTTCGGCCGCCGATCCGGGGAGGGCACCATGATGATCAAGCACTATGTGAAGTACGCGCTGAGCACGCTCACCGCGGCCATGTTCCAGGCCATGGTGTAGCCGCTCACCCAGCGAAGTCCCGGCCTGGGCCGGGCGTACGACAGCCCGGTCCGGGTCCTTCAGGAGGCCACCGTGTTCGGCACCGCCTTGAGCCAACTCCGTTACGGGGCCTCGATTTTGCTCAACCGCCCGATCCACACCGTCGACCTCGACCGGATCGCCCGCGATCTGGTGCGCACCCTCGACGAATTCGGCGAACCCGGCGCCGATTCCGCGCTGTTGCCCGGCCAGGCCGCGCAGGTCGACCCCGCCGTACGCACCTCGGTGACCGGCCGCAGTCTGCGCGCCACCGCCTGCGCCGCCGCGCGGCACACCGCCTACTACCGCCGGGTGTTCGACCGACTCGGTACGCGTCCCGAGGACATCACCCTCGACACGTGGGCGCGGGTGCCGGTCACGCCCAAGAAGGATCTGCGCGGCCTGCCCGCCGCGTTCGTCTCCGCCGCGGCCAACCCCGTGCTGATGGCCTCGACCACCGGCACCAGCGGCACCCCCACGGCGGTCTGGTTCTCCCGCGCCGACCTCGACGTCTGTGTCGCGATGAGCACCATCTCGGCCACGTTGGGCCTGGGCCTGCGGCGCCGGCACGTGCTCGCCTACGCGGGCTGCTCCCGGGCCACACTGTCCCTGCTCAACACCGAGGAATCGGTGACCCGGGTCGGCGCGTCGTTCCTCCAGTTCGGCACCATCGACCCGACCGTGGCACTGGATCGGCTGGCCGCTCCGCTGGGACTGCCCGGCAAGGCCGACCGGGTCACCCACCTGATCGCCTCCGCCTCCTACCTGGCCGCACTCGTCGAGGAGGCCGAACAGGGCGGGTGGCGTACGGCGGACTTCGGTCTCGAAACCATCGTGGTGGGCGGCGAGGTACTGTCCGACCCCCTGCGCGAGCGCGCCGAGGCGGCCCTGGGCGGGACGGTGACCAGCTCGTACCTGATGACCGAGACCGCCCCCGCCGGCGCCACGCACTGCCGGTCCGGCCATCTCCACTTCACCACCGAGTTCAGCCACCTGGAACTCCTGGACCCCCGGACCCACGAGCCCACCCCGCCCGGCGAGATCGGCATGATCGTGCAGACCCCCTACACGCCGTATCGCGACTGCACCCTGCTGCTGCGCTACGCCACCGGCGACCTGGTCCGCCGCCCCGCCACCGATCCGGACTGCGAACTCGTCCACCTGCCCGCGACGTCCCCGATCCTCGGGCGTTGGACCGGCCCGCTCAGCACCCGGATCACCACCCGCTCCGTGCTCGAACTCCTGGAGGCGGAACGGGAGATCCCGCTGCCGGCCAGATACGCGCTGATCGAGGAGACGGCCGGCCCGCGGCTGCACGTACTGGCCCGCCCCTCGGCCGACCGGCGTCGATTGCTCGGACGACTGGAGGACCGGGCAACCGCGGCCGGGATGTCGGTGGCCGCGATCGTGGTCCACGAGGATCCCGACGACCTCCCGCCGACCGGGCCGGTGCGGGCCGACCTGCGCGAGCACACCTTCGAGTCGACGGCGAAGTCCCCGGTCGTGAGCGGGAGTTCGCGGTGAACGCGGTCGCGCTGGTGGCGATGACCGGCGGGGTGGCGCTGCTGATCGCGGCCGCGGTCGGCTATCTGACCCGGGTGCGGATGACCCGCCCGCCGGTCGGCGTCTACACGTGGGGGGACACGGCGTTCATGTGCGTCGCGGTGGTCGTGGTGCCGCTGGTCTACCTCGCGCTCCCGTCGTGGGTGGTGGTCGTGGTCTTCGGCCTGGTGCTGTGTACCGCCGTCCAGTTCACCCTGGCACCGGTGGTGGGTGGCCGGACGGCGTGGCTGGTGGCGCTCGCCGGAGCGGCGGCGACCGGGGCGACCGCCGGGCGGCCGTTGCCGGTGATGATCGCGACGGATGTGCTGTTGGTAGTGGCCGTCGTCGGGGTGGCCAACGTGTGGGTGCAGAGCGGGATGCGGGCCGCCCATGTCGCGTTCTTCGCCGGCGGCCTGGCCTGCTACGACGTGATCGCCACGACGCTCACCTCGGTGATGTCGCGGTTCGCGACGCAGGTCCAGGATCTGCCGTTCGCACCGGCGCTGGCGCTCACCCGGGGCGAACATCCGGTCTCGCTCGGGCTCGGCGACGTGCTCATGCTCGTGCTCTACCCGCTCGTGTCGGCCAAGGCGTTCGGTCGGGCGGCGGCGCTGGTCGCGGCCGGGGTCGGCCTGGCGGTCACCGGCGTGGTGAGTGTGCTGTTCGCGCGCGACGTACTCACCGCAGGATTCCCGCTGTTGACGGCCCTCGGCCCGCTGATCGTCGCGCAGTATGTCTACTGGCGGCGCGCCACCGGCGGGGAACGTTCCGTCGCCCGCTGGCGGTCCGGCGACCCCGTTCGTACCGCCGCCGAGGCCCGGATCACCCCGGACCCACTCGTCGGCCAAGCCCTCGACGTCCCCGTTCCGGAGGATGTCCCCGAGGGCCACTGGATCGCGATCGAAGCCGGCGAGGTGGTCGGCACCGGCCCCACCGCCGGCCTCGCCCGCCGCGCCGCCGCCGGCCGCGGGTCACCGCTGGTACGCCAGGTGTAACGGCACGCGGGTCGGCCGGCCCGGCGACGTCGCCGGGCCGGACACCGGCGAGGCACGAGCGGTCTGCTTGCCGTGCGCCCGGCTCCCGGGCGGTCAGCGGGCGGCGACGGTCTCGGTGGCTTCGGCTTCCGTCTCGTCCGCGACGGCGGGGGCCGTGTTCCCGTTCCTTCTCCTGCTCCTCGGGCCGAGGAGGGTGACGTAGAGGAAGAGAGCGCCCATCACGGCGACGCCCGCCCACATCGCCTGCTGCCAGCCGTCGACGAAGGACTGCCGGGCGGCGTGGATCAGGTCCGGCGCGTGCGGGCCGGAGTTGCCCGCCACCTCGACGGCGTTGGCGATGCCTTCCCGGGCGGTGTCCGCGGCCCCCTGGGGGATGCCGTGCAGCCTGTCGTCGATGGCGCTGCGGTAACCGGCGGACAACAACGCGCCGAGCAGGGCGACGCCCAGTGCGGTGCCGAATTCGCGGGTGACGTCGTTGAGCGCGGAGGCGACGCCCTGCTTCTCGCGCGGCAGCGAACCGGTGATGGCCTCGGTGGACGGGGTCATCGACAGGCCCATGCCGATGCCCATGGCGAGCATGCCGGGCAGCACGGTCGGGTAGCCGCCGTCGACGGAGACGAACAGCGCCATCAGCGCCAGACCGACGCCGGCCAGCGCGATTCCCACGGCCATGGTCGCGCGGGAACCGACATGTGCGGCCAACTTGGGGGCCAGGCCGGAGGCCGTCATCATCATCACGGCCATCGGCATCAGCGCCACCGTGGACAGCAGGCCCGACCAGCCGAGTACGGCCTGGAAGAACGGGAAGAGGACCACCGCGATACCCGCCTGCACGCCGAAGACCACCAGCAGCGTGACCGAGCCGCCGGCCAGGTCGCGCTCCCGGAACAGCCGCACATCCAGCAACGCGGCGTCGCGGCGGTGCAGTTCCCAGGCCACGAAGCCGACGGTGGCGATGAGACCGACGGCGAGGCCGATCAGGACGACGGGGGTGGTCCAGCCGCGTTCGGGGCCTTCCTGCAGGACGAAGATGAGGCCGATCACGGCAACGGTGGAGACCAGCGCGCCGACGGTGTCGAAGCGATGGGCCGAGGTCTCGCGCGAGTCGGGAACCGACTTCACCGTCATCGCCAGCGCGACCGGGACCAGGACCACCGGCAGGACGAACAACCAGCGCCAGTCCGCGACATCGACGAGGAGCGCGGAGAGGAACATGCCCAGGACGCCGCCGCCCCCGGCGACGCCGGTCCACACGCCGATCGCCTTGCCGCGTTGCTCCTCGGGGAAGGTGGAGGTGATGACGGCGAGGGTGATGGGCATGATCATCGCGGCGCCGATACCGGCGGCCACGCGCGCGGCGAGCATGACCTCGGCCGACTGGGCCAGGCCGGCGACAACGCTCGCCGCGCCGAAGACACCCAGCCCGGCGATGAGCATGGGCTTGCGGCCCAGGCGGTCGCCGACGGCGCCGAGCGGCAGCAACAGCGCCGCCAGGGTGAGGGTGTAGATGTTGATGATCCACAGGATCGTGCGCTGCGACGCGCCGAACTCCACGGCCATGTGGGTCTGCGCGACGTTCAGGCCCGACACCGACGCGATGACGGCCATCAGCGCGATGGAGACGGCGATCAGGATCGTGCGCAATCGACGCGCATCGGGTACACCCTCGCCGCCGGCTTTCGCGGCCCGTACGGGCTGGTTCGTACTCATGGATTCCTCTGGATTCCTCTCGAAATGGGCATGCCGAGTCGGCGCCGGAGCAGGGGGAGCGGGGCCGGTCGCCGAGTGAAGGGGTGGTCCCGGACGTCGGGGCCCGTCTGCACACGACGCTAACCGTGCATTGCATATGAGGCATACGATGTTGCCCATGACGCAAGAAAGTGGAGAGCTGGACAGCCTCGTACGCCAACGCATCCGCGCTCTGCGGGTGGCGCAGGGCTGGTCCCTGGAAGAACTGGCCACCCGCGCCCACCTCAGCCAGTCCTCACTGAGCCGCATCGAGAACGGGCAGCGCCGCCTCGCACTGGATCAACTGGTCATTCTGGCCCGCGCCTTGGACACCACGTTGGATCGGCTCGTGGAGACCGCCGACGACGACGTGGTCACCAGCCCGATGATCGACGGCGCGCACGGCTCGATGCGCTGGCCGGTAAAGGGTGACCCCGGGATGAGCGTGGTGCGCCGGCGGATGACCGAACCACCGCCGGAGAACCCGGCGCGGATGCGTGCCCATCCGGGGCGCGAATGGCTCGTCGTCCTGTCCGGCACCGCGATCCTCATGCTCGGCCACCGCCGCTTCCGGGTCGAGACCAACCAGGCCGCCGAGTTCCCCACGATGATGCCGCACGCGATCGGCGCCGAGGGCGGGCCCTGCGAGATCCTCGGCATCTTCGACCGCGATGCCCGCCGCGGCCACCGGCGCGACGACGGCGACGGCGACGGCGACGGTGACGGTGACGGTGACGCCCAGGGCACCGGCGAATGACGGCCCGGGCCGGGCGACGGCCTCCGCGACGGTGAGATCTTGCGCGCCGGGCAGCACGCCCGACCATCGCCTTGCGTAAACGGGAAGAGATCGTGCCGCAGACGCATACTCGGCCTAGCGTGAAGGCATGACCCAAGCGCACCCGCACACCCCCCACCACGGCGCTCCACACGGACGCCACCAGGAGCACGGAACCAATGACCAGGCCGAGATCCTCGACCTGGACGCCGAGGTCCTCGCCGAGCACACAGCCGCCATCACCGCATGGCTGCCGCTGAAGACCGACCCGCGCCGGATCGTGGATCTGGGTTGCGGCACGGGCGCGGGCACCTTCGCCCTCCTCGACCGGTTCCCCGACGCGCACGTCACCGCCGTCGACGCAGCCACCGAACACCTCCGGCGCCTGCGCGAAAAGGCATGCGCCCGCGGCGTGGAGGAGCGCGTGCGCACCGTGCAGGCCGACCTCGACGACCCCGCCTGGCCCGACCTCGGCACACCGGACCTGGTGTGGGCCTCGGCCTCGATGCACCACATGGCCCACCCCGATCGGGCCCTGCGCACGGTCCACGACGCGCTCGCCCCCGGCGGCCTGTTCGCCGTCGTCGAACTGGCCGGCTTCCCCCGCTTCCTGCCCGAAGACGCCCCCGGGGACCGACCCGGCCTGGAAGAGCGCTGCCACGCCGCGACCGACCACTTCCACGCCGAACACGTGCCCCACCGCGGCGCCGACTGGGGCCCGATGCTGACCGCCGCCGGATTCACGGTCGAGGGCGAACGCACCATCACCGTCGACATCGAGGGCTCCGGCAACGAAACGATCGGCCGCTACGCCCTCGGCAGCCTGCAACGCATCCGCGGCGCCGCCGCCGAAACGCTCTCCCCCGAGGACCTCGCCGCACTCGACCAACTCCTCGACACCGCCGGCCCGCACAACATCCTGCGCCGCGACGACCTGGCGCTACGCACCGAACGCACCGTCTGGGCCGCCCGCCGCACCTGATCCCGAACACCCGTGGTCGCGGGTTCGGCGCCCCGGGAGGTCACCGGCGGTCGGGGCGTGCCCGGCCCGGGGGTAGGGACTTCGCGTGGCCGAAGACACGGCGCCGGCGCGGGAGGTGGGTTCGACGACGTGTCCGGATATTGAGATACGCGTCTCATCATTCGGCGTGGCGGCGTATGGTGACCGGCATCGGCTCGCGGCGGGGACGTCGTAGGTGCCGGAACCGCGTACCGACGAGAAGGGGACGACGTCATGTCGAAGGAAACCGCTGTCTACACCCACGGGCACCACGAGTCCGTGCTGCGCTCGCACACCTGGCGGACCGCCGCCAACTCGGCGGCCTATCTCCTCGACTCGCTCAAGCCGCACATGAAGATCCTGGACATCGGCTGCGGACCGGGCACGATCACCGCCGACCTGGCCGCGCTGGTTCCCGACGGCCACGTCACCGGCGTCGACCACGCGCCGGACATACTGGTCCAGGCCCGCGCCACGGCCGCCGAACGGGGCCTGGACAACGTAGAGTTCGCGGTCGCCGACGTGCACGCACTGGACTACCCCGACGACACGTTCTGCGTCGTCCACGCCCACCAGGTGCTGCAACACGTGGGCGACCCGGTGCGGGCACTGCGCGAGATGCTCCGGGTCACCAAGCCGGGTGGGTTCGTCGCCGTCCGCGACGCGGACTACCCGGCGATGGCCTGGTATCCGCCCACCCCCGGCATGGACGAGTGGCTGGACCTCTACCTGCGGGTGGCCCGCGCCAACGGCGGTGCGCCGGACGCCGGTCGACGGCTGAAGTCCTGGGCCCGGCAAGCCGGTTGCACCGACACCACGGCCTCGTCGGGCACCTGGTGCTTCGCCACGGCGGAGGAACGCGCCTGGTGGAGCGGACTGTGGGCGGACCGTACGCTCGCCTCGGCGTACGCGGACCGCGCCGTCGAAGGCGGCCATGCGACGACCGAGCAACTGCACGCGGTATCGGCCGCATGGCGGGAGTTCGGACAACACGAGGACGCGTGGTTCTCCGTCCTGCACGGCGAGATCCTCTGCCGCAAGGCGGCCTGATTCACCCCGACAACGGGGACGGGCCGGCCGGAACACCTCCGGCCGGCCCGTCCCCGTCGGTTCAGCGACCGGCGACCGGCCCCACGGTCGGCAGGTAGCGCGGCGCGCGCCGGGCCGCCAACCGATGCTCGACCGCGGCGCCCAGCGACAGAAGTTCGGCGTCGCGGCGGTCGCCGGCCATCAGCAGCAGGCCGACGGGCAATTCGCCCACGAAACCGGCGGGCACCGACAACGACGGGTAGCCGGCCACCGCCGCCGGGGTCGAGGACGGGATCACGTCATTGTCCCCCCGCGCGCAATCGGTGGTCCAGGCAGGCGGGTTCGTCGGCGACGCGATGGCGTCCAGGCGCAGGCCCGCCAGGGTCTCGTCGATCGACCGCCGGGAGAGGTCGGTCAACTCGGCGCGCATCGCCCGGTACTTCGGGTCGGTCGTGGGCGGCGCGGCCAACGCCTGCTCGAACAACTCCTGACCGGCGAAGCAACTCTGCTCGGCCGGGTGGGTACGGTTGAACTCGATCAACTCGGCAAGGTTGCCCGGCCCCTGCCGAGTGGCCAGGTAGGCGTCGATGTCCCGATGGAACTCGCTGAGCAGCGCCGGGAATTCGAGTTCGGCCAGGCGATCCTGGTAGGGCAGGGTCACCTCGACCACCTCGGCGCCCGCGCTGCGCAGCCGATCCGCCGTACGCGTCATCAGGGCGTCCACGTCCGGCCCGAGCGTGGGCAGCCGCCACAGGCCGACGCGCTTGCCGTGCAGCCCGCCGGGACGCGTCGAGGCGGCCTCGACGGAGAACGAGTCGGCGAGGCGCGGGACGTTGCCGCCGCCGATGACCGCGAGGGTGAGCGCGGCATCGGTCACATTGCGCGCCATGGGTCCGGCGGTGTCCTGCTCGGCCGAGATCGGCACCACGCCGGCCGCGCTGACCAGCCCCAGACTGGGCTTGTGGCCGACCACCCCGTTCGCCCCGGCCGGGCAGACGATCGAGCCGTCCGTCTCGGTGCCGATCGCCACCTGTGCCAACGACGCGGCGAGCGCGGCGCCCGAACCCGCCGACGAACCACAGGGGTTGCGGTCCAACACGTAGGGATTCCGGGTCTGCCCGCCGACCGCCGACCACCCCGAGGTGGGTTTGGCCGCACGGAAGTTGGCCCATTCGGACAGATTCGTCTTGCCGAGGATGACCGCCCCCGCGTCCCGCAACCGGGTCACCAGGACGGCATCGGTGTCCGGCGGGCTCCCGGCCAGCGCCGACGAACCGGCCGTGGACAGCAGACCGCGCGTGTGCACATTGTCCTTGATCAGGACGGGAATTCCGTCGAGCGGACCACGACCGGCGCCGCGCCGACGCCGGGCATCGCTGGCCGCGGCCTGCCGCCGGGCCGTCGGGTCGACGCGCAACACCGCGTTGATCCTCGGATCGACGGTCCTGATCCGCCACAGATAGGCGCCGGTCAGCGCGGCCGAGGTCAACGAACCGTGTGCCATGCGCGCCTGTAACTGCGGGATGGTCACGGTATCGAGATCGATGCCCAACCCGGGCGCCGAAGCCGCGGCCGACGTCGCATCCTCGACACCGGCGGCCTGCGCGGGCGAACCCGGCGCCCCGGTCAGCACGGATCCGGCCAGCAGGGCGGCGAGCAGAGCGGCAACTCTCTTCTTTGTCATGGGAGTCATCGCACTACACGGCGGCGGTCGCGCACAAGCACAGCGTGTTGCGCCGGTCACCGGAACGGTGGCGCGGGAATTCGTTCCAGGACGCCGCCCGCGAAGACGTCGTACAGGGGCCGGGCCCTCCTCGGTGAGCGCACACCCGCCTCGGAGACGGGCAGCTTCCTCGCCGAACCCGCGCAGCTCCGCCTCGACGGTTTCCAATGTGGTCGAGGATGGCCCGGGCCCGCCGGGCCAGGGTCGGGTGCGGCCGGCCGGCTACGACTTGCGCAGGTCCGGGGCCGGGGCGTCGATCAACTCGCGGCGGATGGCGTCCCATACCCGGTACATGCCTCGGCGCAGGGCCGGTGGGTCGTCGGCGAGTACGCGTACCCAGGCGCCGCAGTCGCGGGGGAGGGTGCTTGCCGCCCCGGTCAGGCCGGTGGGGGCGAGGGCCTCGTGCAGGACGTCGGCGATTCGGGTGGGCGGGGCCTTGGGGGTGACCACGTACAGGGAGGCCATCAGGCCGTGGCCGGCGAGTACCGCCGGGCCGGTGACGCCGGTGCCGGTCGGGCCCGGGACCAGGCGTACCGTGTCGACGACCAGCAGGGTGCCGTCCGGGCGGCGGATCTCCAGGTCGGAGGCGTACGCCGCGTAGCGGTTGTGCTCCCCCCGGGCGAGCCGGCCCATCGTGACCGTCTCGCCGAGCAGCACCGTGGCGTCGGGGTCGACGACCACGTGGGTGCGCTGATGGAAGCGGGCGTCCTCGCACAACACGATCGGATCGGGCAGGTACTCCAACCAGGCCCCGGCCTCGACGGTGAGGTACGCGGAGTGGGCGGCGTAGTCGTACTCCATCCGGTGTACCTTCGTCGCCGCCTGGGTGGTCAGGAGCACTGCGGTGTCCGGACCGCACTCGACGTCGAGCCGCTGCCGGTCCGCCTGGATCAGCCCGCCGCCGGTGGACATCAGGTAGGTCACCGCCAGGTCGGGCCGGGCCGGATCGAGGTGCAGCGGGCGGGTGATCTGCAGCGGCGACTTCTGGTAGTGCCGGACGAGTTCGGTACGGCCGGCCCGGGCGGCGAAGCCCAGTTCCAACAGGCCGACCTTGCCCGCGCCGCCGACCGGCACGGTGTCCGGTACGGCCGCGTAGGTCGCCACCTCGGCCGGCGTCCGGGCGGGCTGGTAGTGCGCGGGATCGAGCCGGGTGCTCACGCGGGCATCCGCGTGCTGCCCACCCGATGCGTCTCCAGGAACGCGGCGATGTCGTGGATCCCGTCCCCCGTCAGCGAGTTGGTGAGGATCACCGGCGCCCCGCCGCGCACGTCGAGCGCGTCCCGCTCCATCGACTCCAGATTGGTGCGGACATGGCGGGCGATGTCCACCTTGTTGATCACGAGCAGTTCGCACTCGGTGATCCCCGGGCCGCGCTTGCGCGGCATCTTGTCGCCCTGTCCGGTGTCCAGGACGAACAGGAACAGGTCGACCAGGGCCGGACTGAAGGTGAGGGTGAGATTGTCCCCGCCGCTCTCGTACAGCAGGGTGTCCACGTCGGGGAAACGTTCGAGCATCTCCGCGCCGGCGGCCAGGTTCATCGTCGGATCGTCGCGCACCGCGGTATGCGGACACGCCCCGGTCTCCACTCCGACCACCCGCTCCGGGTCCAGTACGCCGGCGAGGGTGCGGCGCACGTGCTGGGCGTCCTCCTGGGTGTAGATGTCGTTGGTGATCACCGCCGGGCGGCGGCCCTGCTCGATCAGGATCGGCACCAGCGCCTCGATCAGCGCGGTCTTGCCGGAGCCCACGGGGCCGCCGACGCCTACGCGCAATACGTTGTCGGTCATCTGCTCGCTCTCTCGGTGTGGCTGTGCTCGGTGCCTACTTGGTGCTTGCTCTGTGCTTGCTCGATGGACGTGCGCGGCGCGAACCCTCAACTGGCGAACAGGCGTGCCTCGGCTCGTTCATGCCGGCCCGCCATCACGTCCGCCAGCGGTACGCACCCACCCAGGTCGAGGAGTTCGCGCCGCCGGGCCGCGGCGACCACCTCCTCGATCAGCGGTGCCGCCGCGCGCAGCACGACCTGCGCGCTGCGATGATCGGCCAGCCGCAACCGCAGCGCCGCCCCGGTGAAACTGGCGCAGAACGCGAACAGGTCGGCGGTCGCGGCATCTTGCTCCGGGACGCCGGTGGCCGCGTATACGACACCGGCCACGATCGCCTGGCAGCCCGGCGCGGAGCGGCCCGCGACCAGGTCGGCGTAGGGGGTGATGCGCGGCGCCGCGTCGGCGAACACCTCCGGGGTGAGGTCGAGGAGTTGGCGTCCGGTACGCGTCGCGGCGACCCGCTGCTCCCGCCCGAGCTTGCTCGCGTACAGCCGCTCGTCCACCGCGCGTACGCCAGCCCAGTCGGCGGCGCGCGCGGCCCGGTGGGCCAGGACGAGCGCGGTGGTGTCGGCCGGACCGACCGTGTGCCGCAGCAGATCCGCGAGCAACTCGGACAACGTCGCGCGGTCGACCGCCCGCGCCTGTGCGTAGCCCTCCAGGCCGTGCGAGAGGGTGTACAGGCCGCTGGGGAAGGCCGAGTCGGTCAGTTGCAGAGTGACCAGATGGGCGGCCGACCCGGCGGGGGTGCTCATGCGAGGTAGAACAGGTGGTTGAGGGGCAGTTCGCGGGCCGGCTCGATGGTGGCCGGCTCCCCGTCGACGGTGACCTTGTACGTCTCGGGGTCCACCTCGATGTGCGGCGTGGCCGCATTGCGCACCATGTGCTGCTTGCCGATCGACCGGCAGCCGCGCACCGGCGCGATCCGGCGTTGCAGGTCCAGTTCCTTCGGTACGCCGAGGTCGATCGCCGCGCCGGACATGAAGGTCACCGACGTCTCCCGGGCGGCCCGCCCGTAGGCGCCGAACATCGGCCGGTAGTAGACGGGTTGCGGGGTCGGCAGCGACGCGTTGGGGTCGCCCATCAGCGCCCAGTTGACCATCCCACCTTTGACGATCAGTTTGGGCTTGGCGCCGAAGGAATGGATCGGCCACAACACGATGTCGGCGAGTTTGCCCGGTTCGAGCGAGCCGATGGTGTCGGCGGCGCCCACCGCGAGCGCCGGATTGATGGTGAGCTTGGCGAGGTAGCGCAACACGCGGGCGTTGTCGTTGCGTTCGCTGTCCTCGGGAAGTTTCCCGCGCACCGCCTTGCAGTGGTGGGCGGTCTGGAACGCGCGCGCGAAGCTCTCCCCGACCCGGCCCATCGCCTGCGAGTCGGACGAGAAGATGCTGATCACGCCGAGGTCGTGGAGCACCGTCTCGGCCGCGATCGTCTCGGCTCGGACCCGACTGTCGGCGAACGACACGTCCTCGGGCACGTCCCGGCTGAGATGGTGGCACACCATCACCATGTCCAGGAGCTCGTCGACCGAGTTGACGCTGTAGGGGAGCGTGGGATTGGTCGAGGAGGGCAGCACGTTGGGCTCGCCGGCCACGCGCATGATGTCCGGCGCGTGGCCGCCGCCGGCGCCCTCGGTGTGGAAGGTGTGGATGGTCCGGCCGTCGATCGCGGACAGTGTGTCCTCGAAGAAACCGGACTCGTTGAGCGTGTCGGTGTGTACCGCCACCTGGACGTCGTACTCGTCCGCGACCCGCAGCGCGCAGTCGAGCGCGGCGGGCGTCGCGCCCCAGTCCTCGTGCACCTTGAGGCCGGCCACGCCCGCCTCGACCTGCTCGCGCAGCGCCTGCGGCAGGCTGCCGTTGCCCTTGCCCAGGAAGCCGACGTTCACCGGGAGTTCCTCGGCGGCCTGGAGCATCCGGGCGATGTTCCACGGCCCCGGCGTGCAGGTGGTGCCATTGCTCCCGTCGGTGGGACCGGTGCCGCCGCCGAAGAAGGTGGTGATCCCGTTGCTGAGTCCCTCCTGGGCCTGCTGCGGCGAGATGAAGTGGATGTGCGAGTCGATCCCGCCGGGCGTGGCGATCAGGTGCTCCCCGGAGATCACCTCGGTACCGGGGCCGATCAGCAGCTTGGGGTGCACGCCGTCCTGGAGATTCGGATTGCCGGCCTTGCCGACCGCGACGATCAGCCCGGACTTGATCCCGATGTCGCCCTTGACCACGCCCAGGATCGGATCCATGACCACGACGTTGGTGATCACCAGGTCGAGGGCGCCCCGGGCCGAGGTGGCGGCCGGGTCCTGCGCCATGCCGTCGCGGATCGCCTTGCCGCCGCCGTAGACCGCCTCGTCGCCGTAGTTGCCCGCGTTGTGGTCGTACTCGACCTCGACCAGGAGATTGGTGTCGGCCAGGTGGAAGCGGTCCCCGACGGTGGGGCCGAACAGGTCGGTGTATTGCTTGCGGGACAGGATCGTCATCGGGCGCCGTCCTCGGGGGAGTTCGTCTCGGCCGCCGCGGTGCGGTCGGTGCGGAAACCGAGCTCGGCGGCCCGACGCCGGGCCCGGGTGCGGGTGTCGGGCGCGCCGAGGCCGCCGTCGACGAGACCCGCGAAGCCCACCACCCGACGGTTGCCGCCGAACTCGCACAGCACGATGTCCCGGGTGTCGCCCGGTTCGAAGCGCACGGCGGTGCCGGAGGCGATGTCCAGGTGCATCCCGTAGGCGTCGTCGCGGTCGAACTCCAGGGCCCGGTTGACCTCGAAGAAGTGGTAGTGCGAGCCGACCTGGATCGCCCGGTCGCCGGTGTTGCGGACGGTGATCTTGGCGGTGCGTCGGCCGGCGTTGATCTTGATGGGGTCGTCGCCGTAGAGGTATGTCGCCGTGCCTGACATGGCGAGGGTTCCCTTCGGTCAGTGCGTTCGGGCGTGCGGGTGCGCGGGTGCGTGCGCTTGGGTGGGCGTCGGCGTTTGGTGCGGGTGCGGGTGCGGGTGCGGGTGCGGGTGCGGGTGGTCGTGGTGGTCGTCGTGTTCGTGTGTGTGGCCGTGGCCGGCTGCCGCCAGGCCGGTGGCGATTCCGTCGTCGGCGCGGGTTTCGAAGGCGTGTCGCGCGGCGGCGGATCGGGCGGCGAGTACCGCGGAGATCGCGGCCGGGCTCAGCAGCGGACCGGCGCTCGTCGCCGCGCCCGCCGGCTGCGCCGGGTCCTGGCGAGGCGGTGCGACGGCGGCGAATCCCGCGCCCACCACGGTGATTCGTGCGGCGCCGAGCCGGCGGCAGCGGTCCAGGCCCTCGGCGAGATCGGGATCGCCGGCCAGGTACGCGGTCTCCACCAGGCGGTGCCGGCCGTACTGCCGGACCAGGCGGGCGACCCGGCTCAGTTCGGCGTCCGGGTCCGGCCCGGCCGCGTGCGCGGCGATCAGCACGGCGTCGTCGGCGCCGAGCACGGTCCGCCGGGCGGCGGCGCGCAACCACCCGATCAGATGCTCGGTCGTGCCGAACGGTTGGGCGAGCAGCACCCGGCCGGCCGGCAGCGCGGCCAGGGTCCGCGCGGTGTCCGCGACCAGTTCGAGGTCCCGGCCGAGGGTCATCGGCACGACGCAGATCGGCGCGGGCACCCCCGTCGCGGACTTCGCCGGCGCGGACACCCCCGGCGCGGTGACCGGACCCGGTCCGCCGGCCGAGTCCGTGAGCAGCGCGGTGAGCGCGCGCAGCAGCGGGCGGCCGGTCGGGCACACCAGGGTGTCCGGGTGCGGCCGGGCGTAGTCGGCCAGTTCGCCGCCGGCGGCGCTCTCGTGGCCGCCGACCAGGACGAGCACCGGTCAGGCCCCGATCGGGTCGTGGCAGGTCACCAGTTTGGTGCCGTCCAGGAACGCCGCCTCCACCTGCAACATCCCGAGCATCTCGCGCACCCCGGTCATCACGTCCGCACTTGTGAGCACCTGCTTGCCGACCTCCATGCACTCCGCGACGGTGCGCCCGTCCCGGGCCCCTTCCAGGATCGCCTCGCTGATCAGTGCGGCGGCCTCGCTGTAGTTGAGCTTCAGGCCGCGGCCACGACGTTTGCGGGCCAGTTCGGCCACCACGTAGATGTGTAGTTTGTCGATTTCGCGTGGGGCGAGGTTCACGGTCGATCGCCTTTCGGGGCAACGGAGTCGGACCGGGCGGGCGACGGGGTCCGGGGGGTGGGGGTGCGGCGGGCGTCGAGTTCCTCGGCCGGTTCGGGAGCGCGCCGGCGCAGCCGGGGCAGGGCCGGGGTCGCGGCCAGGAACAACCAGGTGGTCAGTACGAACGGCCAGGTGTACACGCTGCCGTGGAGGGGGGTGAGGGCCTGTTTCAGGGTGCCCGTCAGTACCACGCTCAGCAGTACGCCGAGCAATGTGCAACCGGCGCCGGCCGGGCCGAGGACGAGGAAGGTCGCGCCGAGCGCGATGCCGACCAGGACCGCGTTGTATCCGTACAGCCCGGCGGTGATCTGGTCGGTCGGCGCGCCCAGGGCCCAGGCCGCCAGTACCGCGACCGCGCCTGCGCCGGCCGCCGCGCCGGCCACGGTGCGACCGGCGATCAGCAGGCCGAGCAGCATGAGCAGGCCCACGTACCACTGGTCGAGCAGGAAGACCTGGGCGAAGCTCGCGCCGAACGCGCGGCCCGCGTCGAGCACCGACAGATGCCCGGTCGCGCCGGGCGAGGACACCGCCGCGGCGGGCTCGGCGCCGGGCGTGCGCAGGTGCCGGAAACCGGCCGAGGCCAGGGTCAGCAGTTCGGCGACGATACAGAACGGTGCGGTCAGTACGGGCACTCCGAGCCCGCGCAGCGCATGCCCCAGGGCGGCGGTCAGCACGGTGCTCGTTGCCGCGCCGAGCACGGCCACCAGGACGCTCGCCGGCGTGGCGCCGAGCAGGACGACCACCGCGATGCCGGTCAGGCAACCGGAGTAACCCTGTAGACCACGCTCGACGGCGCCGCGCTCCACGCCGAGCAGCAGCGCGGTGCCGGTGGCCGCGACGGTGCCGATCAGGCCGTAGGTGCCGACGCGCCAATCGCCGACGAACAGCGCGACGGCGAACACCAGTCCGGTCCACGGATTGCCGACGAGATCGACCTGGGCGATCCCGCGCAACAACGTACGTAACGCAGTCATGGTGGGTCACCCTTCCTCCCCCACGTCCCGATGCGGGGCGCCTGGCAGGGCAGCGGGGAGGGGCGGTCCACCGAGGCCCACCGGTCGTTGGTCGACCGCCGGGGCGGGACGCTACTCCGGAGAGGATCGGTTGACAACGCACGCCCAACCACTCACGCGGCGTTCCGGCGTGATGGCAAAGTCGCTGTGGGTAGCTGATCGTTGCGCTGTCCGGGCGGCGCGCGGGGCGCGACCTCCGGGGCAGCCTTCGACCATGGCAAATCTTTGACAGTTTGTTGAACAAGCCGGTGGCAGGCTTCCGGAAGGAAGTGTTCAGGCCCGCCGGCAACCCGCCGACGGGCCATGCGTGTTGGCCTCGAACCGACCCCGGGGGGCGGTTCGGCTCGCCGGGACGCGAAGCTATTCGGCGCCCACGCACACCCTCGGGCTCGCCCGTTCGTCGTAGTCGTTCGCCGCGTCGGCCAGGGCTCGGGCCAGGGTGTCCTCGGTGCGCAGCGGATCGGCGAGCAGGGCCGGCAGCAACAGGCGCCACAGATCGGTCAGGTCGCTCTCGATGTCGGCGCGCCCGGAGAGCGCGTCGGAGACCGTGTGGACGCCGAAGAAGGCGTGGATGATCGACCGGGCCGCCGCCGTCGGATCGACCCGGTCCGCGAGGTCGCCCTCCTCGCGCGCCCGGTCCAACAGCGTGTGCGCGGCGGCGATCCAGCCCACGAAGGGGGTCGGCAGGCAAGCGTCGATGGAGTAGCGCTCGCCCCACAACCGGGCGCCGCCGCGGACCACCGGGTCGTCCCGAAAGGCCCGGGCCACCGCGAAGCTCAGTCGCACCAGGCCCGCCAACGCGGGCCCGCCGGCCCGGGTTTGCCGCTCGATGAGCACCGGCCAGGTGGCGAAGTGCGCCTCGACGACCGCACGGGCCAGGGCGTCCTTGTTGGCGAAGTGGAAATAGATCGCGCCGCTGGTGAGTCCCGACGCGTTGCTGATGTCGCTGATGCTCGTACCCGCGAAGCCCCGCTCGTGGAACAGGCGTGCCGCCGTCTCCAAAAGGGCTCGGCGAGTGGCCCCTGCCCGTGCCTGCACGTGCTGCCTCCAGGTCGGATATGTGCGTGGAAAACCGATGTTGAGCGGCCGGTGCCGGGGCCGGCCGGCACCCCGGGACGACGGCGCGCCGGGCGCGTGTCGGTGCGATCGTGCGAGGACGACATGCACCTTCCCGGCCGCTGGGTTCTGCTTGTACTCATGACTACCTTTGGCGACGGCACGGCACCCTCGGCACTTGCGACGAGGCCGCTGAGTTGGTCGCGCACCGTGCCACGCGAGTCGGTACACCGGGACGCGGTGGCCGAGGTGTTGCTCAACGACGTGGTCCGACTCTCGGACACGGCCTTCCTGACCGCGGCCCAGTGGCCACGCTCGCACCCCACGTTCCACCCCGCGGGCGACGGTGGACACAGTCGGCTGATGATCGTGGAAACCCTTCGCCAACTGGGGATCTTCATCCCGTCGCAGTTCTTCTCGGTGCCGCTGGAGGCACATTTTCTGATCAAGGACCTGTTCTACGGGGTCGATGTCGACACGGAGCCACGTTTGCGGGGCGGCGCCACCGATATCACCTGTTTGGCCGAGGTCGACGACCTGCGCCGCACCCGCGACGGGCGCGGACTCCGCGGATTGCGGCTGCGCGTGCGCCTGTCGGTCGGGCGGACGAGCTTCGCCCGCGCGGGCGGCAACGCGCGGTTCGTGGACCCGCGCGCCTACGCCGCGCTGCGCGCCGGATCGCCGCCGGCGGCGCGAGCGTCGCGGGCCTGCGGCCGGCCGACGCCCGAGGCGGTGGACGCGGTGTTGCCCCGCGATGTGCTGTTGGCGCACGCCGAGGGCGGAACCCTCGAACTCGACCCCGCCGATCACCTGCATCCGTTCTTCTTCGATCACGCCAGCGACCACGTGCCCGGAATGGTGCTCGTCGAGGCCGCCCGGCAGGCGATCGCGATCGTCAGCGACGGCGAGTTGTTGCGACCGACCACATTTCGGCTGCGGACCCCGCAGTTCACCGAGTTCGACCCGCCCGCACGGGTCGAGTGCGTCCTGCACCGCGGCCGGCAGGCCTCGTTCCGCTTCGTCCAGGGTGCACGCCATACGGCGGTGGGAGCGCTGCGCTACGGCTGAGGAACCCCCTCCCGACACGCTGACAGGGAGTGGTTGCTTGTAAGCACAGAGTATTCGACCTAACGTAATGATCGTTATGTTTCGGGTCGACGTGCCCGCATCTTTCGATCGGACGGCTCATCGATGACAGCCAACTCCCTTCTCTCCTGGACCCCCGCGGCCATCGTCTTCGACTGCGACGGAACGCTGATGGACAGCGAATGCCACTGGGAGGAGGCGCGCGAACTGGTACTGCGCGGATACGGCGTCGAGACACCCGACGACTTCGGCGAACGTACCAAGGGCCTCCACTACACCGAATGCGGACGCGTGATGGCCGAGGCGGCCGGGCTCGCGCCCGCTGTCGCCGAACAGTTGACCGCGCAACTCCTGGAACACTTCCGCAAGTTGGTTGCCGCAGACCCGGTGACCATCCCCGGCGCCTGCGCCCTCGTGCAGCACGCCGCGCGGTTCGCGCCCCTCGCGGTGGCGAGCAACTGCCCGCGCGACGTCGTC
The DNA here is from genome assembly GCF_049739465.1 of Embleya sp. AB8. NCBI lineage: Bacteria > Bacillati > Actinomycetota > Actinomycetes > Kitasatosporales > Streptomycetaceae > Embleya > Embleya sp. AB8. Next base: position 259,521 of record NZ_JBMHHY010000011.1, read on the forward strand.
GAATCCGGCCTGGCCTCCGCCGGATTGTTGTCCCACTTCATCGACGTCGTGGTTCCGGACGCCACGCTGCGCCCGAAGCCCGATCCGGACCTCTACCTCGCCGCCGCCCGAGCCTGCGGCGCGCCGCCCGCGGTCACCCTGGCCGTGGAGGACTCCTACTGCGGCATCCTGGCCGCGTCCCGCGCGGGCCTGCGCGTCCTGGGTGTGGGACCCAACCCCCACGAGCGCGAGTTGGCACTGGTCGACATGTGGGTACCCACCCTGGCCGACGCCGCGCTCCTGGACTGGGCGGGCACCCGGGAAAGCCTGACCGCGTCCTACGCCCGCGCCTGAACGGCGACGCCGCGCGATCCGCGCCGACGACAGCCGGGCGGGCCGACGCGGGCCCCGCCGCCGGCGATCAGTTCACCGTCACCTCGGCCGGGTCGTAGTATCCGTCGCCCGGGAACCGCACGAGCAACGGCCGTCCGGTGAGGTCGGGCGGTATACGCAGGAGCGTTTCACCCTCTCGGGTGGTCCAGACTCGGACGGGCGTCGCGCCCGCGCTGCCGAGCAGTTGCACCTCGACCTCGAAAAGCGGCCCGCCGCAGGCGTCCCGGAGCGAGACCACGATCGTGTCGTGCTCGCCCCTGCGGGCCACCAGTCGGGGCTGCCGGTTCGTACACACCGTGTCGGTGAAGTCGCCGACCTCGAAGAGCTCCGCGCCGGATCCACCGAACCAGCCGATCCCGCCGCTGCCGCGCACCACCGGTCGGTAGTGGGCCCGGTCGCGCAGCACGGCGAGCAGCAGGTCGCGGTCCCGGCCGCCGACCGACAGGAGCACGTACCGGGCGCCGGAGTCGCGCAACCGGCGAGCGAAGTCCGCGACGTCGCCAGGCTCGCCCAGACTGGCGACGCGTCGTTGGCCGCGCTCGCCCATGATCGGCTGCACGAAGTGCGGGAGGGCGAACTCGGTGAAGGCCACGGTCCGGCCGTCCGGCACCCGGTTCATCGCGGCGTAGGCGGCCGTGGGCAGGATGCGTCGGTCCCGGTCCGGATCGCGGATCAGGTCCAGGGTCTCGCCGACGGTCGCGCGGTGTCCCGAAGTGCGGTCGCCGACCCAGGTGTTGGTCGGCTGCGTGGCCCACCACATGGACGTGGCCGTAGCCGCGACGAAGGCGCCCGCGAGTGCCCCGGCCACACACCTGCGCAGCGGCGGCGGCACCGCCGGCACCCGGCCGAGGCGCGAGCCCGGGCCGCGCGACCGTTGCCCGACGGCGGTGAGCACGGCCGCCAGACACACACAGCCGAACGCGGGCACGAGCAACTGGTATCGGGCCCACCACGGCGCCGGCGACGCCAGCGCCGACACGACCACCGGCAACAACAGTCCCCACAGCAGTTCGAAACGCCGGCCGAGGACGAACAGGGCGATGCCGACGAGCACGACCGGGAGCAGGACATAGATCCATTGCAGCCCGAATCCGCCGGGTTGTTGGTCGTAGGTGTACGCCACCCGCTCCCGGTCGAAGAGCCACGAGTCCCAGGTGGCCCGGAGCCTGCTCTCGCCGGCGACCTGCGGCGCGATGGTGTTCCGGATGATCACCTCGTCGACGGTGCCCTTGCCATGGAACCCGAGCATGGTGAACGGATGGAACGGGTTGCCGTAGCGAAGCCAGGTACGGATGTACCAATAGCCCCCGAGCGCCAGCATCGGCACGCCCAGCACGACCGAGTTCGGCGCCGCGATCCGGATGGTGGCGACGGCGTGCGCGCGCAGCCGAGCGGCGCGAGCCGGCGGTGCCGGCGGCGTCCCGGGCGTGGACGCGCGCCGCGCGGCGCCGACCGTCCGCCAGGTCTGCGCCAGGACCAGGACGCCGACCACGGCGGCGGTCAACAGGTTCGAGGACTTGACCCCGATGGCCAACCCCAGGGCGATCCCGACGAGCAGGACCCGGCCGCGCAGCACGCGGGTCGTGTCCTCGCCGCGGTCGATCGTGGTCACCACGGCGGGATGGATGCCCAGCGTCAGGTGCAGCGCGGCCAGGGTGGTCGCGGCGGCGGCGAAGTCGACGTAGGTGGTGGACGCTTCCAGGAACACGGCGGGAATCGCCAGGATCCCGAGGCCGGCGAGCACGGCATGCGCGCGGCGGGCACCGGCGGTACGGGCGAGCCCGGCGGTGGCCACCGCGCCCAGGGCGAGGAAGGGCAGCCCGGACGCCCAGCCGAGTCGGGTGTCGCCCAGGAACGCGCCGCCGAAGCCGGTGAGCAGTTCCTGTCCCTGGGGGTATACGTCGGCCCACAACACCGCAGGGGTGTGCCCCACATACCCCTGCTGCAGCCAGATCATCGGCCCGGGCAGGTGGTACCACAACCCGTCGTAATCCAACGGGCCCAGGAACGCGGCCAACGCGCCGCGCCAGCAGTATTGCGCGCCCACGAGCAACGCCATGACCACGACCACCGGATGCCGCCAGGCCCCTCGCACCCGCGGCCACAGCCCGGCGACGAGGGCATGCCCGCGCCGGCGGGCCGCGTCCGGGCCGGGCCTTCGGGTGAGCACCACCTCCGCCGCGGCGACCACGAGCGCGGCGCCGAACAGGGCGTCCGCCTCGAGTCGGCGCAGCAGACCGCCGACCAGCAGGGTCAGCGCGGACAGTTGGGCCGTGCTCAGCACCAGCCACACCAGAACCAGGTCCACCGATCGACGCATCCCGCTCGCGCACGCGAGATGCCAACCGCCGATCAGCGTGCACACCACCGCGATCGCGAGTGCGGCGGCGCTCACCGCGCAGGCCGGGTGGGTGCGGTGGAGGTGGCCGGAACGGCGTCGGGGGAGGCGCGGAAGACCCATGTGCGATAGCCCCAGAAGCGAAACGCCGTGGCCAGGGCCATCCCGATCAGGTTGCCGGCGATGTTGTCGGCGAGCAGGCTTTCGTAGCCCAGCACATCGTGCGAGAAGAAGAGGCAGCCGAGTTGGATGAGCAGGCCGCCGCAACTCCAGGCGAGAAACAGCAGGAACTGCCGCCGCGAGTCGCCGGTGGCAGCGCCGGAGCGGGTGCGATCGTGATACGTCCAGCGGCGGTTGCCGAGGTAGGCGAGCACCGTGGCGGCGCTCAGCGAGACGAACTTGGCGGGCAGGGCGGGGACGTCGAGGAACGCCCGCAGGATGTTGAACACGACCACGTCGGTCGTGTAGCCGAAGCCGCCCACCAGGGCGAACCTCGATACCTCCGGCGCCAGCCGGCGCAGGCGTTCGGGTGCTGCGGGGAACATGGGAGCCTTCTCGTCGGGGTGGATCCGGTCGGGGCCGATACGCGCGGCCCGGTGGGGTTCGGGGAGTGTTCACGGGCAGCGCGAAGCCCGTCCCGGCGCGGTGTGTTCGCATCGGGGCCACTTCGGTGCTCGCTCTGCGGGATCGGGTGCCCGACAAGGGGCCGGCCGGCCCGGGCGATCGCTCGGCCGGGCCGGGGTCAGCGGTGCCGGCAGGTCAGGGGATGTCCCAGCGCGGCGAGGCCGCGATCGCCTTCACCTGGTTCTGGGTCACGGTTGCTGCGGGCGGGGAGAGCTCGCGCTTGTCGCCCACGGACTTGAGGGGAGGTACGCCCACCTCGAAGCGGACCCGCAGTCCGTGCGGACGGAACGCGGTGAGCGCCCACGGTACGACCCGCTGGTCCACGGTCCGGTCGTGGTCGATCCTCGCCAAGGTTCCGTCGGAGAGTCGCACGATCTCGCAGGTGCCATCGCCCGGACCGGCGGGGCAGACCGGCTGCTCGTCGGCGGGGGCGGATTGCACGCTCACGTTCAACCGCTGACTGTTGCGACCGGTCTCCACGATGAACTCGCCCTGTTCGGGATTTCCTTCGGTGGACGCCACCCGAGCCCCGGAGGGCAGCAGGGTCGGCACCAGACCCGCGACCCGTTGTGCGACAGTCGGCACGGCCGCGACCACCGGTTCCCAGACCGCGCTGCGGGCAACGGCGGTGATCTGGTCGATGGTCAGGACCGAGACACCCGGCGCGGCGGTCAGGACCGAGACACCCGGCACGGTATACGCGTTGTTGACCCGGACGTCGACAAGCGCACTGTCCGGCCGGATGTACAGCGCTCGCAACTCCTGTAGGTCGCTCCCATCCCCCTTCGCGGTCTTGCGCACCGTCAGCGAGCCGCCGTCCAGGACCGGTAGGCGGGTGCACTCGATCAACTCACGCGTTCCGGTGCAGTCCGCCTCCGTCTCCGGCCCGCCGGGAGCGGGATGGGAGATCGACACCATGATCAGGGAGGAACCGGTCGAGTCCGTGTACGTCGCGGAGACCGAGGCCGCGGACCTGAGCACCCGCGGGGAGTCGGCGGCATAGAAGTGGGTCACCGCGCCGGTGAGCGCCCCGCCGGCGGGCACGGCTCTCGCCAGGTAAGGCATCAGGTCGCGCGGCGCGCTGCTCATCCACAGGCCGTCGGTCCGGTCGGCGGGTTTGGTCGCCGACCGGTCGAACGCGTCGCCGACCAGGACCCAGCTCGCGATGCTCGCCGTCACCAGGACCGCGGCCAGTGCCGCCCGGCGCAGCCTGCGGGCCCGTCGGCGCTGCAGGCCGCGGGCGATACCGCGCGCGACCAGATCCGGGCTGGGCCCGGGAAACGTGTCACCGAGCGCGTGCAACGCCCCGGGGAACGCCCGCTCGTAGCGCTCGAACTCCTCGTCGCCGAACAGGTCCGCATCGGTGCACACGGCCTCCACATCCTTCCGGTCGCGCGCACGGGGTCGGGGGTGACGTCGGGCTTTGATCAGCATGTCGCCGCCGAGGCGAGCAACTCGGTGCCCAGGAGGGCGCGCAGCCGGACCAGGGCCCGTTTGGCGCGGACCGGGACGGTGCCGGGCGCGAGCCGCAGGATGTCCGCGGTGTCCTTGACCGAGTAGTCCTCCCAGTAGCGCAGCACCAGGACCGCGCGATCGGCCGGGGACAGTCGGGCGAGCCCTTCCAGCAGGGTCAGCCGCAACTCGATGTCGTCGGTGGCGGGCGCGGCCGGCTCCGGGAGTTCCTCGGCGGGATACTCCGACGAACGTTTGAGCCGTCGGGCCGACAAGAACGTGCGGACCAGCGTCGTGTGTGCGTATGCCATGGGCGCCTCCATCGCACCCACCCGCTGCCAGCGGGGATACAACTTGCCCAAGGTCTCCTGGACCAGGTCCTCCGCGAGGTGCCAGTCGCCGGTGAGCAGGCAGGCAGTGCGCAGCAGTTGCCCGCTGCGCGCGTGCGCGAACTCCTCGAAGTCCGCAGCCTTGCTTCCCGACATGGGACCCCCCGGTTTTTGACGTCACACAAGTAACGCGCCGACCCTCGCGTTTCATGACACCCTCTCGCCGGCTTGTTTCCAGGCGCGGATCGGGTCGGCGATTCGGCCGGAAACGACCGCGTCCCGGACGACCGTCGGCTGCGGTCGTACGGGACGCGGGTGTCGCGATGGGATGGTCCTCAGCGGGGTCCTACGACGATTGCTCGACCCAACGGCCGGTCGTCACAGCGCACCGCACTGGTCCGATTTCGGGCCGCCCACCCGGTTCGGCATGCCGCCGTTCGTCGGGGCCGGGGTGTTGGCCTGGCAACTCAGCGGGCCGCCGACGGTGTTGCCCGCCACGTACGTACCACCCTTGTTGAGCGCCAGATGCATCGGGCCGCCGATCCTCGACCACAACACCATGACCGGGCCCGTGCTGCCACCGACCGCGACCGGGCCGCCCACCGTGGTGTCGGCCAGGATCAGCACGCTCGCCCCCCGCGCGGAGACCGGACCGGTGACGGTCGAGTCGATCGCGACGAGCCCGGCGCCCGGCTGGACCAGGATCGGACCCTTGACCGTGGCCCGGTCCAGGCAGGTGATCCCCGACGTGATCGCGAGCCGCCCGGTGGTGCCGCCGCGGATCGTGGTGGTGCACGCGCTCGCGTCGAAGTCGCCGACCTTGACCGCCTGTTCGGCCTTGACACCGCCGACCGTCACGGTGAGCGTCACGGTACCCGGGCGCAGCCCGGTCAGGGTGCCGGCGGCCGGGTCGTACGCCGCCACGGCCCCGCGCGGCGCGCCGGCCGCCGGGCCGATGTGCACGCCGTGGCCGCCCCACTGCGCGGTGACCGGCCAGGCGACCGGGACGCTACGACCGTCCTGCGTCATCGTGGTGGTCACCGGTTGGCTGCTCAGCACACCGAGCGTGGCCGGGGCCTTGAGGCCGACCGATTCGGCGTGCGGCTTGATCTCGGCACGCAGCCACGCGGCGTCGTCGGCCGGTACCGCGTACGGGTCGGTGACGCGGCCCTTGGCGGGGTCGATGCCGAGCATCGTCCAGCCGGTGAAGCCGCCGCGATCGGGCTCGGCGGCCGGGCCCTTGCTTGAGTTGCCGTTGATCAGGTACGGGACACCGTCGACACTCGCGGCGTGGAACGCCCCGACATGGCCGCTGACCATCGCCGCCGACTTGCCGGCCGTGGCGCGGAAGCCGCCGAGCCAGTCCTCGACCATCCGGGCTTCCTTGCGGTCGCCGAGTTGGCTGCCCTTGTCCGGCAGCGGGTCGTTGGTCGGGTGGTGGTCGAACAGCAGCAGACCGCTGATGTTCGGGTCCTTCGCCGCGCCGTCCAGCGCCTTGCGCAGCGCCGCGATCTGGTCGAAACCGCCGCCGCGCAGCGTGCCCATCGAGCTGTCCACGGTCACGAAGCGGGTGCCCTTGTGGTCGAACACCGTGGCGGTCTCGCCGAACGCGGCCTTGAAGTTCGCGATGTTGCCCGGGCCCATCACCTCGTGGTTCCCGGGCACGTAGTGCCACGGGATGCCGTGCCCGGTGTACTGGTCGAACTCGTCGAGCAGCTTGCGGGCCAGGGCGAAGTCCTCGGGTGCGGCCTCGTCCACGAAGTCGCCGGTGATGATCATCAACTCGGGCTTGGCCGCCGCCACTTCGCGCAGCGTGCGGCGCGCGTCCTGGACCCGGTCGCTGTTCGGGTCGCGTCCCACGAACTGCGCGTCGGACATCACCGCCACCCGCAGCGGCTTGTTGTCCACGGTGCCGTTGGTGAGGATCACCGGGTCCTTGACGTACGGCTGCTTGGGCAGCACCACGTCCGGGGGGACCTGGACGCGCAGGTCGCCCAGGGTGAGTTGCCCGGTGTACTGCCGGGCGGCGTTGGTCTCCATCAGCCGGAAGCGCTGGAAGGTGAGCGGGTACTGGACCCCGGCCGGGACCGGGAACTCGACCTTTTGCCAACCCTTCCAGGTGACCATCGGGGCGTCGAGGTTGGATACGACGCCGGCCGCGGTCTTGTACTGGATGCGCGGCCACGCGCCGTTGCCGTCGCCCTCGATCCACATCGTCAGCGCGCGCGGCTGGCCGGGCAACACGATGCCCTCGGGTGCGATGGCGTACTGCCCTCGGGTGCCGGTCGAGTGGGTGAAGTCGTACTTCAGGCTCAGCCCGGGCCTGCCGTCCGGGCCGGGCGCGGGGGCGACCGAGCCGCCGGGGGCGCGGTCGTTGCCCGACTTCCAGGCGGCGGCGTCGGCGAAGTCGGCGAAGGACTTCTCGGTCATGCCGACGGTGACCGCGACCGCGGTCTCCAGGGTGCCGACGGTGAGTTTGAGCGTGGCCGACCTGCCGTCGGCGAGCGCCTTGAGGTTGATCGTGCCGTCGGAGGCGGGGGTGACCTCGACGATGCCCTCGCCGCCGGTGACCTTGACGTCGGCGGCCTCGACGGGCGCCGCGTGACCGGTCGCGTCGTAGCCGGTGACCGCCAGGTGTGCGGAGGCGCCCACGGCGGCCAGGCCGACCGGATCCTCGCCGGCGCCGACCCGTACCGGCTCGCCGAGCACCGTGAGCGGCAACTTCGCGTCCTCGGCGCCCTTGGCCTTGATCGTCACCGATGCCGGGCCGGACGCGCGCCCGGTGACGATCGCGTCGGTGCCGTTGCCGGACACCGCCAGCTTCGCCCCGGTCTCCGTCGACCAGTTCGGCCTGGGCACCGCGCCCTTGACCGCCCCGAACGCCTCGTCGTAGGGCAGGGCCCGCACGGTCCGACGCAGACCGGGGAACACCCGGGTGCCGGTGTCGACCGTCGCGGCCGGCCGCAGCCGGAACCCACGCGTCTGCCCCGACCCCGGAGTGGTGAACAGACCGAGCCCGTTCGCCACCGCACGCTCGCCGCCGTTGTCCGACGGGCTGCTCACCACCCCGACCTGCGCCTGTCCGGGCAGCCGCGCGACCATGTCGGTGGACCCGCCGCCGTCCAGGTTGAGCGCGTTGTACACGCCCATGTCCCGCATCAGCACGGCCAGATCGGCCAGATTGATCCCGGGACTGTCGGCCTGCCGACCGTCGATGGTGACCAGGTACATCTTCCGGCCGTCGGCCGAGAAGCCCACCGCGGTACGGCCGGCCGGGTCGTTGGCGTCGCCCTCGCCGGGCCCGGCGGCGACCCCGTCGCGGACCAGCACCTGACGGCCGCCGACCGCGACCGCGACCTCCCCGAACGACGCGCGCGGCCGGTAGCCGACGCCGACCGGGTCGCCCGCCTTGAGCCCGCGCAGCCCGTCGGCACCGCCGTCGCGGCCGATCAGCAACGTGGTGCCGGCCGCGATCGGCCCGCTGCCGAGCCTGTCGCGCACGGCGACCACGTGGCCGTCGCGGAGCTCCACCTCGACGACGTTGCCCGAGCCGCCCGCCACGTGGGCCAGCGACGCGTTGCCCCACGCCGAGGTGAATACGCCGACGCCGCCCTCGGGCAGGCCGAAGGTGTTGACCCCGGACAGCGCCACCTCACGCCCGCCGGGCAGCGTGGCGTTGCCTTCGAGGAACACCTGGGCCATCCGGGCGAGTCCGTCGGTGCCGACGGTCACCGCCTGGTTCCAACCCTGGACCGGGGCGTGGATCAGGCCCTGGGTGCGGGAGACGCCGACGCCGAGCGGGGCCTCGGAGGCGTTCATGTCGAAGTAGTCGCCGTTGATCGCGGCCACCGCACCGGCGCCCCGGGCCTGTTCGGAGATGGTCTGACGGGTCGTCACCTTGCCGGAGGACAGGTAGTCGACGCTCAGACCCTTGGTGTTCAGGTCCGCGACCAGGACCTTCCCACGGATCCAACCGGCCCTGCCCATGCGGTCGAAGGCGGTCATGCTCAGCCCGGGCGCGATCGGGGTGACCTCGCGCCGGGTGACGACGGATTCGCCGGGACGGTCGAGCACGAGAGCGTCGGCCGGCGCCGTCGCGGCGGTCGGCGGGGCCTCGGCGGCCCGGGCCGCGGGCGCGACCGAGGTCAGGCCGGCCACGAGCAGCGTGGTCAGGACGAGCGCGGCGGTCGCGGGACGGCGACCGGATGCGCGAACGCCCACGGGGGGTGGTGACACGGGGACTTCAACTCCTCGACGCAGGCGAGGACACACCGACGGGGGACGGCGGCTCGGCCTCGCGAACTGGCCCGGCCGGGTCGTGATCACCAGGCACGAGCAGCCAATCGCGGCCAAGGAACCGCCATGCCATGTTCCGGTTAACCGGCCGTCGCCCGAGCGCGAACACCACTTGCCACTCCCCAGGAATGGGACGCATCCACCGGAAACGTGTGCATCGACATGTGCCGAGCGTCGCATCCCGACGGCTCGGGCCGACGCAGGCGCGCGCGTGGGGGTTGTCGTGCGTCGGTGGCGGTGAGCGCGCCGGCCGTGCCCGCGGGCCGTGGTGTCGACCCTCTCGCGTGCTCGCCGCGTCCCGAACGCGGCGCGCGGCGGCGTCGATCTCCCCTGTCGACGCCGCCGGCGCGGGACCGGCCGGGTGCCGCGCGGGCGCCCGAAGCGTCGTCGGCGCGACGACGCTCCTTCCGCCCACCCCCGCCCGCTACTCGACTTCGGCGGTCGCCGGTTGCTCGGCCAGGTGGCCGGCGAACAGCGCGGCCGCCTTGTCCTCCAGGTGCGGCAACAGACGCACGCTCTCCTGCTCGTCCGGATCGGTCCGGGCGATCACACCGGCCGCCGGCTCGTCCGTCAGATTGGCGGCCATGTGTGGCAACCCGGCCGGAATGTACAGGAGTTCCCCCACCCCGCTGTCGATGTGGTGCTCCAGGTCGGGCCCGAAGTAGGTACGGGTGCGACCGGCCGTGACATAGAGGGACGACTCGTGGCCGTCGTGGATGTGCACCGCACCGCGCGAACGCGGCTTCATCGCGATCAGATGCATACACAGGGCCTGGGAGCCGACGGTCTGCCGACAGATCCCGGCCACCAGGCCCATCCGCTGCTTGCCCTCGTACGCCGTCTCGGGGTTGATCACCCGGACCATCGGGGCCGCGCCGTCCGCGCCGGCCGGCAACGGATCCGCGGCGGCCAGGATCGGGTCTCGGCCCGCGCTGCCGGTGAGGTAGCAGTCCCAGTCGCGCAGCCGAGCGGCCATGTCGCCGCAATAGGAGTGTTCGGCCTTGAGATAGGTGCCCTCGCCGGGACCGAACGACCAGCCGAGCCCGCGAATGACCTCCCGGTCGTAGTGGGGCGTGTCCTCGAAGAGCGTCGCGATGCGCCCGGGCAGCGGGGGGACCCGGTCCTGCGGGATGCCGAGGGCGTAGAAGCACGCTCGTACCGGGCGGCCGGTGTCCATCGTGAAGGTGACGGCCAGGCAGAAGTCCTCCGGGACGACGGAACGCATCCGGGCCACCGACGTGTCGTCGGGCGCGGCGATGTCGACGGCGCCGAGCACCTGCGCGGCCCGGGCGGGGGTCAGCGGGCCACGGGCCCGGAAGTAGACGTTGAGACTGTCGTGGCGGTAGTCGACGGCGGTGAACCGGACGTGATCCAGGCCCACTTGCCGCAGCCTCGGCAGGCGGGCGCGCAGCCCGGGCGGTACCGCCGGGTTGTCCAGGGCCTGCTCGGCCGGGCGCATCCCGCCCAGATACACCCAGGTCTTCGCCATGCCGTTGAAGCCGTCGAAGTCGCAGGACTGGATGGCGTCGGTGCCGAAGGTGCGATCCCACTCGGCCACGAGCGCGGTCGCCGGGCCCGGCCGGACGAACCCGGCGGCGAGCGCGGTCTGCACGGTGTCGGTGCGCTCGCGGGCGAAGAACCGGTAGCCGAGATGGTCGCCGGGCCGATCGGTGATCTTCCACAGCACCGCCCCGGTGTGGAAGTGCGCGCCGAACACCTCCACGACACGACGCGTGGTCTCCTCGTCGTACGGCGCGCCGATGGTCTTGGCCATGGCTTCCGCGTCGATCAGGAATCGCCCCTCGGAGAACACGGCGGCGTTCTTGTTCATGAATATCCCAGAATCTCTTGTCACAAATATCACCAAACACAACGCCCTTGGGCGTTTTCGATCGACGACACTCTGTCAGATTCGAGACACTCTGAGTAGTTGTCGCCATGGCGCCCGATCGGGTGGCGCGACCTGCCTCCGCGACCCGACGGGTGGGCGGAGCCGGCTCGCCACCGACTGTGGCACCGGCTTTCGCCACGGACGGTGCTTCCACGGAGACGCCGCGTGGCGTGAATGCCCTGCCAAAGCCCGCGAATGGCGTGGATTCGGCTCCTCAAGTCGTGATCATCGATGCGACGATCTGGTGATCGACGGGGCTTCCGCACTGGTGCGGCGGCGATTTCCCGCGCGACCGGTAACCGGGAAGGGGTCACGTACGTGGACTCGCTGGATCTGAAGACGGTGCGCACCAGCCTCGAAGGGGCGGTGTTGCAGGTGCGGTTGGCCCGACCGGAGGTGGGCAACACGCTCGACGAGCGCATGTTGGACGACCTCCTGGCGGTGCTCGCCCACCTGCGCTGCCGCACCGACGTGCGCGTACTCGTCCTGTCCGGCGAGGGCGATTCCTTTTGTGTGGGCGGCGATCGTGGTGAACTGTTGCGCCTGGCGGCCGAGGATCCCGGCGGGCCGGCCGTACGTCGGCTCGGCGACAAGGCGCGGCTGGTGTGCGAGGGGCTGGCCGCCGCCGATCCGGTCACCATCGCTCGGGTCCATGGCCAGGTGATCGGCGCGGGGCTGGCCCTGGCGATCTTCTGCGACCTGCGGGTGGGCGATATCGAGTCACGGTTTCGGATGCCCGAACTGGCCCTGGGACTGCCGACCGCGTGGGGCGGCGCGATGGCCCGACTGATCGGCGAGGTGGGCGCCGCCCGGATCCGCGAACTCGTGTTGACCGGCGACGCGTTCGACGCGTCGACCGCACACCGGCTGTCGATCCTGCATCGGGTGGCGCCGGCCAGTGAACTCGACGACGTCGTGCGCGGTTGGATCAAGCCCGTCGTGCGCAGGCCCGTCGCGGCACTGCACGCGTCGAAGACGCTGATGAACGCCTACAGCCGAGGCGACCGGTTCGGCGATCTGTCCATCCTCGACGGCCACTTCCTCTCCGCTTTCCTGGGCGCCGGGTCCGCCCGCTGACCCCGGCGGGGGCCGGTCGCGTCGGCCGGCTCCCGGACGCGACCGGCCCCCGCCGGCGACTGCTCAGCGCACGCTCACCGGCAGCCGGGTGATCCGGCGAAACGCCAGTCTGGGTTCCCAGGTCGGCGGCGCCACCACCCGAAGTGCGGGCAGCCGACGCAGCATCGTCTCCAACAGGACGCCGGCCTCCAGGCGGGCCAGGCTCGCCCCGACGCAGTAGTGGATGCCGCTGCCGAAGGAGATGTGCCGGGCCCGACGCGTGACGTCGAAGGTGTGCGCGTCGGGGGTCTCGCTCGGGTCGTGGTTGGCCGCGCACAGCAGGGTGTGCACGACCTCGCCCCGGGGCACGGGGACACCGGCCAGGACCAGATCCCTACTCGCGTAGCGGGTGGTGAGGTGGAGCGGCGGGTCGTAGCGGAGGACCTCCTCGACGGCGTCCGGCACGGCGGCCGGGTGCTCGCGCAGCCACGACCGCTGCTCCGGATGCCGGTCGAAGGTCCAGACCATCGTGGTCAGCAGCGCCGAGGTGGTCTCCAGGGACGCGATGACCACGAACATGGCGAGCGCGTAGACGTGTTCGTCGGCGACCGCTCGGTCCGGCTCCAACGTGTCCCAGGCGCGCAACCAACCGGAGATCACATCGTCGCCGGGTTCCGCGCGGCGGCGCGCGACCAGGGCGGTGAAGTACTCGCGCAACCCCCGGATCGCGTGGTCCGCGGCCCGGAGTTGGCGTTTGGTGGGGAGCAACTCCTGGGCGTACGCCTGCGCGTGGGTCAACGCGCGGAGCAGGTCGAAGTCCTCGGGCGGCAGTCCGAGCCAGTGCCCGACGGTGACCACCGGCAGTTGCTCGCCGACGAGTTCGGCGAAGTCCGCGTCCGCGTCGCCCGCGTGCTCGACCAGGGTGTCCAGCAGTTCGTTCGCCACCCGTTCGACGGTCGGGCGCAGCGTGTCGAGGGTGCCGCGGTCGAAGATGTTGTTGACAGACCTGCGGATCCGGGTGTGTTGCGGCGGGTTGAGCGTCACCAGGGTCTGTTCGAGCTCACGCGAGGACGGTGTCGACCAGCGGGAACCTTCCGCCCGTTGGGCCCGCCAGGCCTGATCCAGGGCGAGCCAGTCGGGGCTGCGCAGTACCTCGTCGCACGATCGGTGGCCGGTCACCAGGTAGCCACCCCAGGGCGCGGGCACCACGTCGCCCAGCTCCCTTAGACTGGCGTACAGCGGCAGTGGATCCGCCTGTCCGGCCATCGAGCGCAGGCGGGACAACAGGGCGACGACGGTTCGACTGTCGATGACGGTGGTGGACGCTGAGGACTGCACGACGGCTCCTTCGAACTCGACAAGGTGTCAGGTGGTCAGGCACGGGTAGTCAGGCAAAGGCTCGGCACAGCGTGGATCGATCGACCGTCCCCGGGTGCGGGCGGCCGATCTCGACGGCTTCTGCGGTTGTCGGGCGGGGTCTCGAACATCCGGGGTCGGAGCGGCCTGCGACCGCTCCGACCCCGGCTCGCGATGACCGGTGCCGCTCGTTCCTGCTCGGGGGGTCAGCGCATCACATCTCGCCTCGCCACCAATTCAGAAACGAGCTCCACACGCCGCCGCTCTTGCGCGGGTCGGGATTGGGGCGTGTGGCGGCGGGTGCGGGGCGTACCGGTGCCGCCTTGGCGGCACGGGGTGCGCCGCGTGGCGGGACCGGCGTGAAGCGGGCGGGCAGCGCGCTGAGCGCGCGGTTGAACGGACCGGGTCGCCAGACCAACTCCTCGACCGGTACCGCGAGTTCGAGGTCGGGGAGGCGGTTGAGCAGCTTCTCGATCGCGGCGGTGGCGATCAGCCAGGCGGAATCCTTGGCCGGGCACGCGTGCGGGCCCGCACTCCAGGCCAGATGGGAACGGTTGCCCGGTCTGCGGCCGTTGGCGAACAGCGCGGGGTCGCTGTTGCCGGCGGCGAAGCTGATCACCACCGGGGTGCCCCGACGCAGCGTGACGCCCGACAGGTCGACGTCGCGCACCGGGTAGTGCACGGCGTAGTTGGCCATCGGGGGCTCGGTCCACAACACCTCGTCGAGCGCGTCCTCGACGGAGGCACCGCCGCCGAACAGGCTGACCGAGAACCGCTCGTCGGACAGGATCAGCCGCAACCCGTTGGCGATCAGGTTGCGTTGCGGTTCGGTGCCGGCGCTCATCAGCATGACGAGTTGGTGGATCATCTCCTCGTCGGTGAGCCGGCTGGGGTGCGCCATCAGCCACGAGGTGACGTCGGATCCCGGCTGCTCGCGTTTGAGCGCGACGAGTTCGACGAGGGCGCCGGTGAGCAGCTCGTTGGCCGCCTCCGCGTCGCCGACGGCGTCGAAGATGCCGGCGATGCCGGCGACCAGGCGGTCTCCCAACTCGGGCGGACTGCCGAAGAGTTCGCTGAACACCAGCAGCGGCAGGGTCTTCGCGTAGGAGTTCAGCAGATCCACGCGGCCGGCGCCCGCCCATTGGTCGACCAGGTAGTCCGAGCTGCGTTCGACGAAGCGGCGCAGCTGGTACGTGTCGATCCGGTCCAGGCTGTCGGTGACCGCCTGGCGCAGTCGCAGGTGTTCGGCGCCGTCGGTGAACAGGCAGTTCGGCCGATACATCATCATCGGGACGACCGGACTGTCCGCCGGGATCGTGCCGTCCGCCAGCGCGAGCCAGCGTCGGGGGTCCTTGGCGAACAACTCCGGGGAGTGCAGTACGCGCAGCGCGGCGGCGTGGTCGGTGACCAGCATCGCGTCCACCCCGGGCGCCAGTTCCACCGGCGCCGCCACGCCCTGTCGGCGCAGTCGCTCGTACACCGAGCGCGGATCGACGGAGAACGCCTTGTCGTGCAGGGGGACGGCGCCGCCGCCGTGGTGGGCGGGGCAGCCCGGCGGTGGGGTGAGGTGCTCGCCGGAGGGAGCCGGACGGGCATGTGGGCCAGTGTTCACGCGAGTTCCTTGTGTGCCCGGAGCTGGAGGTAGCGGACGAGGGCCATCAGGGCCTCGGTCGAGGAGGCGCGGTCGCGGGCGTCGCAGGTGACCAGCGGCGTCTCGGGCAGCAGGTCGAGCGCGGCGCGCAGCTTCTCCAGGGGAAGTTCGACGGCGCCGTCGAACCGGTTGATGGCGACGGCGTAGGGCACGTCGTACTCCTCCAACAGGCCGATGACGTCGAAGGATTGGTCGAAACGTTGCGGGTCGATCAGGACCAGCGCGCCGAGCGCGCCGAGGGTCATGTCCTTCCACACCTGGGCGAAGCGTTGTTGCCCGGGGGTGCCGAAGAGGTAGAGCACGAGCCGATCGCTGAGGGTGAGTCGGCCGAAGTCCAGGGCGACCGTGGTGGTGGTCTTGCGGCTCGCGCCGGTCAGGTCGTCGTAGGGCGCGCCGGCCTGGGTCATCGTCTCCTCGGTGCTCAGGGGACGAATCTCGGACATGGTGCCGACGAACGTGGTCTTGCCGACGGCGAAGTGCCCGACCACCAGGATCTTCGCCGCGACCTTGACGGAGTCGGCCAGGTAGAGGTCGGCGACGGCGCCGCTAGAGACGCGCGAGTCCATCCAGCACCTCCTGTAGCAGTTGGGTCTTGGGCAGTTCGGCGGCGGGGATGGGCCGGCGGGTCGCCACCAGGCCGGTGTCCATCAGGTCGGACAGCAGCACCTTGACCACCCCGATGGGCAGTTGCAGGTGTCCGGCGACCTCGGCGACCGAGAGGATCCCACCCCGGCACAGGGCGAGCAGGCGCGTGCTTTCCGGGTCGAGGATGTGCGGGGACGCGTCGCCGGGCAACGCGATCACCAGGCTGACCAGGTCCAGACCCTCGCGGGTCGGGTGGCCGCGGCCCCGGGTGATGACGTAGGGGCGGACCAAGTCCGGGGCGTCGGATTCCGGCGTGGGATCGTTGGTCATACCGAATGGTCCGCATTCCGTCGGGGCGGGCTGGTCATTTCCTTTCCGAGTTGGCGCACCAGCTGTTGCATGCGGAACGTGATGATCTCCATGTCCACGTTCTGCGTGGCCGATACGGCCAGGTAGGCGCCGGGCCCGGCGGCCACCAGGAAAATGAATCCGTCACCGAACTCGACCAGCGTCTGCCGCCACGGCGTCTCGGAATCGCCGATGAACTCCGCCGTGCTCCGGCTGATGGATTGGAGTCCGGACAGCGCCGCCGCCTGCCGATCCGCCTCGTCCCGGGATATCCCGTCGGAATGCGCGCGCAATATTCCGTCCGCGGACAACAGGACGGCGTGCCGGGCCTCCGGGACCTTGAGGGCGTCGTTGAGTATCCAGGCCAGCTCGTTGTTCATCGGTTTTCTTGCCCTTTGTCGTCTGTATCGGGAACGCGGCCGGAGCGGGTTCCGCGCAGGAACGCGCCCATCAACCCCGCCGTTTCCGCGTCCGATCGGTCGGGGGCGTGCGTCGGCACCGGTTGCGGTGTCCGGTCGAGCGGCAACGGGGCGCGGCGGCGGCGCTGCGGCAGTTCGCCGTCCGGGCCGGCGGCTCCTGCGGCGGCTTCCGCATCGATGCGCGCGTCGGTGTGCGCCTCGGCGCCCGCCTCGGCTCGCGCGGTTGCCCGTGCGGCGCCGGCGGGAGCGGCGGCCGGCGCGGCCGTCCGGGGTGCGGCCGGTCGAGCCTCCGCGGTCGCGGCGCGGGTGACGCGGCGGCGCACGGGGGCCGGGGCGGGCTCCGCGTCGACCGCGGTGGTGAGCAGTTCGGAGGGCAACATCACCACCGCGCGCATCCCGCCGTAGGGCGATCGGGTGTCCACCGAGACGGTGAAGCCGTACTGGGCGGCGAGCATGCCGATCACCGGGAAGCCGAACTGGGGCGGGTGTCCCAGGCGGGTGATGCCCACGGGCTCCTTGGCGTTCAGGAAGCGGGCCGCGCTCTGTCGGGCCTCCTCGTGCATGCCCACGCCCGCGTCGTCGACCATGACGCACACCCCGTTGGGCACGGTCTGGAAGTTGATCTCGACGGTGGTGTGCGGCGGGGAGTAACTCGCCGCGTTGTCCAGGAGTTCGGCCACCGCCAACGCGACCGGCTCGACCGCGCGGCCGATCACCGCGACGTTGGACTGCATCCGGATCTCCACCCGCAGGTAGTCACGGATACGGCCCTTCGCGCCGCGCATCACGTCGTACAGCGGCGCCGCAGCGCGCTGGCGACCGGTCCAACCGCCGCACAGCGCGGCGATCACCTGGGCCCGACGGCCGAATTGCGAGTTCATGTGGTCGATCGCCAGGAGATCCTGGAGCAGTTGCGCGTCGACGTAGTCGTTCTGCATCTCGGAGATCGCCAACTGCTGCTCGCCGGCCAGCGCCTGGAGCGTGCGCATGGCGGCCTTGAGCGCGTTCTTGGCGGAGTGGTCGGCACGGTCGCGGGCGTCCTCGACGGCGGTGGTGAACATCCCCACGACCGTCTCGATGTTCTGCGCGTACGGCGTCGCGCGCAGTTCCTCGTGCCGCAGGAGCGACCCCTTGAGCCGTTCCCCGGTCTCGACCAGGGCCGGCAGCAACACCCGGACGACATTGTCCAGCTCGTCGTCGCGCATGCGCACATCCTCGGCCAGCAGACGATTCCTTTCCCTCAGGTCCTTGACGGTTATTCGGCTGCGGGCCACGTAGACGGCCGCGGCACAGGTGCCGGCCACCCCGTACCAAAGTGCGGGGTCCTGTACAAAATTCATTCCCACGGTCCTCGTCGCGCTATCAGGCGGGCAACGGCGAGCGCAGCGAGTCGACTTCGGGGTCGGCCGGGTACGCGAGGCACGCACTCGGTCGGTGCCCCGCGCATCGCGAACAGCGCGACCCGCCCGCTGCACATGTCACGCTCCGCTGCTCTGTCGTCGATGGGGCGTAGCGAGTGTAGTGGCGTCGACTTCCCCGTTTCGGGGCTCGACGACACTTCTTGCCGGCGATCGACTTCGCGCGCGCGACCATTCCCGGGATCGAGCTATATGTCCGGTATATCGAGCGATGGCAACTGAATTCGATGCGCCGGGCCTCGGTGCCGAGTATTGGAAAAGCCGGCTGTCCCCGGGCGGGAAATGGCTCGAATGTATGGGTCAATCGGAGCATAGCGACCATTGCGGTGGTCGAAGCCCGGGCGTGTCGCGGGCGGTGCGGACCGCGCCACGCGGCCGTCCACCCGGCCGCCGGACGGTCCCGAACGAGGGTGCGCCGAAAAGATGTTGTGAGGTTGTTCACGCATCGGACGTGTGCGCGGCCCGACCCCGATGATCGGATCGGGGTAACATGCGCGAGGCTCGATTCCGCAGCGAGCCCAGGTGCAACTCCCGTGCGTACGAGCCGGGTTGGCCGAGGACGGGACGGGCCGCGAGGCCGGCCGAGCGCGGCCACACCACCGGCGCCCACCGGTGCATCCCAGGCGGGGGTGGCCCCGGGTCCGGGTGAGCGAATCCCGGTCGGCGTGGCCGCGTCGGCCGCGGTCGGGTGCGCTACTTGCGGGCGCCGCGGGCGAGTTGGCGGCCCTGGGCGTCGTACGCGATCAGGGTGAACCGAGGATCACCCTTGTAGACGAAGGCGAAGTAACGGTGCGCGGCGCCGACCTCGACGGGGGTGGCCCTGAACTCGGTGCCGTCGGCCAGTCGCAGCACGACGACGGTGACCTGATCGGAGGCGACGCCGAAGACGGAGCCGTAGGGGTTGCCGATCGGGCCACTGCCGTAGTTGAGGTGGCCGATGCCCTGCACCGGGTCGCCGACCAGGACCTGGGGTGCGCTGCCGCAGGCGAATCCGCCGGGTCGGCCGTCGAGTTCGCCGCGTGCGCATTCCTCGCCGTTCGGCTGCCGGGTGACCCGGATCGACCACAGGTGGTCGTCGATGGTGCCCTGGCCGGCCAGGTCGCCGGGCGCCCCCGGCGGCGCGACGCCCGCGGAGACCATCGTCGTGCTCCGGTCCGCGTCCGGTGCCCAGGCCCACCGGACCGCCGGCCCGGCGATCAGACACAGGCCCACCAGCGCGCCGACCGTGACCCGACGCCGCCGGCGGGTGCGCCGGCCGCTCTCCACGACCGCCTCCCAGGCCGGCTCGTGTACCTCGATCCTGTCGAGTTCGGCCGTGAGTGCTTCCCTGAGTCGCACGTGCTCCTCCGTCATCGACTCGTCCCCTCGTGCTGCCACAACTCCGGCGACATCAACCCGGCCGCGTCCGGATCGGCGCGCAGTTGCGCCAGGCCGCGATACGCCTGGCTGCGCACGGTGCCCACCGTGCAACCCATCGCCGCCGCGGTCTCCGATTCGCTCAGGTCCGCCCAGTAGCGCAGGACCACCGCCGTGCGCCGCCCCGGCGGCAGCCGGGTCAATGCGGCGATCAGCACACTGCGGGTCACCACCCGCTCGGTCTGGTCGGGGACCGGCGGTTCGGGCGTGCGGTGGGCGAGAAACTCCTTGACGCGACGCCGCCGATGACGCGACACGAACGTATTCACCAACATGCGACGCTGGTAGGCGTCCGGATTGTCGGCTCGGACCACGCGATGCCAGGACACGTACACCTTGGCCAACACGGTCTGCGCCAGATCCTCCGCGTCGCCCACGTCCCCGGTCAGCAGGATGGCGGTGCGCACCAACGCGGCACGTCGAGTCAGCGCGAACGCGCAAAACTCCGCCTCTTCGTCCCTATTCAGGATCTTCACCCCTTCGTGGCTGGTGTTCCGACCTCTCGACGCCCGGCCAGGGGGAAAACTATGTCGCCGCGGGGGAGCGGGTTTGCAACGGTCACCGGGTCGCGCCGGCAACGGCGTTCGGCGGGGGCGGCGCGGGTGTGGCGGCGGCGGGGCGGCCGTGCAGGCGCCAGACCTTCGCCGGCGGCAGGTTCGGCCACACGATTCGGCAACTTGTGGCGTGCCGGCGCCGGTGGTTCGCCAGTACGTCCTCGACGGCGCGGTGGCGGCGGGCCTCGGTACGGGAGGCGATCAGGGCGCGGGCGTGGCGGGTGCCGGGATAGGCGAAGTAGGTGAGCACGCCGCCCGGCGCCAGCAGGTCCAGATAGCGGTCCAGAATCCGTTCGACCCGGTCGGGCGTGAAGTTGGTGAACGGCAGCCCCGAGACGATCACGTCATAGCGGTGATCGGTGTCGAACTCCTCGACGAACGTGTGGTGTACCCGCACCCGGCCGCCGTGGACGTGCGTGAACCCGCACAACCGGGCGGCAAAGCGCGGATTGGCCTCGACGAGGTCCAGCCGGCTGCCGGGCGACAGACGCGGCAGGAGGACCCGGGTGACCGAGCCGGTACCGGCGCCCGCCTCCAGGACCCGCAGCGGCTGCGCACCCCGCTCGTCCACCGGATCGGTGAGCAGCCGGGCCAGCGCCCGGCCACTGGGCGCGACGGCCCCCACCGTGCGCAGGTCGCGGGCCGCTTCGCGGAGGAACGTCCAGCCGTCGGCGCTGCGCCGGGCGAGGACTCGGTCGATGTCGGGTGATGTGCTCCGGTCGGTCATGACGTCGACGCTAGGAACGACTCCGGCGCCGGGAATCCGCCGTTGTACGGCCGTCGCCCCCTACCAAAGTCGGGGGTCGCCGTGGCGGAACGTCGGACGAGCGGCCGCACACCGGATGCCTACGATGTGCCGGTGAACCGGGAATGGAGTCGGCGGTGGACCGGGTACGGCCGTGGCGTCCTGGTGGTGTTGTGCACCCAGGCGGCCGTCCAGAACGGCGCGGCGACCGACGGCGGCCGATACCTCGAGCCGCGCACCGCGGTCGCGGTGGTGTGCGGCCTGGCCCTGCTGCCGCGTCGGGGGCACTGGCTGCCGGCACCCGCGCTGACGACGGTGGCGGCCGGCGTGTGGGGCTGGCCGATGTTGCCGCTGCTCCTGATCGCCCTGTTCGACCTCGCCGCGCACGGGCACACCCCGGCGGCGGTGACCTGCGCGCTCGCCGCATCGGCCGGCAACGCGCTCGCGCACCCGACGGTTTCCCTGTCCAGGCCGCAGGAGTACGGCTCCGGCCTGTTCCTGCTGCTGGCCGTGGTGGCGGGGTTGTGGATGGGCAACCGACACCGCCTGGTCCAGGCGTTGCACGCGCAGGTGCGACAGCTGGGCGTCGAGCGGCAATTGCGCGAGCAGGCCGCGCGCACCGCCGAGCGGTCGGCGATCGCGGCGGAGATGCACGACGTACTCGCCCATCGGCTCAGCCTGATCGCGCTGCACGCGGGCGTCCTGGCCACCAGGAAGGACACGGTGCCCGCCGCCGTGGTCGATCGCCTCGGGTTGTTGCGTACGGCCGCCACCGACGCGTTGACCGATCTGCGTGATGTGCTGGGCGCGTTGCGCGACACCGATGTGCACCCCGGCGGCGCCGGTCTCGGGCCCGCCGTGCGCGACGTGGCGGAGCTGATCGAGCAGGCGCGGGCCGCCGGACAACGGATCGACGCCGCCGTCGACGGTGCACCGGAACAGGCACCCGCGGCCCATCGGCTCGCCGTCGTCCGGGTGGTTCGGGAGGCGCTGACCAACGCGCGAAAACACGCTCCCGAGGCGCCGGTTCGGGTCCGGGTCGACTATCGGCCGCCGGCCACGCTGATCGAGGTCACCAACCCGCCGGGCGTCCGGGGCGCCGAGCCGGCGGTGCCGTCCGGGTTCGGACTGGTCGGCCTGCGGGAGCGGGTCGAGGCACTCGGCGGGCAACTGAACGCCGGCCCCGGGGGCGCCGGTGCGTGGCGTCTGGCGGCCCGGATCCCCCATCCCGATCCCACCGTCGAACAGATCGGCTCCCGCACGTGATCCGCGCCATGATCGTCGACGACGACGCGCTCGTCCGCCTGGGCCTGCACGACCTCCTCGACGGGGACCCCGACATCGAGGTCGTCGCCCAGGCCGCCGACGGCCGACAAGCCGTCGAACAGGCCGGCGCGCACCGCGTCGACGTCGCGCTGGTCGACGTCCGGATGCCGCACATGGACGGCATCACCGCCACATCCCTGCTACGCGCGCTGCCGCACCCACCGAGAGTCATCACGCTGACCACCTTCGACCTCGACGAATACGTCTACGACGCGCTGGCGGCCGGCGCCGACGGCTTCCTCCTGAAGGACACCGATCCGGCCGAGATCCTGCGCGCCGTCCACCTGGTCGCGGCCGGCTCCGCGATGCTCCACCCCACCGCCGCCCGCCGCCTGATCGACCGCTACCACCGAACCACCGGCGCCCGAGCGGGCCCGGCCCGCTCCCGCATCGACGCCCTCACCCCACGAGAGCAAGACGTGCTGGCCCTACTCGCCCAGGGCGACACCAATGCCGAAATCGCCACCACCCTCGGAATGCGCGAAAGCACGGTGAAGGCCCACGTAAGCCGAATCCTCACCACCTTGAACGTCACCAACCGCGTCCAAGCCGCCCTGACCGCCCGAGACGCGGGCCACACCCGATGAGCGGCCCTTGACGCGACCGAACACATCACCGAACGCCGCCCGGTTGCCCGACTCGGCCGAACGCTCCCAAACCGCGAAGACCACCGTCTCGAACGCAGCGGAGAACGCTCCGCCGGGCGCGGCCAGATGATCGTGAAACGCCCGAGCGACGTCACGCGGTTCGTTCCGGAAAACGCCACATCCCCAGGCCCCCAGCACCAGATGCCGCGCGCCATGATGACGGGCCACCGCCAGCACGCGTCCCGCCCGGCGACGCAGCGCCTCCCGAATACGCCGATGCGCGCCCGGCTCGCGCCGCAGCGTCTCACCGGCATTGGGGGCGGCGCAGGTAAGGAACGACACCGGGTACGGTTCCCGGAGGAGTAGGCCCTGCTGGTCGCGGTGTACCGGGACGCCCGGCGACCAGATGACATGATCGGTGTACAGGAGGTCGGCCCGGGAGCGGTGGGCGGCGTAGAAGTCGGGCACGCGGAGCAGGCAGGGATGCAGCAGACTACTGCGGCAGAGATCCTCCTCCTGAGCCCGAGCACCGCGCAGGTAGCCACCTCCCGGGTTGCGGGCGGACGCGAAGTTCAGCACCGCAACCGATCCCGTGTCCGCCAGGGAGAGACGCCTGGCGGCCTGAAGACTGCTCTCCCCGGTCACCTCGAACACCGTCCGATACTCGGCACCGACACCGACCGGCTCGACCGGCAGCTCCGGAGGATGGCCGACGGTACGGCTGATCGCGGCTCGAAGCGCGGGCGCCACCGAGACGGTCCCATAGGGCGTCGAGTATTCCCCGGTGGCAACGATGCGCTCGTTGACGGCTGCGATCTCCTGCAATGCACTGCTCACAGCCCCACACGGTAGGCGTCGACCCGTAGACGACTCAACCACGATCCGCACCGACGACGCTCGACCCACGGACTGTCAGGCAGCCGGCCGGTCGGGGTGATGGGTGGTGGGGTCCTCGCGGTGGAGGATCAGGTGTTCGTGGTGCAGGACGCCGTTCGTGGATGTCGCCGGTGGCCGTGAAGCCGGTGTCGTCGCGGTAGTCGATGTGGTTGCCGACCACGGTGTAGGACCCGGTGTATGCACTCCGCGTGTTGCCGCGGGCCTCGTCGTAGCGGCCCGTGGCGAGCAGTTCCTGGCGGATGAAACCGTCCGCGGTGACCCACATGCCGACGAACGGGTGGGGTGCGTCGTTGTTGTTCATGGGTGCCACGGTGTCGCTTCGCCGGCGCCGCAACCAGGACGCGGCTATCCCGGGAGTCACACTCCCGGTCTGCCGGGTCGGGTCTACTCGAAGGTGGCCAGGTAGGCCGCGGTGGTTTTGGCCTCGGCGGCGCCCAGGGTGTCGTACAGGGCCACCGCCTGGCGGAGGTGGGCCAGGGCCGCTTCGTGTTCGGGGGTGTGTACCGTGCAGCGGGCGGCGCCTTCGAGGGCTCTGGCCTCGTCCAACGGGCTGTGTACCCGGCGGGCCAGGTCGCGGGCCTCGCGGTACAGGGGGAGGGCCGCGCGTGGGCCGGCGGTGTCGAGGGTCAACGCGCCCATGCTGGTGAGGACTTCGGCCTCGCCCTGGTGGTCGCCGGCGTCCCGGAAGAAGGCCCGGGCCCGCTCGAACAGGGCGGCGGCGGCCGGGACGTCCCCGGCCGCGTGCCGCACTCGGCCCAGATCGTGCAGGGTGTTGATCTCGCCGTAGCGCTGACCGAGGTCCCGGAACAGGATCAGCGCCCGCTCCAGCAGCTCGATCGCGGCCGACACGTCCCCGGTCGCGGCGCGCACCCGGCCCAGGTCCTTGAGCGCGTACGCCTCGCCGTCGCGCTTGCCCAGGTCGAGATAGATCGCCAAGGCACGTTCCAACGCGGCGGCCGCGGCCGGTACATCCCCGGTCGTGAGCCGGATCCGGCCCAGGCTCCACAGCGCGTTGGCCTCACCCTGACGGTTGCCCAGCTCGCGCATGATCACCAGGGCCCGCTCCTGGAGGCTTCCCGCCCCGGGGTAGTCCCCACTCGCGTGTCGCACCCGGCTGAGCTCCCACAGCGCACTGGCCTCGCCCTGCCGCGCCCCGACGTCGAGATAGCGCGCCAGGGCCTGTTCCAGCGCGTCGGCGGCGGCCGGATAGTCCCCCGTCGCGTGGCGTACCCGGCCCAGGCTCCACAGCGAGCCCGCCTCGCCGTACCGATCGCCCAGTTCCCGAAAACCGGCCAACGCCCGCTCGTGCAATTCGGCCGCGGCGGCGAACTCGCCCAGCATGTACCGGACTCGGCCCAACTCCTCCAGCGCACTCGCCTCGCCGTGCCGGTCGCCGACGTCCCGATAGCCCGCCAGCGCGCGCTCGTACGGCTCGGCCGCGGCGGCGAACTCCCCCTGGACGTACCAGACCCGGCCCAGGTTCTCCAGCGCGGTCGCCTCGCCGTACCGGTCGCCCGACTCGTGCGCGGCGTCGGCCGCGCTCCGCTGCAACGCGGCGGCCTGCGGCCACGGGCCCTCCTGGAGGAGGAAGGCGGCCAGGGACGCGGCGAGGGCGATCACGCACCGGGGGTCGGCCGCCACGGCCATCAGGTTGTCCCGCTCGGCCCGCACCCAGGTCAGTGCCGCGGCCCGGTCGGGCAGATCCGGAACGGCCACCGGCACCGGCCCGGTCCGCGGCGGGCCGGGCCGCTGATGCGGCGTCAGCCGGCCATCGGCCTGCCGCGCCGTATGCAGGTAGTAGTCCAGCAACCGCCCCCGGGCGGCGGCGCGTTCCGCCTCCTCGGTGGGTTCGCAATCCCCGCGCGGACCGTCGGCGCCGCGACTGCGGGCGTGCAGGCCGATCAGGTCGTGGAACCGGTAGCGGCCGGGCGTGAGTTGGATGAGCAGATTGTGGTCGAGCAGCGAATCCAGGAGGCGTTCGGCGGTGGGGACGTCGGCGTCGAGCAGATTGGCGGCGGCGTACCCGTCGAAGTCCGGGCCGGGCACCCGGCCCAGCCGGCGGAACAGGCGCCGCTCGGCCTCGGGCAGTGCGGTGTACGAGGCGTCGAAGACGGCGGTCAGATCCCGGGCCTCGTCGCCGAGCCGGCCCAACCGGCCGGATTCGTCACGCAGTTGCTCGACGAGATCCTCGACCCGCAGGGCTCGCCGATGCCGCAGCCGCGCCGCGACGATCCGGATCGCCAGCGGCAACCGGCCACACAACTCGACCAGTTCGGCGATCGCCGGATGCCCCCGCGGGATACGATCGGGGCCCGCCACCCGATGGAGCAGCTCCGTCGCCTCGGCCGGGGTGAGCGTGTCCAGGGCCACCGTGTGCGCGTCGTCGAGGCCGGTGAGGCGCTTGCGACTGGTGACGATGACCAGGCAGCCGGGCGTCCCGGGCAGCAGCGGTCGGATCTGCGCGGTACCGACCGCGTTGTCCAGCACGATCAGCGTCCGGGTGTCCGCGAGCCGATCCCGGTAGCACGCGGCGCGCTCGTCGAGCTCGCGGGGGATCGACTGTGGCGGGACACCGAGCGAACGCAGGAACCACTCCAGCACCTCCGCCGCGTCCCGGGGTGCCTGCCCGGCGGTATGCCCGTGCAGGTCGATGAACAACTGCCCGTCGGGATAACGCCCGCGCAACCGATGCGCGGCGCGCACGGCCAGCGCCGACTTGCCGACGCCGCCCATGCCGTCGATCGCCGAGATCACCACCGTCGACGCCGCCGCGCCCGGCGCGGTGATCGTGGCTTCGAGCCGGGCCAGTTCCTCGTCCCGCCCGACGAACCCGGCCGGATCGGCGGGCAATTGGCGGAAGACCCCGATCGGACCGGTCGACTTGGCCGCGGCGTGCACCGCGACGCAGGCCCGCCGCCAGCCGACCACGCCCGGCTCGTCCACCCCCAGGGCACGGACGATTGCGACGACCAGATCCATGTCCAGCCGGCGCCGCCCGGACTTGAAGGCGTCGATCACCGTGGACGCCGACACCACCTGCGGCGGTCGCATCAGCGGGCCCACACGTTTGGCAAGCGTCCGGTAGGACGGTTGCCCGGCCCAGGCGCGCAGTTCGCCCAACAGGGCGATGAAACCGGCTAAATCGGTCGCCCGATCCGGGTCCGGTGCCCCATCGCCGTACGTGCCGACCACTGTGCCCCCCATCGCTCCCGCGCCCGCGACAGCGGGGCCAAGTGTAGGTGCGCGGACCCTCGACGGACATGGGCTGCGTGGACTTGCGTGGGAAACGGGCGTCCACGCGCGGGCAGTGCCAGGCTCGTTGGCAGCGCCGCGACCGCAGGGCCACGGCACCGGATCTCGGCCGGCGCCCGACGGCCGAACCGGACCCGCCTGGCGCCGCGCACCGAGACGCTGCCAGGAAGCCGGACTTCGGTGGATTCAGTGGAGAGGACTGTGTCGACCCATGCGCAAGAGCATCAAGAGAATGGCCGTCGTCGGTGCGACCGGCATGGCGGCGGTGCTGGCCACTTCGACCGGCGCGTTCGCCATCGGTGACCGGTCGGCGCCGGTGGCGCCCTGTCCCGGGTACGCCCAGGCCGCCAACGGCAACGCCTCGGGCCAGGTGCGCCAGCAGGGCACCGACGGCTGCTCCGTGCAACTCGCCCAGAGGGCCCCCTCCGGGGAGACCAAGTGGAGCCCCGTCTACAACACATCGGGTCCCGGTACGACGGCGCGCACGCCGTGGTGGTCCTACGGCGGCGGCACGTGCGTCCTGGTCATCGCGAGGGACACCACGACCGGTCAGACGAGCAATATCATCGACTTCTGCTGACCGACCCACCCCGCCCGGACGAGCACCGGCCCACCACGGGGGGTGGGCCGGTGCTCGTCCGCTGTCGGTTCACCCCGCCGTCGGGCGGGTCGGGCGGTTCAGGCGCGGACCGTGAACCAGGCGCCCAGGCCGTTGCATCCGGTCGCGTTGTAGGTCGTGCTGCGGTAGCCGGGCGGAATCGGCGAACCGGGGCAGGTCCAGATGCCGTTGCGGACCAGCTGGTGATACCAGGCGCCGATGCCGTTGCAGCCGTTGCGGTCGTGCCCGGTGACGACGTAGCCGGGCACGATCGGCGAACCCGAACAGGTCCACATCCCGTCCCGCGCGAGTCGGTGATACCAGGCGCCGATGCCGCTGCAACCGTTGCGGTCGTACCCGGCTATCACGTATCCCGGCACGATCGGTGAGCCCGAGCAGGTCCAGATCCCATCGCGGACGGGTTGCTGGAACCAGGCACCCCGGCCGCTACAGCCGTTGCGGTCGTACGCGGTGATGACATACCCGGCCGGCACGGGCGCCCCCGAGCAGCTCCACCCGCCCACCCTCGCGGCCGGTGCCGCCTCGGTCGCGGCGGCGGCCGTACCGGCCGCCGTGCCGGTGAGGACGACGGCCGCGAACAACACGAACGCGCCCAGCATCGCGGCGACCCTGCCCCGCACCGCCGCGATCGTCGTGAGACTCCACAGTTGACGGAATCGGCTGTTCAATTCGCACCACCTATCGACGTGTTCGCTCGATGTCCCTTGACGCCCAAGGAACACCCGACAGTAGAGCGGGACACACCTTGATCGGACGCCGTCGAGCAGATGCGTCCCGGCCGCGGACGTCGACCTGGGACGGTGCGGAGGCTGAGAAAGATCAGCGCAATACTCCCGAAAGTTTGTTCGTGGCGGTGGTGTTCGGGCCGGGGCGCCGCCGCGCGCCGCGCGGGGTTGCCCGTCGGTGGATGGCGACCCCCGCTGCTTCGGGGTAGGAAAGACACACCGGACGCGGTCGCCGCGTCGCCCACCCGCCCGCCCGCGACGGCGTCGCCGGGAGCGGGGAGTGGGGAGTGGGGAGTGGGGAGTGGGGAGATCAGTGAAACGGGGGCGGTTCCATGGGTGTCGGCATACCGGGCGAGGGGAGCGAAGGGGAGCAGGCGTCACCCGGGAACGGAGCGGGCGCGCCCCGCCTGGCCCTGGGTGGTGGGGTGGTCGGGGACTACGCCGAGAACCTGATGGCGGCCCGGCCGTGGTTCATGCCGGCGACGTCCGGGGTGACCTGGCGGGTGGGCCTTGCCGACGATCTCCCCGGCTCGGCGGCGGGCCGCGTGTCGGGCACCGGGCGGATGTTCCGGACACCGGAACTCGCCCGGGAGACGCCGTGGATCCTGGTGCGACTGACCCCGTTGAGCGCCTACCGGGTACTCGGCGCGCCGCTGGACGAGTTCGTCGGCACCGATGTCGACCTGGGCGACGTCTACGGGCGTACCGCCCACCAACTGCTCGAAGCCTTAAGGGAGTCGGCGCCGGGGCAGCGCCGGTTCGAGCTGGTGCGCGCGTACGTTGCGGCCCGGGCCGAGCAGGGACCCGAGCCCGCCCCCGAAGTGGCCCGGGCCTGGCGGAGGTTGGTCGCCACCGGCGGCCGGACGCCGATCGCCGGGCTGGCCGCGGAGGTCGGCTGGAGCCACCAGCATCTGCTGCGCAAGTTCCGGCAACAGCTGGGTCGACCGCCCAAGACGATGGCCCGGCTCATACGTTTCCGGAACCTGGTCCAACGCCTGGATCCGGTACACCCCGCGCCCTGGGACCGGCTGGCCGCCGAGCACGGCTACTACGACCAGGCGCATCTGTACCGCGACTTCCACGAGTTCGCGGGCACCACGCCGGCGCGCTACCTGGCCGCCCTCCTGCCCTGCGGGTGCCTGTCCGATCCGGAGGTTCATTCCTTCCAAGACACGGCCGTCGCCGCCCCGTAGCGTCACGTGGGGTGTTCGGCATCGGTGGTCGATTTCGGCGGCGGGACGGAGCACGCGGGAACGTTGCCGTGGCCGGCGCCGCGGCACCGGGACGCACCGCGACGGCCGCTGCGGCGAACTCGGGCGCCGCGCGATCCGGTCCGGGTGTTCGCCCGCCGTGCCGACGCGGCGGCGGCCGAGGAGGCCCGGCGGGCGGCCGGCGAGATCATCCGCCATCCAGGAGGCAGGAATGGGACCCGACGACCCGATGATTCGGAAGCCGCTCATGGAGAGTGCGGCCGTCAGTGTCTCCGAGCTCGTCTGCCACGAGGATCAGCGGACGTTCCGGCCGGGCATCCCACACGTCGTTCCCGAAGTGCCCGTGCTGCTGGTGTTGTTGGTCCGGTCGGGCGGATTCCTGCTGCGGGCCAACGGCCGGGCCGAGTTCCTGGACCCGACCATGGGTTTTGTTCTGCACCGAGGGGACGACGTGGCCGTCTCGCATCCGGCCCACACCCATGACGTGGACACCCTGTTGGAAATCCGCCGGGATGTCCACGACGACGCTCCGGACCCGGTCGAGCCGGCCGGCGTGCCGATCACCGCGGAACTCGACCTGGCGCATCGCGGCCTGCTCGCCGCCTGCCGGGCGGGCGTCGACCGGTTCGAGGTGTCGGAGCGTGTGCACGACCTGCTGGCCGGGCTGACCGGGCCGGCCGGACGGCCGGATCCGGCGTCGACCGGACGGCGTGCGACCACCGTCCTGGCACACCGCACACTCGTCGACCGGGCCCGTGCCGTGCTGATCGACGGGCCGCCGGCCATGGGCCTGGAGGAGCTGAGCCACCAGGCAGGCTGCTCGCCCGCGCACCTCAGCAGGGTCTTCCGGCTGGTCACCGGCGAGACCCTCACCGGCTACCGCAATCGGCTGCGGGTACGTGCCGTGGCCGACGAGATCACCGACGGACAGCCGTTGCGCACGCTGGCCGCGAAGTACGGCTTCGCCGACCAGGCCCACATGACGCGGGTGTTCCGGCGGTACGCCGGCGAAGTCCCCACCACGGTGCGGGACTTGGTGCGCGCCGCCGGGCACCGGACCGGAAGCGGACAAGAATCTTCTACGCCCCCGCCGGATGGTTGCCCGAGGATCGTTTCAGGACGAGCCCGGGTGGGTCTCCCGGACACACACCGTCGTCCCGACCGATGGAAATCGACCGAATCCACATTCATTCCGGAGGCACTTCAATGAGGAAGATTCTTGCGACTACCTTCGTCGCGACCATGGCCGCGGCCGGGTTCATGCTGGCGCCGGCTGCCCAGGCGGCAACGGCTGTCCCCGGCAACTCGGCTGCGTCCGCAACCGCCGACCATCCGGCGCCCGCGTCCCAGGCGCTGAACCTCGTCTGCACCGTCAACGACAACGGCGTCAACTTCCGAGGCGGCCCCGGCACGAACTACCCCGTGCTGGGTGTGGTGAACCAGGGCCAGAACCTCGACTACCGGGGCCGGACGGGCGACTGGATCTTCGGCAACCTGTGGGGCGGACCGACCGGGGTCTGGATCTATGTCGCCTACCTGAACAACTGCTGACCCACCGACGCGAGGCCTCGGGTGCGATGGCGCGCCCGGGGCCTCGACGCGTTCGGGGGCAGGGCTCGAATACCCGGCGTTTGTTGTCTTCTCATTTCGATTTCGATTTCGAAGCGGTCGCGGGGTCGTCCCGTCGGCAGGACGGCAACCTTCGGTACCCGTCGTGCCACGTGCTACGGACCACTCCGCCGCGCTGCCTCCCGATCGTCGGTGGGGCGTCGGGTGAGGCGGGTCCGGCCCGGCGGTGGGGCCAGGAGGGTGCGTACGTGGGGCCGCCATCGCCGCACCTGCACCCGGCCCTCGTAGTCGCGGAGGATCAGGTGGGCGAGATGTTCGAGGGCTTTGACCGCGAACCCGTTCGCCGGGCACATCTCCGCACCCTTGCCGAACGGCAGATAGGCGCGGCGCTGCTCGTCGTTCGGGCTCTCCCACCGGGCCGGACGGAACTCCGACGGCTCGTCCCACACGGCGCCCGAGCGGTGGATCGCGTGCGTCCCGACCAGCACATGCTCTCCCTCGCGCACCGCCACGCCGCCGATCTTGTGGTCGACGGCCGCCTGTCGGCCCAGGCGCCAGGCGGTCGGGTACAGCCGCAGCGTCTCCCGGACCAGCGAGCGGACCTGGTCCGGCCGTACCGCCGGCGTGTTGTACCCGTGCCGGATACCGAGCAACACCACCCACTCCAGGGTCACTCCGGTGAAGCCGACCGTGGACAGGATCAGCCGCTGCAACAACTGCGCGCGATCCGCGACGGAAAGTTCCCCCGGCAGGCCGAGGACCACGTCGACCAGGTCCTCCCGTACCTCGGTTCCCGGCGCGGGAAGCACACTCAGCCGGCGGGTGAACCCGGCCCGGATGCCGTCCACCGAACCGTGCGAGGGCCGCACGATCCGGCCCACGATGTCGTCGGCGACGACGCTCGAGGTGACGTAGGCATCGATGAGCGCATCGAGTTCGGCGGGACGCCGATACGCGATCGCGGGCGCGAAGTACCGCCGGACCAGCGGGACTCCCCATCGCTGGTGGCGCAAGTGACCCCGGCGGTCGCTCAGTTCGCCGATGGCGGCGTCCAGGTCGAAGGACGAGGGGAGATCGTGCCGGCCCAACGCCGCGAGAAGTCCGTGTGTCCCCGCCGCGCGCAGCGACCGGGGGAGCGGCTCGGGACCGATGCGGAAGAACCCGGACTGCGGTACGTAGTGGGCGGCCGAATCGACCAGGATCGCCCGGGCGGCCGCCGCGTCGGCCACGAACACCGTCCCGTGGCGTAGCCGGAACGGCCGGTCGGCGCCGACCGCGAGACGCTCCCAGCGCCGCAGGTGTGGCCAGAGGCTCAGCCGGTCCGTGAACAAGGGATCCCGTGCCCATCGAAGGAAGAAAGAAGGGAAGAAAGGAGGAAGGGATGGGGCGCGCGATCGGACCGGGCACCCCACCCCGCGTGGCGAAAAGGCCTACTTGGCCTGTCCGTACAGGTCGCCGTACTGCTGCCGGCGCGCCCGCAGTTCGCCGCCGAGCGCGCGAAGTCGCCTGATGATCCTTGCCATTGCGGTCCTCCTTGCCGAGAGGTGCTCGATCCGCCGGCCGGGCGCCCGCCACGAACAAGGCAGCCGACCTCCCGCGCGCCACCCGTGGCCACGCGGTCAACCGGAGCCGGCGGTATGCCGCCGAAAGCCTGCCCACCGCGCCGCACACCGCAAACGACCACATCGGCCGATACGGCGGAATCCGGCCACGGCCACATCGCCCCTCGGGCAGTTGTCCGTCAGGCAGTCGTCCATCAGGCAGTCGTCCATCAGGCGGTCGTTCGGTGGGCAGTCGTTCGGCGGGGACGAGAGTCCGAGCCCACGACACCTGCCGATGTCGGAGCGGTCTGGCACCATCGACGCCCATGGCACAACCGCTCAAGGACATGATCAACGCGGCCTCCGTCGCCGCTCTCGCCGACGGGGTGGCCGCCGCGCGCGCCGGCTTCGCCCGGGACCGATTCGTCGCCGACGCGCTGGCCGGTCTCGACGGCAAGGAACTCAAGGCCCGGGTCAACCACGTGGCGCAAACCCTGCACACAACCCTCGACCTGCCCTTCCCGCAGGCCGCCCGGGTCCTGCGGGAGGCCACCGCCCACGTGCGCCTCGACATGTGGAGCGGCTGGCCCGCCACCGACTACGTCGCCGTCCACGGCATCGACCATCTCGACGAGGCGATGGCCACGCTCGCCGTGATCACCCCCTTCGCCACCGCCGAGTTCGCGGTACGTCCCCAGCTGGACCGGCACCGCGACGCCGCGCTCGCGATCATGCGGGACTGGGCCGACTCCGACGACGAACACCTGCGCCGGCTCGCCTCCGAGGGCACCCGCGCCCGCCTGCCCTGGGGCTCGCGGGTGACGTGGCTGATGGCGCCGGGCCCGACCCTGCCCATCCTGGAACGGTTGCGCGACGACCCCAGCGAGTACGTCCGGCGCTCGGTCGCCAACCACGTCAACGACCTCGCCAAGGACCACCCCGAGGCGGCCCTGGCCCTGCTGCGCCGGTGGCACACCGGAGGCGGCGAACACACCGCCCGGGTCGTGCGCCACGCCGCCCGGGGTCTGCTGCGCGCGGGACACCCCGAGGCACTCGGCCTGGTCGGCGCGGCACACGGCAGCGGTACCGTCGAAGCGCTCACGATCGCGGACACCGTCACGATCGGCGACCGAATCCCCTTCGGCGTCACCGTGCGCGCCGAGCAGTCCGGGCCACTGCTCCTGAAATACGCGATCGCCCGCAACGGCTCGCGCCGCGTGTTCCACCTGGCCGAACGGGTCGCGGAGGCCCCGGGCGACATCTTCACGCTGGCCAGATCCCACTCGTTCCGCCCGGTCACCACGCGCGCCGAACCCCCGGGCCCGCGCCACATCGAGATCATCGTCAACGGCGAGGTCCGCGCGACGGCCCCCTTCACGGTGCTTGCCTGACCTGCATCGCCCGTACGCCGCCGGGCGCGGCCTGGTAGTCCGACCCAGCGGTGACGGGTCGGACTACGAGCTACGAGGCCGCGTCCGGCGTCCTGCGCGCCGCGAGTCGGCCCCGGTGCGGGCAGGCGAGTTGGTGCAGGATCTCCTGGGCCAGCAGATCCTCGGGCCCCTTCAACGCGTCCGCCGGCCGCCGATCGAGCGGGAACACCAGCTCGGCGGCGACGTTGTCCTGCACGATCCGGGCCAGGTTGTCCAGGGCGACGAAGACGGGGTCCGCGGGCGGCTGGGCCGTCGGCAGGTCGATCAGGTGCGAGTCGGCCTGCGCGGGATCCAGCAACCGCTTGACGATGATCGAGTTCTGGTTCAGGGCGGACGTCGTCCAGATCGACAGGACGACGACATACAGGCCGGGCCAGTCCGGCTCGCCGATCCGGTCCCGCCAGCGCCGCATCAGGTCCTCCACGCCCTCGATCTGCGCCTGCGCCGCGGCTGCGATGTTGACGCCGATGTCCTCGGTCAACGCGCCCGCGAAGCGCTCGAACGAGGTCATGTCGAAGTGCCGGCGCCCTACGGACTCGTCGATGAATCCGAGCGACGCGTCGAGGATCCGGGCGCTCGACGCCTCGAGCTCCGGCGGCAGGTGTGCGGTGCCGAGCTGCTGCCGGGCGGTGGCCAGGGTGGCGGCGAAGGCCTGCAGCGGGCCGAGCCAGTCGGTCGTTCCGGGCCCGATGAAGGCCACCATGTTCACGTCGTGCCGGTCCAGCCGCGCGGCATTGGGGAGGTCCGGGATGTGCCGGCTCAGGTACGGCGCCAGGATCGAGTAGATGCCGAGCGGCGCGTGGGCGATCGACTTGGCCAGCTCGAAGACCTCGGAGACGGGGTGTTCGGCCTCCCGTTCTCCATGGTGGACCAGGGTGTACCGGCCGCCCCGGTAGTCGTTCTCGACGACGATGACCGGGCCGAGCCGCCGGATCAGCTCGGCCCGGAGTGCGTCGTAGTTCGTCCGGGTATCGGTGTCGACCGCGAAGATCGTGTTGCGGGCCCGGAGTTCCGCCCCCGGGTCCGGTCCCGGTCGGCCCGCTTCGGCGGACGCGATTCGACCACCGCCCACGAACGTCGCGGCCCCCATCGCGCCGGCGTTGCCGAGGAATTCCCTGCGTGTCGTCAATTCCCGCCCCTCCCCCCGTTCCCCGTTGTTCCCCGTTCGAATTCGAAGTCCCCCGCCCCGAACTCCGCACATCGGCTCAACGGCGCCACGACCGGACAGGTCACGGTACGAGCCGGTAGGGCCACCCTGCGCGTACCGTTGCATCTTCATAGCGAATGGGTGGCTATCGGACAACGAAATAGTTTCCGTCAGGCGTGAATCTTTCCAGGTCCGACCGCACAGAGCGACGCAAGGTGTGCCGCGAGTATCACCGACACGAACCCTCGGCGGGCGCCGCACCCCGGATCGCCCCGTCGCGCCACTGCCGCGATCCCGCCGATCCTGCCCGAACACCCGTACAGCGGTGGCCGATTGACCACCTCGCCGGCGCGTCGACCCGACCCGTCGCAGCTGCCCAGTCGAGGCGGAAATCGCCGTCGGAAGGCGAGCGGGCGGCGCCGTCCCCCACCCGGCGGCGACGATTTGCCAGCGACCGGAGGCCGCGATCTACTCGAAAACGCAGGACAAAACCATCCAAACCTCCCCCAGGGGATGATCCCATGTTGCAGACATACGCCACGCCGACCCGCGAAGCGGAACTCGCCGGTGAGGTCGAGGCCCTGCTGGACACGGCCGAGCCCGACGGAACCTTCCACAACACGGCCGAATGCACGGGCCTGTTGCTCCTCGCAGGGCTCCTGCTGCTCTCCGCGCCGACCCCGCAGCCGAAGAAGAGCTGACGGCCCGACGTGTCGACACAGGACACCGATGCCGCACCCCGCTTGGCGGGAGTGGTTCGGCAGTACGCACAAGCCATCGCCTCCGCCCTCGACGGCGGAGGCGATGGCTTCGAGCTGTCCGGCGCCGCGCTGGTCGACCCCGAGGATCCGATGGCCGCCGCGGCCGTACGGGTGCTGGGAGCCGACGTGCTGGCCCCGTGCCTGTTGGCCGGCAAGCCGCCCGCCTCCACCGACCTCACGCTGGTCGAACGCGCCGTGCGCGGATTCCCGCCCGGCCCCACGTCCCCGGCGGTGAGCGTGTGGAGCCACTGGGGCCTGCACCGGGCACTGGAACGTGTCGTCGACGGCGCGGGCGCCGCGGCACTCGCCGAGGAGCCCGACGCCCACTGGGTATCGGTACTCCCATGGCAGGCGTTCGCCCACCGCAGCGGCCAACTCGCGGCCCTGGCCGATCCCTTGGCGCCGTCCGCGCTGTCCGCGGCGATCGCCGCACGGCCCGTCGACCTGGCCCGGGGATTCGTCCGCGCGGTCCGCCGGCAGGACTGGCAGCAGGCGGCCGGCGTCGCCCGGTGGCTGGCCCTCGCTCCCGACGTCCCCGAATCCCTGGGGCTCGACGCCGGATCGACCTGGATCGAGCACGCGGCCGGGAAGGACGCGCGCGTCGCGCTGCAACTGAGCGCCGCCCGGGCGACGAGCCGGACCGGCCGGGCATGAGCAGCCATCCCGACCTGCTCCGCCGGGTGGCCCTGCGCTCGCTCACCTGGCTGGACGAGCATCGCGACGGATTTCGACTCCCCGACGACGTGATCGACGCCGGCAACCACAACACGACGCTCAAACCGGTGGGCGAACTCGCCCGACTCGGCGTCTCGATCCGGCGCGCCAACCGGCCCGGGAGCCGGGCCTACGACCTCGCGGACGGCCTCCTGGACTTCGCCTGGCGACAGACCCGAGCCGGAGACGTGCTGTTCACCCTCTCGCGCGCACAGCCGCAGGCCACCTACCCC
The DNA here is from genome assembly GCF_049739465.1 of Embleya sp. AB8. Lineage (NCBI taxonomy): Bacteria > Bacillati > Actinomycetota > Actinomycetes > Kitasatosporales > Streptomycetaceae > Embleya > Embleya sp. AB8. Next base: position 296,383 of record NZ_JBMHHY010000011.1, read on the forward strand.
CTGGAGATCTACGCCTCGTTCGCCGCCGCCGGGCTGCGCCACCCGGAGTTCGAGGACCTGACCCGCTTCCTGTCCGCCACCCGCGCCTGGCAGGCCCTCGAACTGGAGCCCACCCGGGAACTGGCGGTGCTCGGCGCGCAACGCCTGCTCGGCCTCGCGCCGCGCCCGAACGACGTCGAGCGCACGATGCGCCGCACCTGGCTGGGGACTCGACCCGAACCGTGGATGTTCGAGGTTCGCTCCGGCTACGCGCTGACCCACTACGTCTTCCACGTCACCGACTGGGGCGAGGTCCCCGAGCGGCTGCCGGACGACATTCGCGCCTATCTCGACCTCTGGTTGCCCGCCTGGCTGGACTGCTGCCTGGACGAGGAACAGTGGGATCTCTCCGGCGAGTTGCTCGCCGTCGCGGCAAGTCTGCCCGAGCCTGCGTCCCTCCCGGACGCCTGGCAGCGGTTGGCTCCGGCTCAGGAGCCCTCGGGCGCCCTCCCCGAGGTCGGGCATCCGCCCGGCACCGACCAGGACCCCTTCCTGTACCGCTACCACTCGACCCTGGTCCTGGCCTTCGCGGCATCCCTGGCCGCGGCCCGGCTCGGCACCGAGGACGCGGCCGAGAGCGAGGACATCGCATGACCGACACCCGACTCATGCACGAGGTCGGCGTCAAGGCCCTCGACTGGCTGTACACCCATCGCGAGGGATTTCGCACCCGCCGGGGACCGGAGACCACCGACCGCGAGGCGAAGGAGCGACTCAAGCCGATCGGCGAACTCGCGATGATCGGCAAGGTCCTCTTCCGCGAGGGTGTGGCGGGCTCCCAACAGGCGGAACACACCCGCCGGCTCCTGGACTTCGCGTGGCAGGACCTGCTCGACGGCGGACAGGCGTTGGTCCGGATGCAACGGCAGGAACCGCTCTCCCCGATCCCGCTGGAGATGTACGCGCCGTTCAAGGAACTCGGCTACCGCTGCCCGCCCCTGGAAAGTGCCCTCACCTACACCACACGGCTGCGCAGCTGGCCGCCCGACGCGCACATCGTGCGCCGCCTGGGCATCGCCCGGCTCCAGGACCGGGTCGGCCTGGGACCCGGCGGCGACTTCGACCGGATCCTGCGCGAGACCTGGCTGGGCCGGACCCCCGAACCCTGGTCGGTGGAATCGAACATCGGCTACGACATCACGCACACCGTCTACCACGTCACCGACTGGGGCGAGAATCCGGACAACCTGCCGCCCGACATCGCCGACTACCTGATGTTGTGGTTGCCCGCCTGGATGGACAACTGGGCCGAGATCGGCAACTGGGACCTGCTGGGCGAACTCCTCGTCGTGGACGCGTGCCTGCCCACCCCGGCCCTGGACGAGGACGTGTGGCGGCGCTTCGCCCAGGCGCAGCGCCCGGACGGACTGGTGCCCGCCCGGGCCGGCGCCGATCTCGGCGAGGACCACTGGGAGACCTTCGATCTGCACTACCACCCCACCCTGGTCGCCGCGTTCGCCGCCGTCCTGTCCACCTCCCGGGCCATGGCCGGCCTCACCTCCGCGTCGTGACCCGGACACCCGGACCCGACGACCCGGCGCTGCGCGGCCGGTTGTGCGCCGCGGTCGAGGCGGTCGACGCACCGGACGTGCTGTTCGCGTACTCGCGGGACGGCGTGCGTACCGTGTGCTCGGGCGGCACCGGGCCGGCGTCCGACACGTCGCGGAGCGACCTGCAGTACCAGGCGGGTTCGGTGTCCAAGACCTTCACCGGACTGCTCCTGGCCGCCCTCGTCGAGCACCGGCACGTGCGCTACCACGATCGGGTGAGCGAGCTGCTGGGACTGCCCCCGACGCCGAGCGCGGGCAATCGGGACCGGATCACCCTGCTGCACCTGATCACGCACACCGCCGGACTGCCCAGGCTGCCCCACGACCTCTACCGCCGGGCCGCGCCCCGCTGGAACAGCAACCCCTACGCCCGCTACGACCGACACCGACTCGTGGCCGCGTTCGCCCGCAGCCGGCCCAGCCCCGAGCCCGGCCGGCGCTGGCACTACTCGAACCTCGGCGTCGCGCTCCTCGCCCCCGTGCTGGAGCAGGCCACCGGTAGTCCCTACGTCGAGCTGCTCGACCGGTACGTCACCACCCCGCTCGGCCTCGCCCGGACCGGCCTCGGGCCCGATCCGAGCCTGCCCCAGGCCATCGGACACCGCCGCAACGGTGCTCCGCTGCCCGCCTGGGACTGTGGCGGTTGGGTCGCGGCGGGCGGCATCCAGTCCACCCTCGACGACCTGCTCACCTACCTCGAAGCACACGTGCGGCCCGCGGACACGCCGCCCGTGGCCAGGGCCCTGCGCGCGGTGCAGACACCGCTGCTCGCGCGCGGGCGTCGACCCGACCAGGAGCACACCCTCACCTGGTTTCGGCATCCGACGCCGGACGGGCCCGTACTCTTCCACTCCGGCGCCACGGCCGGACAACACATGTTCCTCGGCTGTCGACCCACCACCGGGACCGCCGTGGTCGCGATCGCGACCTGCCGGCACCACCTGCGTTCCGCGCTGATCCCCACCGCGTACGAACTGCTCACCACGAGCGGCGAGGAGTGACCCACACCGCGCAGCCGGTGGCCGCCGGCGAGTCCCGAGGGCGGGCCCGCGCGGGTCGGATGCCCGGGGTCGCCCCGCCGCCGTGCCGGTGGGGCGACCCCGGGTGTCAGTCGTGCAGGCCTCGGCTGCCGCCGGTGCGGACCAGGGTCAGGACCGCCTCGTGGAGGGTGGGCAGGCCTGCGGTGGGGATGTCGGTGGGACTGCCGGTGAGGACGTACCACTCGTCCGCGTCGGTGTATTGGATCCGTACGTCGGCGCGGCCGTCGGGGCGGGGTGAGGTCTCGACGGTCAGGTCGCCGGTGATCACGCCGACCTCGTCGGTCATCACCCCGCCGGGGCCCGCGGTCGCGTGGCCGACGAGGGGTTGGTCGTGGTCGGCTACGCCGGACATGTGTCCAGCATCTGCCCCAGCCTGGTCTTCTCGGCCTCGGTGATGTTGAGGCCGTAGACGGACTTCACGTGGGTCCAGGCGCGTGCGTAGGTGCAGTGGTAGGAGCGGCTCGGCGGGCTCCACTGGTCCGGGCTCTGGTCGCCCTTGCTGCGGTTGCTCGCCGCGGAGACGGCGACGAGTTGTGGGTTCTTGAGGTCGTTGGCGAACGCCTTGCGGCGCGGGGTGTCCCACGTGTCGGCGCCCGAACGCCAGGCGTTGGCGAGCGGGACCATGTGGTCGATGTCCAGCCTGCCGGACTCGGTGAACACCAGGCCGTCGTACGGGCTGGTCCAAGTGCCGGACACCGCACGGCAGTCCGCGTCCTGGACGACGTCGGTGCCGTCGCGCTGGAGGACGACCTCGCGGGTGTCGCAGGTCCCGTACTGGAGGGCCCAGTGCGGGAACTTGGCGCGGCTGTAGCCGGCCATGGAGTGCGGCGCCTCGACGGTGAGGGCGGCGAGTTCGCCGCGCACCCGGCCGACCGGCGGCGGCTCCGGGAGAGCCGATGGGCGTACCGAGGCGGGGCTCGTCGAGGCGGGTGCGGAGGCGACGGCGGTCGGGGCGGCGGCGAGGCACGCCACGACGGCGGGGACGGCGGCACGCCGCCAGACACGAGAGATGTTCATGTCCGCAGCCGTACCCCAACTCCGGTGTAGCCAACGAAAGTTCACTCGTGCGAGTGGGTTCCGAGCCGGACGCTCGCGAGCGGACCGACGACGCCTCTGCTCGCGGCGCAGGCGTCGTGGAAACGTTCCAGGATGAGCTCGACCAGTTCGGGCGCGTCGCCCAACGGCTGGGCGACGCCGACCACGCCGGCCACGGACGAGGTCTGGGCCGTTCGGCGAAAGAGCAGCCCGGCGGCGAAGCAATAGGACGCGACCGCGATGCGGCGCGCTCCCGCGTCGCGCAGTTGCTCGATCGCCTCCTCCGGCGTCGGCGACGTGCACGACGTGAAACCGGCCCGGCACGGCAGACCGAGGCTCGCGCCCAACGCGGACGCCATGGCGGTCACCGACGCACACGCGGCGACATCGCTGCTGCCGGCCGCCGCCAACACCACCGCGTCGAACTCGACATCCAGCGCGGCGAGGCGGCGCCGGAGCGCCGCGAGCAGCCGCTTGTCGGGCGCGTCCGGGGATCCGCCCAACACCGGCGTCACGACCGGTGCCAGGGCCGGGGGATCGGTGAGCGCCTCGGGCAGGTCGACTCGGGCGTGGTAGCCGGACGTCAGCAACAACGGCGCCACGACCACCCGCTGGTGTCCGGACTCGGCGAGGGTGGACAGGGCTTGGCGCGCCGTAGGGTCGGCGTGCCGGAGAAACGCCACCTCGACCGGGAAGGTCTGGGCCAGTCCGACCGCGCGGGCGATCGCGCGAATGGACTCCTGTCCCCGGGGTTCGAGGCTGCCGTGCGCCACCAGGAGCAGTGCGCTCGGGATGGACTGGAGGGCCCGTTGGTCGGGCGGCTCGATTACGTTGGTCACTGTCGTACCACCCTCGGGTTACGGTGCGGGTGAAGTGGAGCGACGTCGACATTACCGTCGGTGACCGATTTATTCGGTGAGGCCGGCCGCCGGTCGACTCCGGGGCGGTCGGTGTCGCGGACCATGCGTGCTACCGGGTCGCGTCGGTCCCGTTGTCGGTGGGGTCGGGGCTGCACAGCCAGCCGTTGACGGCGAAGCGGCTGTCCGCATGTCGCCTGCTCGGGCAGCCGACCGGGCGTACCTCGTGCCACGCGGTGGGCAGGAAGAAGACGATGCTGTCGTGCTCGGGCTCCCAGTCCCGCCAGGAGCGTTCCTGCCACTTTCCGGTGGTGTCGGTGTGCAGTGGCAAGACGGCGTCGAACACCCGCAACTCGCCGCCGTCGAAGGGTCGGGGGGTGCGATGCAGGTAGTACACGAACGTGAGCAGGCGGCGGGGCGCGAACTCGGTGTCGGTGTCCTGGTGCGGCCGGTAGAAGTCGCCGTCGTTGTGCACGTTGAGACTGAAGTCGGGTCGGGTGTGCCGGCAGGAGACGCCCAGGGTGTGCTCGACCGCCGCCAATACCTCATCGATGGCGGACAACAACTCGGGTGCGGCGAAGGACTGGGTCGAGTGGGACCGGCGAATCTCGGGGACCACCTCCCGGTCGCCGATCATGGACGGTTGCAAGGTGTCGCCGGTGGCGGCGATGGCGCGCTCCAGTAGGGCGTCGGCCGTCCGCTCGCCCAGGAACCGGCTGATGCGGCAGACCGTCACCGGAAGCCGCCAGATCGCGTCCGTGGACACGGGCGATCGCCGATCCGTCGTTTCGGATTCGGGTGCCGCCGTCACGGTGTCGTGTGGTGTCAAGGTGTTCTGCCCTGTCCTGGTGTCCTGCGCATCGAGGGAGCCGAGCCGCCCACGCCGGGTCCGATCGGCGCAGAGCACGACGTACGGTGCGCGGCGACTGGGACGAGCGGGACGGATGGGCAACAGGCGACGAACGCCGCCCAGTTGCCCATGGAGTGACACGAAAGAGCGTATGGCCACCCATCCGGCCCAACGGGCCACGGGCCACGAGTTCCCCCGATGTGATGAACCGTCGGCCGGTTGGCGGGTGTTCGGGTTTCGGTCGGCGGTCTTGACCGGCTTTCCAGGCCCGGACTAGCTTGTTTGGAGTCAAACAAGATGGGGGTCGGGTGCGCTCCAGTGGGGACGGCGACACCGGCGACTCCTGCTGTGGTCGTGCCCGTACATCTCTGCAGCGGCAGCCCTCGGGCACGCCACAGAAGGGGAAGATCATGGATCTGCGCCACTGGCTCGAAGCGGCCGTGACCTCGAACGAGCAATGGTCCGACGGTTTCGGCGCCTACCAGGGCCATCCGGCGTCGGCGGTCGACGACGCGCGGTTCGCCGCGGTCTTCGAGACGTTCACCGAGCGGCTGAAGGACAACTACCCCTTCTTCCATCCGCGTTACGCCGGACAGATGCTCAAGCCGCCGCATCCGGCGGCGGTCGTGGGCTACCTGACCGCGATGTTGATCAACCCCAACAACCACGCCCTGGACGGGGGACCGGCCACCGCCGAGATGGAACGTGAGGTCGTCGGGCAACTCGCCGCCATGTTCGGCTACGACACCCACCTCGGGCACCTCACCACCAGCGGGACCATCGCCAACCTCGAAGCCCTGTTCGTGGCACGCGAACTGCACCCCGGCAAGGGCGTCGCGTACAGCACCGAAGCCCACTACACCCATGGGCGCATGTGCGGCGTGCTCGGCGTCGAAGGACACCCCGTCCCGGTCGACGACCGGGGCCGGATGGACCTCGACGCGCTCGACCAACTCCTGAGCACGGGTCGGGTCGGCACGGTCGTGCTCACCGCCGGCACCACGGCGCTCGGCGCCGTCGAACCCATCCACGAGGCACTGGCGTTGCGCGAGCGCCACGGCGTACGGATCCACGTCGACGCCGCCTACGGCGGATTCTTCACCCTGCTGGCGGGGACGGACGGACCCGAAGGGCTGCCGGCGGCGCCGTGGCGGGCCATCGCCCGATGCGACTCGATCGTGGTCGACCCGCACAAGCACGGTCTCCAGCCCTATGGGTGCGGCGCAGTGCTGTTCCGCGACCCCTCGGTCGGCCGTTTCTACCTGCACGACTCGCCCTACACCTACTTCACCTCCGAGGAACTGCACCTCGGCGAGATCAGTCTGGAATGCTCGCGCGCCGGCGCCGCCGCCGCTGCCCTGTGGCTCACCTTCCAACTGCTCCCGCCCACCCCCGAGGGGCTTGGACGGTCCCTGGCGGCCGGTCGACGCGCCGCACTGCGCTGGGCCGAACTGATCGAGGAGTCCGACCACTTGGAGCTCTACCAGCCGCCGGAACTGGACATCGTCGGCTACTTCCCGGTCACCTCGCCCAACTCCCTCGCGCACATCGACGCAGCCGCCGCCCGAATACTCCACGAGGGCATGAACGACACCGAGGACCCGGTCTTCCTGAGCACGCTCCGGATCGATGCCGGGCGGCTGACCGCCAGGCACCCCAAGATCACCGCCGACGCCGAAGGCGCCCGGATACTGCGCAGCGTGCTGATGAAGCCGGAAGCCGAGGGCTACGTGGACCGACTCCACCACCGGGTGACGCAACTCGCCCGGTCCTGAGGACTGTTGGCGGGTGGACGCCGGCCCGGACCCGGGCCCAGGCCCAGGCCCGGACTCGGTAGGCGTCGGGCCTGGGCCGAACGCGCAGCGGAACGTGCGCCGAATCCGCGTTGAAACCGCACTGAAACCGCGCTGAAACCGCATTGAACGTGTGTTGAATCCGCCGCGTCGCAGGCTCTGCGGCATGACCCGGACATCGAACGAACTCGCCATCGCAGCCAAGGGGCTGTCCAAGGCCTACGGCGGGAGGAAGGTCCTCGACGGCATCGACCTGGCCGTGCCGCCGGGCACGATCTTCTCCCTCCTGGGCCCCAACGGCGCCGGCAAGAGCACCGCCGTCAAGATCCTCTCCACTCTCGTGACCGCCGACGCCGGCGAACTGTGGGTCGGCGGTCACGACCCGGCGGCCGATCCGCAGGCGGTGCGGGCCGCGATCGGCGTCACCGGGCAGTTCGCCGCGGTCGACGGCCTGATCACCGGCGAGGAGAACATGCTCCTGATGGCGGACCTGCACCACCTGACCCGCCGCGAGGGCCGCCGCATCATCGCCGAACTCCTCGAGCGCTTCGACCTGGTGGCCGCCGCGAGGAAGCCCGCCGGCACCTACTCCGGCGGCATGAAACGTCGGCTCGACATCGCCATGACGCTGGTCGGCAGTCCGCGAATCATCTTCCTCGACGAGCCGAGCACCGGCCTCGACCCGCGCAGCCGGCAGCACACATGGGAGATCATCCGCGAACTGGTCTCCGCCGGCGTCACCGTCTTCCTCACCACCCAGTACCTGGCGGAAGCCGACGAACTCGCGGACCGTATCGCGGTGTTGACCGACGGCGGGATCGCCGCCGAGGGCAGCCCCGCCGAGCTGAAGCGGCTCGTCCCGGGCGGGCATGTGCGGGTGCGGTTCGCCGACCCGGCCGCCTACCGCCGCGCCGGCGGCGCGCTGCGGGGCGCAACCCACGACGACAAGGCCCTGTCGCTGCGGATCCCCAGCGACGGCAGCCAACGCGAGTTGCGCGCCGTCCTCGACCGGCTGGACGGCGCCGGCATCGAGGCGGACGAGTTGACCGTGCACACCCCCGACCTCGACGACGTGTTCCTCGCCCTGACCGGCGGGGCGGCCCGGCCCGACAGCAACCGGCCCGACACCGGCCGGCCCGACACCAACCAACCCAAGGAGACCGTGCGATGAGCTCCCCGAGTCCTGCCTCCCGCTCCCTGCGCGACTCGTCCACGATGGTGCGCCGCACCCTCCTGCACGCGCGGCGCTACCCGGCCCTGACCCTGAACGTGCTCCTGACGCCGATCGTCCTGCTGCTGCTCTTCGTCTACGTCTTCGGCGACGTGATGAGCGCGGGCATCGCCGGCACCGGCGCCGATCGCTCCGCGTACATCGCCTATCTCGTCCCCGGCATCCTGCTGATGACCATCGGCACCACCCTGGTCGGGACCGCGGTGTCGGTGTCCAACGACATGGCCGAGGGCATCATCGCCCGCTTTCGGACCATGGCGATCCAGCGCGGGGCGGTGCTCGTCGGGCACGTCGTGGGCAGCGTACTGCGGGCGATCGCCGGCGTGGTCCTGGTCGGTGCCGTCGCCGTGGCCATCGGCTTCCGGTCCACCGGCGCCACGGTGCTGGACTGGCTCGCCGCGTTGGGGTTGCTCGTGTTGGTCGCCCTGGCGCTCACCTGGCTCGCGGTCGGGGTGGGCATGGTCAGCCCCAACGGCGAGGCGGCGGGGAACAACGCTGTACCGCTGGTCGTCCTGCCGTTCGTCTCGAGTGCCTTCGTCCCGGTCGACGCGATGCCCGGCTGGTTCCAACCCATCGCCCGATACCAGCCGTTCACGCCGGCCATCGAGACCCTGCGCGGCCTGCTGCTCGGCAGCCATATCGGCGCCAACGGATGGCTCACCGTCGGCTGGTGCCTGGGCCTGACCGTGCTCGGCTACCTGTGGTCCACGTCGCTGTTCGACCGCGATCCGAAATGAGCGCGCGGGCTGCCTCCCGCAGCTCGCCCCGCCCCAGGGCGGCGTACGCCGACACCGCGTCGGCGTACGCCGCCCCGTCCGTCTCCTCGGCCGCCGTTCGGGCCCGAGCCGCGGACATCGTCGGCTGGAACTCGCGCAGCACCCCCAGCCGTTCGGCCGGCGCCAACAGCCGAACCGCGCCCGGGTCGCCGGACGCAGACCCGGCCAGGGCGAGCGCGGACAACATCGTGCCGAGCACCGGCGACTCCACGGGCGGCCGGGACGGGTCGAACAGCAGCGTCCACACCCGCCGGCGCAGCCGATCGACCGACTCCGCGACAAGGTCGAGCCGGCCGGCGTACGCGTGCGCGGTCACCGCCACCGACAGGATCTCCAGCGCCCACGGGTCGAGCCACGGGTCGTCGCCGGGCCCGGCCTCGGACACTTGCTCCACCGCGTCGCGCCACAGGCCGAGCCCGACCTCGGTCTGTCCCCGGGCGAGCGCGATCTCGGCGCGCGTGCCGAGATCGGGGCGGTAGAACACGTCCCCGTGCGCGGTGTCGTCGCCCGCCGCCTGCCGCAGCCAGTACTCGGCCTCGTCCGGGTCGCCGCGCTGCAGACAGGCCAGGGCCAGCCCCGCGCGTACGCCGATGGCGTCGTGCTCGTCGCCGAGCCTCGGGAGCACCTCCAGCGCCGCCTTGAGCTGTGCGTACGCGGTCTCGCCCTGCCCCGTGCGCAGACACAGGTCGCTCAGCCGGGCGTGGCCGAGGATCCGCAACACCGGGTCGCCCACCGGCGCGAGGGTGGTGACCATCCGGCGGGCCGAGGCGAGTGCGCGGTCGAGGTCGTGCTCGTACTCCCACACGTAGCCGGCGACACACTCCGCGATCCCCGCGACCAGCGGCTGCTCGCTGTGGCAAAGCCTGTGCAGCACTGCGTAGTTCGGCGGCGACTTCGCGGGGATCGCGCCCAGCACCAGCGCGGCGGCGCGCGGCAGGGTGTCCGGGGGAGCGGGCGGCAACCGCCGTAGGGCGACGAGCAGGCGTACCAGGTCCGGGTGCGAGCCGAAGCCCATGAACAGGCCCGCCGCGCACAACACGACGGCGACGCGGGTGACTTCGACCTGGTCGGGTCCGGGGCGACAGCGCGCCAGTGCCGGAGCGGTGTGGGCGGCGAGCGCGGCGAGGCGCGAGTAGTTGGCGTCGCCGGCCCACAGCGCGGCCAGGACGGCGGTGATCGCGGTGCCCGCGGGGCCGTCCGCATGGACCAGGGCGTACCGCAGGGCCGACCCGAGGTTGTCCTGCTCGGCCCTGATCCGCTCCCGGGCGGCCGGCGGTGCCGAACCGGCGAGCACGTCGTGGTGGGCGAGGCCGAAGTCCCGCGCCCAGGCCAGGAATCGGCGGACGGCCTCGTCGTCCTCGCCCGCCTCGGCGCGGCGTGCCGCAGCGAACTCCCGTACGCTCTCCAGCATTCGGAACCGCACGCCGACCGGGGTATCCACGACGGTGAGCAGCGACTGGCAGGCCGCCTGGTCCACCACGAACAGGGCGTCCTCACCCAGCACTTGCTCCGCCGCGTCGGCGGAGAAGCCGGCCGAGAACACGGACAGCGTGCGCAGCGCCGCCCGGGCGTCCGCCCCGAGCAGCTGCCAACTCCACTCCACGACCGCGTGCAGCGTGCGGTGGCGCTCCGGCACGTCCCGTGCCGCGCCGCGCAGCAGCGCGAACCGGTCGCCGAGGCGGCGGGCGATCTCCGCAACCGACAACACCCGCACCCGGGCCGCGGCCAACTCCACGGCCAGCGGCAGCCCGTCCAGCCGGCGACACAGCCCGGCCACCTCGTCCGGGGGCAGCTCCACGCCGGGCCGGGCGGCGCGAGCACGCTGGGTGAAGAGTTCGACCGAGGTGTCGAGTCCGAGCTCGGGCAGTGCGTACACCACCTCCGAGGTCAGGGTCAGCGGAGCCCGGCTGGTGGCCAGGACCCGCAGGTCCTTCGTGGCCGAGACGAGGGCTCGGACCAGGTCGGCGGCGCCCCCGACGACCTGTTCGCAGTTGTCCAGCACGAGCAGTGCGGGTCCGGAGCCGAGTACGCCCAGGATGGCGGACACCGGGTCGACCCGGGCGTGGCCGCGCACGGCGCCGTACCGGCTTTCGCCGGCGCCGAGTGCGGCGGCGACCTCCGCGGCCACGTCCGCGTCCGCGGTGACGCCGGCCAGCGCTACGAAGTACACCACGCGCTGCTCGGCCCGGCGGCCGACGGCGTGGGCGAGTCGGGTCTTGCCCAGGCCACCGGGGCCGACCACGGTGACCACGCGGGAGGTGCGCAACAGGTGCCGTACCGCCGCGATGTCCTGGTCCCGGCCCAGCAGCGGGTTCGGCTCGTGCGGCAGGCCGGGTCGGGCCTCCGGTGCCGCGCCGCGCAACAACTCCCGCTGTACGGCCTCGAGTCCGGCGCCCGGATCGGTGCCGAGCTCCGCGCGCAACCCGCGCCGGTACGCCTCGTACCGGGCCAGTGCGGCGGACGGGCCCGCCGTGGCCGCCTCGCTGCGGAGGAGTTCGGCGAGCACCTCCTCGTCGTGCGCATGTGTGGAGGCGGCCACGGCCAACGGTCCGGCGGCCTCCGCGTGCCGGCCGAGGCGGGCCAGCGCGAGTGCCCGCGCGCGGTCGAGCGCAGCGCGCACGGGGGCGCGCTCGGCGCGCAACGTGGCCACGGGGTCGTCGGGATCCCCGACCTCGTCCGGGGCGCCCTGCCACAGCGCCAACCCGGCCTCGGCCGCCGCCAGGGATCCCGCGTGGTCCCCGACCTCGGCCCGCGCCGCGCTCGCGGCGGCGTGCCGCAACACGGCGGAGCTGTCGACCCGGTCCTCGGCGAGGGTGAGCCGGTATCCGGTCGGCGTGCGGGCGATGACATCGGCGCCCAGCTGCGCCCGCGCCCTGGACACCAGGACCTGTACCGCCTTGGCCGGCCGCGCCGGCAACTCGTCCGGCCACAACTCCGCCACGAGCCGCCCGAGGCCGCAACCCGCGCGCACGTCACCCGCGAGCAGCGCGAGCAGAGCACACAGCCGGGGCGCGGTCACCTCCCGCCCGCGATGGGCGACCCGCGGCAACAGGGTCAACTCGACGCTCACCCGTGCACCCTAGGGCCAGGCCGGCCACGCACCTTCGGGCCCCGGCGGTACCACTCAGCCGGCGGCGGGTGGGCCGGTTGCCGTGTCGCGGCCGGTAGTGTGGGACACCTTGGCACCGTGACTCGAGGAGATCCGAGATGAGTGTCCAGCCAGACCATGCACCGCCGACGAACGTGGCATGCACGATCCGTGGCGTACGCGAAGCGCTCGATCCCGACCAACGTGCGCAGTTCGAGCGGGAACTGGCCGATGCCGCCCTCGGTGACATCGCCAATCTTGTGCTCCTGTGGTGGGGCATCGTGACGATGGGCAACGATCCCGACGTCATCGCCGATCTGAACGCCGCCGCCGAGGGCAGGTTGCGTACGTGGACCGCGGACGAGGTCTTCGGCGATGAGGCGTCCGGATGGAATGGCCGGACCACCCGGTGAGCCGCTACACGGTCGAATACACCGACCTCGTCCGCGCCGAACTCCGCGCTATGAGCACGAAGACCCGAGTCGCGTTCGAGGAGGGTGTCGGGGTGATCGCCCGCGATCCCTATGGCGCCGACTCCCGTCCCTACCCTGGCGGCGGCAACGATGACCATCGCATCACACAGATCGCCGGAGTCGCCGTCATCACCTACATGATTACGAAGACAGCTCTGCTCGTGACCGTGGTGAAGCTGGTGGCCCGACCCTGACGGGAGCACCCGAAACCGCATCGGATGCCACAACGGCCTGGTGGCCCGACCCCGGACCCGCGCCGGTCTCCGGCCGATGTCCCGTTCCGCAGGCGACCGCCCGGGCCCGTTGGCGGGCCGGGCGGTCGTCGGCGGCGGCGGCGGTGGTGGCTACAGGTGGCCGGTCAGGAGCAGGCCCGTGATCGGTTGTCCGGGGGCGTTCGAGGCGCCCACGGTCGTGATCGTGCCTCGGTCGGTGCGGACCGACCACGGGTGGTACGAGCGGCCGTCGGCGGCGGGGGCCGGGATGTCGAGGGAGGCCGCTCGGGAGGGGGTCACCCGTAGGCCGTATCCGTTCTCGCGGTCGGCGGTCTCGCCGACCGCGACGATGCCGTCCGGTGCCGGGGCCGCGCCGTACATCGGGCCGGCGTTCGCGGGCGGCGTGCTCGCGGTCCAGGTGTGCCCGTCCCAGTGCATGACGAGCGCGTGGCCGTGGTCCTTGTCGTCCAGGAGCCGGCGCCCGACCGCCCACACGTCGTTCGAGCCGTTCGCCACGACCGCGTTGAACTCGCCCCACACACCGCCGAATTGCGGTACCGGGACGGCACTCCACGCGCGCCCGTCCCAGTGCAGCGCGAGCGGCTTGTCGTCGTCGCCGTAGCCGTTGCCGACCGCCCATACGTCGTCGGGCCCGGCCACGGCAATGGAGTTCAGGCCCCAGGAGGCCACCGGTTGGGGAAGTGCGACGCGGGTCCAGGCTCGGCCGTCCCAGTGCTGGACGATGCCCTCGTGGTGGGTGTCGTAGCGGCTCGGACCGCCGTTCGGATCGGGTGTGATCTTGTCGATCGCCTGTACCCAGCCGGCCGCCCACACGTCGTCGGGGGAGCGCTCGGAGACGCTCAGCAGCCCGCCGCCCTGCGAGTTCGCGGGCATCGGCGCGTCCCGGACCGTCCAGGAACGCCCGTCCCAGTGCTGGGTCATGATCGGGTCCCCGGTGGCGCCCTGGGTGGTGTCGCCGACCAGCCACGCATCGTGCGGCGACTTCGCGGCGACGGCGTTGGTGCGCCCGGTGACGCCCGGCGCGGTGGGGAGTTCGGTCCACGCGTCGCCGCGCCGATCGTCGCGCGCGTACAACACGGGCACGAGCGGGCCCCGGTCCGGGACGCGGAAGCCCGAGGCCCAGGTGGTGTGCGCGTCGGGCTTCGTCACGCCGGTCAGGCTGACGTTGCCGGCCGCCGGGAGCGGTGCGGCGGTCCAGGCGTCGGTCGCGCCGGCGGACGTGGGTAGCGCGGCGCCGAGGACGAGCGCGGCGGCGGTGGCGGCGAACAACGTGCGGGCGCGGCGGCGCGTACCTGTGCGTGGGGCCCGCGCAGTGCGGCCGGCTGCCGGGCGATTGCCCTGGCGCACCGGGGAGTTCGTGGTCATGCAGCGGTTCTCCAGACCCGGGGCGGATGCCCCGTCACCGACTTGACGCCTCGACCCGACGACGTTGTTACACACCGGGGGAGCCAGGTGCCTTCGATGCGGCGAGTGCACCCCCGACTGCGTTCGGTCACAGATTGGTAACGTCCGATCGAGTCTCTGGTTATGCAATTTCACATATCACATCATGCTCTCCATGAGAAAAGTCTTAGCGATGCTCTCGACCGCCGTGGTGGTCGTGGCCCTCGGTGGCGCGTCCGTCGGCGCGGCTCCCGACACCGGTGGTCCCGAGGACTTCGGGCCGGGAAAACTCGTCTGGAGTTCCTGTAACGACACCACCACGCCCGCGCTGCAGTGCGCGATGCTCGACGTGCCGGTGGACTACGCGGATCCGCGCGGCCGCCGGATCAAGATCAAGGTGAACCGACTTCCCGCCACTGCTCCCAAGGACAAGCAGCAGGGGCCGATCCTGCTCAACCCCGGCGGCCCGGGGGACTCCGGGCTCTGGATGCCCGCCTTCATCTCCGGACAGATCCCGGCGGACGTCGCCTCGACCTACGACTGGATCGGCTTCGACCCGCGCGGCACCAACGCCAGCGAGCCCCATGTGGTGTGCGACGCCAACTACTTCCACGCCGAGCGGCCCGACTACCAGGTGAGCCAAGGCACTTCGAAGGCCTGGCTGAAGAAGGCCGCCGGGTACGCCGCCGACTGCACGGCCGACTGGTCCTGGCTGTTGCCGCACATGACCACCGTCGACAACGCCCGCGACCTGGAGAGCATCCGGCGCGCGCTCGGCGCCCCGAAGATCAACTTCTACGGCGGTTCCTGGGGCACCTCGCTGGGCTCCACCTACGGCCAACTCTTCCCCTCGCGGGTACGGCGGATGGTGCTCGACTCCATCGTCGGCCCCACCATCAGCTGGTACGACCACAACGTCCTCCAGGACCGGGAACACCAGCGCCGCTTCGATGCCTTCGCCGACTGGACGGCCAGGGCCGACTCGGTCTACCACCTGGGCACCGATCCCGCCGCGGTGGTGAAGGCGTACCGGCAGGTCGAGGCCGCGCTGCGGACCGACCCGGTGGACGCCGCCCCGGCGCCCGGCCGGATCGGCCCGGCCGAGTTCGAGGACACCTTCTCCGGCGGCGGCTACAACTTCCTGCGCTGGCCCCGGATGGCCACCGTGCTGTCGGCCTACCTCACCGCCCACGACACCCGGCCGCTGAACATCGCCTACAACCGCTACGCGGCGCCGACCGCGGACGACGGCACCTTCCCGGCCTACAACGCGGCGCAGTGCACCGAGAACGCCTGGCCCCGGGACTGGGAGTTCTGGAAGAAGGACCAGGCCGGGATCGACGCCGCGGCGCCCTTCTACACCTACAACAACATGTGGTACAACGCGGCCTGCATGTTCTGGCCGCACCAGGGCAACCAGGCCGGCCGGCTGAAGATCACCGGCAAGGGCCTGCCGCCCGTACTGCTCTTCCAGGCCACCGAGGACGCCCCCACGCCCTACGAGGGCGGGCTCGCCATGCACGACGCGCTGCCCGGTTCGAAGCTGGTCGTCCAGAACGGCGGCAGCTTCCACGAAATCCTCTTCCACGGCAACGCCTGCCTGGACGACACCTTCACCGCCTATCTCCGCGACGGCAGCCTCCCCAAGGGCGGCGGCCGGATCGCCAAGACCTGCGCCCCCGAATCCGAACCCACCCCCGTCTACGTGACCCCGCCACCGGCGCTCACCGCGAAGAGCGCCACCGCCCCCCTCGCACCCACCGACCCCGAGGCCATCCGAGGCAGCCTTCGCTGATCGACCCGACAACCGGTGCCGCGCCCGGCGAATGTTGCCGGGCGCGGCACCAGGCACGACCCGGCGGCCGTTGGCTCTCCCGGCACGGACGCCGTGATCGCGGTGCCCCCGAGGAGCGGGGGAGGGCCGGGGCCGGCCTCGACGCCTTGACCGTGGGCGCACGACCTCCTAAGTTGTCAGACAAATTGGCTCGGTAGGTCAGATGAATCCCAGGACGAGGACGGTGCACCCATGCGCAATCGATGGTCCGACGCGGACGCCGGCGACGGTCCCTTGGCGCAGTGCGCCTACGGTTCGCGACTGATCGGCACCGAACCCACACTCGTGCTGCACGGCGGCGGCAACACCTCCGTCAAGGCCGAGGTCGCCGACGTCACCGGCGCGCCGATCGACGTGCTCTACGTCAAGGGCAGCGGCCACGACCTGGCCTCGATCGGCCCAGAGGGCTTCGCCCCGCTGCGCCTGGCCCGACTGCGCGAACTGCTCACCGTACCCGCGCTGAGCGACGCGCAGATGGTCAACGAACTGCGCTGCGCACTGCTCGACGCCGCCGCCCCCGATCCCTCCGTCGAGGCGCTGCTGCACGCGATGTTGCCGCACCGCGCGGTACAACACAGCCACGCCGACGCGATCCTGACGCTGACCAACCTGGCCGACGGCGAAGCGGTGATCCGCGACGTGTTCGGCGACGACGTTGCGATCGTGCCCTACGTGATGCCCGGCTTCGACCTCGCCGTGCGCTGCGCCGAGGTGTGGCGCGAGCAGGCCGACGCCGCGACCACCGGCATCGTGCTGCTCAACCACGGCCTGTTCACCTTCGGCGACGACACCCGCGAGGCCTACGAGCGACACCTCGAGCTGATCACCCGCGCCGAACGACACCTGAGCGAGCACGCGAGCGCGGTGCGCGTCGCGGCGCCCGGGCCGGCGCGGCCCACGAGTGCGGAACTGGCCTCCCTGCGCCGGGAGATCAGTGATGCGGCGGGCGGACCGATGATCGTCGCCCGGCACGCCGACGAGGCCACGGCCGAGTTCGTCGCGCGCGCCGACCTGGCCGAGGTCGCCAACCGCGGCCCGGCCACCCCCGACCACGTGATCCGCACCAAGCGGGTGCCGCTGGTCGGCCGCGACGTCGCCGGCTACGCCGACTGCTACCGGGAATACTTCGAACGCCACCACCGGCGCCGCGGCACCGAGTTGAAGCAACTCGACCCCGCGCCGAGGATCGTCCTGGACCCCGACCTCGGCATGCTTACGATCGGGCGCAGCGCCAAGGACACGGACATCGCCCGCGACATCTACGCGCACACGATGGACGTGATCGCCGCGGGGGAGCGGCTGGGCGGCTACCGGCCCGCGTCCGAGGAGCACATCTTCGACCTCGAATACTGGGACCTGGAACAGGCCAAGCTGCGCCGGTCCGGGCCGCCGCTGCCGTTCGCCGGCGAGATCGCGCTCGTCACGGGCGCCGCGTCGGGGATCGGAAAAGCCTGCGCACGGGCCCTGTTGGCGGCCGGCGCCAGTGTCGTCGGCTGGGACCTCGACGCGGGCGTCACCGAGACGTTCGCCGGACCGGGCTACCTCGGGCAGGCCGTGGACGTCACCGACCCCGCCGCCGTGGACACCGCGCTGCGCGCCGCCGTCGAACGGTTCGGCGGGCTGGACATGGTCGTGGCGAGCGCGGGCGTCTTCAAGGCCGGCGCGCCGATCGCCGCGCTCGACACCGACGCGTGGCGCAGCTCGATGGCGGTGAACGTGGACTCGGTGGCCCTGCTCTTCCGGGAGACCCACCCACTGCTCGCGCTCGCGCCGCGCGGTGGCCGCGTGGCGGTGATCGCGTCCCGGAACGTGCCGGCCCCCGGGCCGGGCGCCGCGGCCTACTCGGCGTCCAAGGCGGCCGTCACGCAACTGTCCAGGGTGGCCGCGCTGGAATGGGCCGCCGACGGCATCAGGGTCAACGTGGTGCACCCGGACGCGGTCTTCGACACGGGCCTGTGGACCGAGGAGATCCTGGCCAAGCGGGCCGCCGACTACGGGATGACGGTCGAGCAGTACAAGCGACGCAACCTGCTGCGCACCGAGGTGAGCAGCGCCACGGTGGCGCAGGCGGTCATCCGGCTGTGCTCCGACGACTTCGCCGCGACCACGGGCGCCCAGATCCCCATCGACGGAGGCAGCGAACGCGTCGTGTGATCGCGGACCACGCCGCCGGGAGCTGGTCGCGGGGCGGGGTGACGACGAGCGGCGGTGCGCACAGGGAACTTCGGCCGTGTGCGCACCTGTTCGCTGTCGGTGCCGCGTGCTGCGCTCGCTCGTCGGCGGCCGGTGCTCGTGTCGGGCCGAGCGCCGGACGGCCCGGCCCGGTCCGGCGCTTCGGGCGTGCGCGGGCACCCGGCGCCGCAGTGTGTGAGCCTGCGGGCCCTGGGCTGTCGCAGGCAACTCGTATGTGGGTGCGCTCAACTCCCTGCATGCGTACACCGGTTTGCCCATGGCTGCCGGGTGCCGCCCGGCTTGTCGGCGGCCGGTGCGCGTGTCCGCGCCCGAATGCCGGGTGGCCTGGGCTGATCCGGCTCATTCGGCGTGCGCGGACACCCTGCGCCCGTAGGCTCCGGGCCGTCATGGCCGGCCCGTGCGTGGGCGTTCAACTCCGCGCTCGCGTAACCCGGTTCGCCCGATATCGCCCGCGTGCCGCACCTGCTTGCCGGCGGCCGGTGCTCGCGTCGAGCCCGAACGCCGGCCGGTCCGGCCTGATCCGGCTCGTTCGGCGTGCGAGAACGTCGCGTGCCCGAGGGCCCTGGGCTGCTGCGGTTGGCGGGTGCGTGCGTGGGGTGCGGAACTCCCTGTGTACGCACACCTGTTCGGCCAATGCTGGCACCTGCAGCGCCTGCCACCGGTGCTCGTGTTGTGCCCGGACGGCCGGACGGCCTGGTCGGATCCGGACCGTCGGGCGTTTAAGCAGACCGCGCGGCCCGTGGGCTTCGCATCGCTGCGATCCAGCCCCTTCGTGAGCGGGGGAACTCCCGGCGCGTGCACGCCGGTTCGCCCGCGTGCCGCCGCGTGCCGCCGCGTGCCGCCGCGTGCCGCCGCGTGCCGCCGCGTGCCGCCGCGTGCCGCCGCGTGCCGCCGCGTGCCGCCGCGTGCCGCCGCG